>JANOYZ010000144.1:0-6348 GCA_031429135.1 Novosphingobium sp. | reverse complement strand
CGCCTGCAACTTTGCCAAGCAGCTCAAGGCTCTGAGGTTCAGGACGCCATACGAGGCCATCGAGAAACTCTGGAAATCAAAGCCCGATGTCTTTATCGTCAAACCCGGCCATCACATGCTGGGACCAAACACCTGGAGGTCGATGATCACTTCCGCGGATTGATTCGTGAAGAGACTGACAAAGCCAAGAAATCACAGAACGAAATTCTGAATGGTATACTGAATCAACATTTTAGGGATCACTAACCCCGAACCAGACCCAGCGCCGTGTAAGCCGCCTCAAGCGTTGGCGCGCCCAGCGTCCGGGCCTTTGCAGCGCCCTTGCGCAGGATCGCATCAAGCGCAGCCTGATCCTGTCGCAGTTCGACGAAGCGCGCGTTGATTGGTGCCAGCTTTTCGACCAGCAGTTCGCCGAGCGCCGGTTTGAACCGGTCAAAACCATCACCGCCAAACTCGCCCAGCACCGCAGCAACGCTGGTCCCGGCCATCGCCGCATAGATACCGACGAGGTTCGCCGCTTCGGGCCGTCCTTCCAGCCCCTTGGCATCGCCGGGCAAGACGTCGGCGTCAGACTTGGCCTTCTTGACCTTGGCCATGATCGTATCGGCATCGTCGGTCAGGTTGATGCGGCTCATGTCCGATGGATCGCTCTTGCTCATCTTCGCCGAGCCATCGCGCAGGCTCATGATGCGGGCGGCTTCGGGCGGGATGATCGGTTCGGGCAGGGTGAAGACCGGTTGCACATCGCCATTCTCGTACTTTGGTGCAAAGTCGTTGTTGAACTTTTGCGCGATGTCGCGGGCGAGCTCGAGATGCTGCTTCTGATCCTCGCCCACCGGCACATGCGTCGCCTGATAAAGCAGCACGTCGGCGGCTTGCAGCACCGGGTATGTGTAAAGCGCGATGGAGGCACCTTCGCGGTTCTTGCCGGACTTGTCCTTGAACTGGGTCATGCGGTTCAGCCAGCCCATCCGCGCGGTGCCGGTCAACAGCCATTGCAGCTCGGCATGGGCGGGAACCTGCGCCTGATTGAACAGCACCGACTTGTCAGGATCGATCCCGCAAGCGACCAGCGCGGCGACCATCTCACGTGTGCTGGCGGCGAGGTCAGCGGGGACATGCGGCATCGAAATGGCGTGGAGATCAGCGAGGAAATAGAGACATTGTCCGCCACTTGCGGTGACTTCTTCCTGCATCTTCACCCAATTGCGGATCGCCCCCAGATAATTACCAAGGTGAAGATTGCCGGTCGGCTGGATGCCGGAAACTACGCGCATGCTGTTGATCCGTGGTCAGGAGGCGCGTTCGCGCCGGAGGAATTTGATGTCGTCGCGGGTAAAGGCCCCGAGAGCAAATGTCGCCAGTGCATAGACCAGGCAGCCCGCTGTCACCAACAGGCTAAGCGCGCCGATCCGTTCGTACCAGCTGCCGTGGACATAGGGAGCCAGCAGACCTTGCGCGGTCCACAGAACCCCGCCCATCACCAGAGCCGCCAGCGCGAGACGCCATGCGCGGCGCTTCAGCCTCGCATCAGCCACAAAGTGCCCGCGTTTGCGCAGCATCCAGTAAAGCAGCGCGACATTGACGGTGGAAGCGATGGCGGTCGCCAGCGGCGGTCCCATATGTTGCAGCGGCATGATCAGCGCGAGGTTGAGCGCAAGATTTACCAGCATTGAAATCACGGCAAACCGCACCGGTGTGCGGGTGTCCTGCCTTGCATAGAAACCCGGCGTCAGAACCTTGATGAGGACATAACTCGGCAGACCAACAGAGAAGGCGGCCAGCGCCTGAGCGGTAAAATGAACGTCCTCAGCCGTGAACCGGCCATAGCCGAACAGGCCCGCCGCGATTGGCTCGCCGCAGATCACCAGCGCCACCGTAGCAGGGAGGCTGAGCAGCAGCGCCAGCTCCATCCCCCGGTTCTGCGTCTCCATCGCCGCCGCCTCGTCACCGCTACCCAGCTGGCGCGAGATCATCGGCAGCAGCACGGTGCCAAGCCCGATGCCGATCAGACCAAGCGGCAGCTGGTTCAGCCGGTCGGCCATGTAGATGTAGGTGACACTGCCGTGCGCCAGCAGCGAGGCGGCAAGCGCGGTCGAAATCACCAGATTGATCTGCACCGCGCCAGCACCTGCGGCCGCAGGCAGGATCAGCTTGAGCAGCCGCTTGACCTCTGGATTGAGGCGCGGGCGGCGCAGTTTGAGGCTGATCCCGTTGCGCTTGGCAGCCCAGGCCAGCCAGAAGAATTGCAACAGTCCGGCGATGCTTACGGCGATTGACTGATAGCGGGCAGTGATCAGTGGATCGGCATCGTGGAACAGCAGCAGCGCGGCAATCAGCGTCAGGTTGAGCAGGATCGGGGCGGCGGCGTTGACCCAGAACTTGTGCAGCGAATTGAGGATGCCGCCGAGCAGCGAGACCAGGCTGATGAACAGCAGATAGGGAATCTGGAACCGGGCCAGTTCCACCGCGAAAGCGAACTGATCAGGGGTTACCCCGTTGAACTTGCCTGAAAGTGCGAAAGTCACGGGCCAGGCGAAGACCTCGAGCAAGACCGTCATCACCAGCAGCACCGGCAGCAGCACGGCCAGCGCCTGTTCGGCAAAGGCGATGCCTGCGGGCAGGCCCGGTCCGTCTTTCTCACCGACCTTCTGGTTGAACATCGGGATGAAGGCCGAGGAAAAAGCCCCTTCGGCAAACAGCGCGCGGAACATATTGGGCAGGCGAAAGGCGACGAGGAAGGCATCAGAGGCAAAACCCGCCCCGACAAAGCGCGCGAACAGGCTGTCGCGCACCAGACCCAGTACCCGGCTGACGAGCGTCAGCCCGCCGACTGTGCCAAGGGCGCGGGTCAGGTTCATCTTTGGTCCGTCAGCATCTGCCCAATTCTCAAAGCCCGCTCAGCCTGAGCCTGAGCCTGTCGAAGGCGGCGCGCAAGTTCCGAGCTTGGCGCGTGTGCTTCGACAGGCTCAGCATGAGCGGGAATGGGGGACTTGGGCAAGGCCCGAAGCCTCAGGCGTTGCCTGCCGGTTCGCCCTCAGCAACTTGCTGCGATTGGGCGAGCTGCTGCATGTACAGGCCGTTGAAATCGATCGGCTCGAGCATCACCGGCGGGAAACCGGCATCGCGCACGGCATCGGCAATCACCCGGCGGGCGAAAGGGAACAGTATGCGCGGCGCTTCGGCATAGGTGAAGGCGTGCATCTGCTCAGGCTCAAGCCCGCGCATGCCGATCAGGCCGCAATAGGCCAGATCAACGATAAATGCGGTGCCGGCTTCACACTTGGAGGTGAGCGAAACCTTCAGCTCAACTTCGGTGACCTCGGCGTCGATGGGGGTTGCGGTGATGTTGAACTGCACATCGAGCTGCGGTGCATCCTGCCACTGGAAGGCGATTGGCGCATTGGGGTTCTCAACCGAGAGATCCTTGACATATTGCGAGATGATCCCGGCAGCCGGCCCGGTATCTTCTCCATTAGGCAAGCTGTTCGGGCCTGGGCCGTCAAGATCGAGATCGGTAATTACGTTGCCATCTTCGGCCATGGGATTCGCTTTCTGCTAAAATAAGCTGCAATTGGCGGCGCGACTAGCGCGCTGGGGGGGCTGGCGCAAGTTCAAGGGTGAGACTCAGGCGGATTGCAAATCCGCTTTGTGGCGCGCAGGCATCGCTTCACCGCGAAAAATGTTACTATGCCTGCACTCACGCGTTGTTCATTTGTCAATCTTACCTATCTGATGCACTATAGCACCAAGCCGCGCCATTTCGCGGCGGGAATGAAAGTTAAGGACGTGACCGTCGAAATCGTCATCCTGGCCCTGATCGCAGCTTTTCTGGGTCTGCGCCTCTATTCGGTGCTTGGCCGCCGTGCCGAGCATGAGGAAGAGGTGATTCAGGGACGGTTTGATGCCGGAGCCGATGGCAAGGCTGCTTTGCCGCCGCGCGCTGCTGCGCCGCAAACCGGTGATCGCCCGCTCAATCCCCCGCAGCTGCGCGAATTGCAGGGTATATTGCCCGTCGCCGAGCGGAGCTTGCGTGAAATTGCCGCAGTTGACCGGCGCTTTGATATCACCAGCTTCCTCGCTGGCGCTCAGGGTGCCTACCGCATGGTGCTTGAAGCCTACTGGCGCGGCGACAAGGAAGAACTTGGCCAGCTGTGCGATAGCGATGTCTATGAAGGATTTGCTGCGGCAATTGATGCGCGCCAGCAAGCGGGGGAGAGCCTCGAAAACCGGCTGGTGCGTATCGAAGACGCGATCATCACGTCGGCCAGCTATGATGCGCCGATGGCGCGGGTTACCGTGCGTTTCACCGCCGATATCGCTGCGGTTACCCGCGATGCCAAGGGCGCAATGATCGCCGGATCGCTGACAGATGCGGTCGAAGCAACCGATCTGTGGACGTTCAGCCGCAATCTGCGCTCCGATGTTCCGGACTGGCTGCTCGACGAGACTGACGAGGCCTGATCCGCGTTATGATGAAGCTTGGCCGGATTGCTGCCACGTTCATCGCCACCCTTGCGTTTTCTGCCTGTACGCTGATTCCCGAGGCGCACCCGCCGGGTGGTGTGCCCATGCCGGTGCCCAGCGCCATCCCCACGCCGGTTCCGCCGCCGCCGCCCAGCGCGCTTTTGCTGGGTATTCGCGCGGGGCCAGCGATTGAATCACTGCCGCTAAGCAATGGCCGGGCAAGCGCGGCGCTGCGTTCCTATATCGAAAGCTGCCCGAGGCTGCTGGCCCGCGATGACACCAGCGGGCTGACCCGCGCTTATGACTGGACGGCATCGTGCAATGCTGCGCCGACTTGGCCAGCGCTGGACGCGCCAGCCTTTTTTGCGCGCTATTTTGAAACGGTGCAGGTAGGTGAGGGCAGAGCCTTCCTCACCGGCTATTATGAACCCGAAATCGCCGGAACACGCACCTTGCAGCCGGGATTTGGCGTACCGGTCTATAGCTTGCCGCCAGATATCACACGCGGCTGGCCTGACCAGATTTCGTCTGAACAACGCACCGGCACCCCGCCGCTTGGCCGCATCGACGAGAACGGCAGATTCGTGCCTTACCACCATCGCGCTGCGATTGAAGACGGGGTGCTGGCCAATAAAGGCCTGGAAATCGGTTATGCCGCTGATCCCATCGAACTCTTCTTCCTGCACATTCAGGGCTCAGGCCGCCTGATCGCACCCGATGGCACGGTGATGCGCATCGGCTATGCCGGGACCAATGGCCGCGAATATGTCGGCATCGGATCACTGATGCGACAACGCGGACTGGTTGGCGGGGCAGGGCAATACCCCACCTCGATGCAAGGGCTGATGGCCTGGCTGCGCGAGCATCCCGAAGAGGGCAAGGCGATCATGCGCGAAAACCTGAGCTGGGTGTTCTTCCGCGAACTGACCGGTGACGGACCGCTCGGCGCGCTGGGCGTGCCGGTTCGCGGCCAGTCGAGCGTTGCTACCGATCCTAATTATACACCTCTTGGTGCGCCCGTCTGGCTGAATGTTGACCGGGCGGAAGCGTCAGGACTGTGGATTGCGCAGGATACTGGTGGTGCGATCAAGGGCGCCAATCGTTATGATACGTTCTGGGGCGCGGGGCCATCTGCCCGAACCATCGCCGGCGGCATGACCGCGCGCGGCGATGCACTGCTGTTCCTGCCAAAAGGAACGCTCGCCCGGCTGAGCGAAAAGTAATGCGCAGTCCGCGGGGTCTCAGCCCCGAGGAAGCGGCCTTGTGGGCGCGCGTCGCCGCGACGGTGAAGCCGATCAAGGGGCGCAAGCGTCCTGATACGATTGATGCTTCACCAATCCCGGCAGCGCAGATGATCAAGCCGCCGGTCATCCGCAAAATTAAAGGCCGCGTTCCGGCCGTGTCTGCGCTGCCACCACCATCAACCGCGCCATCGCGCCCGCTTGATCGTCACGGCCTTGATGCATCGTGGGATCGCCGCCTCGAAACCGGCACCGTGGCACCCGATTTCACCCTCGATCTGCATGGTCATTCGCTGGACGCCGCATGGACCCGGCTGGAGCATGGGCTGACTCTGGCGCGTGCGCAGGGCGCGCGGGTGGTGCTGGTGATCACTGGCCGCCCGCGTCCGGTCGATGCGGCGGATCGCGGGGTCAAGCGCGGGGCGATTCGCGCCAAGCTGCTCGATTGGCTGGCCTCGGGCAATCATGCGAGCAAGATCGCGGCTGTCAGATTGGCGCATCCCCGGCACGGCGGGGCAGGGGCGGTTTATGTGGTGTTGAAAAGGGTGCGGTGAGGGTGGCGCGCGGGCTTGGACAAGCTCAGCATGAGCGGACTTTGTTTTGAATTCAAGGTAAAAATTCCGATCATCCTGATCTCGTC
>JANOYZ010000143.1:0-3821 GCA_031429135.1 Novosphingobium sp. | reverse complement strand
GTTCGAATCCTACTCAGGGAGCCATTTTTTATTTAGGCGATTTCAGCCAAGCTCCACCAGTTCGAGCAGCTCCCCCGCCAGACCAAGCGTCGTCGCTGTGCGCCGGCCTTCATAGAGCGGGCCATCGCGGAGCACCGGCGGGCTGATCCAGTTGACCTCGCAATCATCGAGATCGTCCATGCCCAGCGTCACCAGAGCATTGCCAGGCGGCAACATGCCGGGGTGGTGTCTTCGGGGGCCGGCCTGCGGTGGATAGTCATCCACCTCGATGATCGGCATGCGTCCGGCCTGGATCATGGTCAGCGTGCTGATGTGATCGGCAGGCAGGTCAAAGGCCTGGTTGATCATCATGTAGGGCAACTCGAATGTATCGGCGAGATCGAGCCCCAGCCGTTCTTGATACCACCGGCAGCTGGCCGCGTGATCGGGAGTGCCAAGGATGACGATGAATATCCGGTCGGTGATTGCCCCCGCGCGGGGCAGATCGGTGTTTGGCATGTCGCCAAAAACCTGGTTCAAATAAACCATCTCATCCCCTGGCCCCAGCACCTGCATCGGAACAAAAGCGTCCATTCCTGGCAGAGCGCGCGGCTGTCCAACGATGGTGAAGCCACTTCCGGCAAGCCGCGCGGGCCAGCCGAACACATCCTCCACCGTGCATTCGAACGCTCCCCAACCAAAGCTGGTGGTCGGCTTGAACGCAGGGTGTCTGGGTTGTTCGACCAGCCGGAACCAGCAGCAGCTACCACTGGACGGCCGCAAAACCGCACATCGCGCCCCGGCACTGGCAGGCGCGCCCCAGCTTGCCGCAAGGCCAGCTTCGAGCGGCCCGGTGTGGACCAGATCAAGCTGGAGCATATCACGATAACACTCCACCGCCGAATCAAGATCGGGGACAGTGGATAGTCCGCCCAAGATCGAGCCGTGCGCAAGAGTCACCGTCGGAACTCCGGCTTGCGTTTATCGACAAAGGCACTGATTCCCTCGAGGAAATCGGGGCCGGTAAAGGCCGCTGCGAACATCGCCAGCGTATCGTCATCGTCGCGCACCTGGCCATCGAGCACGCGCCTCACCATGCCTTTTATTGACCGCGCCGAATGCGGCGAGACGGCAAGGATCGGGTCAGCGAAGATCGCGATATCTTCGCCCATCGCCTCGATCAGCCCGATGCGCAAGGCTTCTTCTGATCCGATCAGGCTACCGGTAAACAGCAGCCTTTTTGCCTGGCCCGGTCCGACCAGATCAGTCAGCAACTTCACATCGTGCAGCGGATAGACCAGACCCAATTTGGCCGGGGTGATCCCGAAACGCGCCCTGCCGGTGGCAACCCGCAGATCGCAAGCCAGCGCCAGGCCGCAGCCACCGCCCACACAATCACCATCGACGAAGGCAATCGTCGGCAGTTCAAAGCGCGCCAGTTCGAACTGCGCGCGATTGATTGCGCTTTGATTGGCCGCGCGCCAGCTGACGTCGTCCTTATTGGCAAGCAGCTCGCCAAGGTCTGCCCCAGCGCAGAATGCCCCCGGTTCCGCGGCGCGAAGCACCAGCATGCGCAGGTTCTGGTCTTCGGCAACATTACCAAGAATGCGCGGCAGCGCCTGCCACATCGCCAGATCGAAGGCGTTACGCTTGGCCGCCCGGTCGATCAGCAGATGGGCGGTGGCGCCGTGCTTTTCGAGGCGAATAGTCATGCCGGACTCACTTTCGCAAAATGCTCAGCCACTGCCAGCCGCGATGTCACCCAGACGTCGTGATGCTTGCGGACATGCCGGAAGAATGCTTCCAGCGCCCAGATGCGCCCAGGGCGACCGATAATCCGCAGATGCAGCCCCAGGCTCATCAGCTTGGGATTGCCCTCTACGCCTTCGCGATAGACCTGATCGAAGTTGCCGATTGCATAGGCCAGCCATTGTTCGGGCGACATTGCCGGATCGGTCCACATCTTCATGTCGTTGTTGTCGAGCTGGTATGGCACTATCACCATCGGCTTATCTGGCACGGTTTCCCGGTCCCAGAAGGGCACGTCGCCTGAATAGTCATCCATGTGATAGGTGAAGCCCTGCTCGCTCAGCAGCCGCCGTGAGTTGTCCGTGAGCATGTAGCGCGATAGCCAGCCATATGGGCGCACCCCGCAGGTCTTTTCGATGCTGACCACCGCCTTGCGGATGAATTCGCGTTCCTGCTCCTCGGAAAACTTGAACTGGTGAATCCA
Organism: Novosphingobium sp.; assembly: GCA_031429135.1. Classification (GTDB taxonomy): domain Bacteria; phylum Pseudomonadota; class Alphaproteobacteria; order Sphingomonadales; family Sphingomonadaceae; genus Novosphingobium. The sequence goes on along the minus strand of JANOYZ010000143.1, from coordinate 1,609 downwards.
GCGCCAGCCGTGACTGACCGGTTCGTGCCCTAGATCAACGATCGCCTGAGCAATTTCAGGATGGTTCTCAAGGCTCATTGCAGCAACGGTCCAGCTGGCCATGATATCGAACTGCTTGAGCAGCTTGACCACGCGTGGCGCGCCCGCCTTGATGCCATAGAGATAGTTCGATTCGTTGGCATAGTTGCGGATCGGTGCCTTGACGAAGATGCCCAGCTCATCGACCGGCTCCATCCCCTTGTCGCCGCGAGCAATGGTCTGTTCGGACCCCTCTTCAACATTGACCACCACTGACAGCGCCATTTTGGCACCATCCGGCCAGTCGATCCTCTCCTCACGCATCAATGCATCTCCTCCCCGCCCGAGACGTTGATCGCCTCACCGGTCACGTAAAAGGCGTCATCGCTGGCCAGCCAGGCACAGGCTGCCGCAGTATCGCCGGGGAGGCCTGGACGGCCCATCGGGTTTTTTGCAGCCATATTGGCGAGATAAGCCTCAACCGAGGAAAAACCGAGCAACTTCGAGAAGTAGGCATTCTGCTCCGCCCCCAAAGCTGTGGTGACATGGTTAGGGCAGACGGCATTCACCGTTATGCCATGTGTTCCCAGCTCCACGGCACTCGCCCGAGTCAACCCGATCATGCCGTGTTTTGAGCTGACATAAGCGGGCAAGTGCGGAAAGGCGGTCTTGGCGGCCTGACTGGCAATATTGATAATTCGTCCCCCCAGCCTGCCAGTTTCCTGGCTGCGCTTGACCATTTCACGCGCTGCTGCCTGGGTGCAATAGAAAGCGCCCGAGAGGTTCACCGCAATCACTTTGGCCCAGTCGGCCGGATCAACCTCGAGCATGGGCTTCATCATGAAGCCGATGCCGGCGTTGTTGACCAGCACATCGATTCCGCCGAACGACGTAACAGCTTCGGCGATCAGAACAGTGCATTGCGCGGGATCGGAAACGTCGCAGGCAACTGTGGCGACCTGCGCTCCGCGCCCGCGCAACTCCTCGGCGACTTCTTCAGCCTCAGCAGTGATTGTCACGTCAGAGACCACACAGTTCGCGCCCTCGTCGGCAAAGCGTTGCAGGATACCCTGACCTAGCCCCTTGTTCCGGCCCGATCCGGTAACCACCACAGTCTTGCCTGCAAAACGCGCCATGGGATCAAAGGTCATCGGTCAGGACAAAGCACGGATTGTCAGTGAACGCACCGAAAGCAGCCGCGACTTTCTGAAATTCTGGATTGGTTATGTCGGCAACGAAACCGTCCATCGCGTCTATGTCGATTACCTCGATATAGTCATAGGGCGGTTTGGCATCCGATCCGAAAACGCCGCTGGCGCGGTGAACGGTGAAGCTGCGAACCGATCCCAGCGCGTTGACTCCGGGAATATCGATCCCGCGTGCCCAGGTTTCGTAGGCATCAGCATCGGCACCGGGCTTAAGGTTGAACAGGCAGATAATCCGCATCATTTTTCTCCCGGAGGTGGTGGCAGTGGTGGCCGCAGGGCATAGGCATTGAGCGCGAGATCGATGCTGCGGGCGAGGGCAATCAGCGCCAGTTCGCTCCCCGCCGGAGGCGACTGGCTGCTGTCGGTGATCGGCAAGGGCGGGC
>JANOYZ010000142.1:0-6627 GCA_031429135.1 Novosphingobium sp. | reverse complement strand
CGGAATTGGCGGTGCAGCGCGCCTTCAGGCCTTCCAGACCGCCAACCGACTTCGCCCATTCGAGCGCGAAAATCGCGTCTTCAACCGCCAGCATCGACGGCGTGTTGATTGTCTCGCCCTTGAACACGCTTTCGGACAGCTTGCCCTTGGAAGTCAGGCGGAACACCTTTGGCAATGGCCATGCCGGGGTATATTCCTCCAGTCGCTGAACCGCGCGGGGGCCGAGGATCAGCACACCGTGGCCGCCCTCGCCGCCCAGCACCTTCTGCCACGAGAACGTCGCGACATCGATCTTGTCCCACGGAATGTCATAGGCAAACACCGCGCTGGTGGCATCGGCAAACGACAGCCCCTCGCGAGTATCAGGAATCCATTCGCCATCGGGGACGCGCACGCCAGAGGTCGTTCCGTTCCAGGTGAACAGCACGTCGTCCGACCAATCAACCTTGTCGAGATCGGGCAGCTGGCCATAATCGGCGCGCATCACGCATGGATCGAGCTTGAGTTGCTTGACGGCATCGGTCACCCAGCCATCGCCGAAGCTTTCCCATGCCAGCGCGGTAACGCCGCGGGCACCGAGCATGGTCCACATCGCCATTTCAAAGGCACCAGTATCAGACCCCGGAACGATGCCGATGCGGTGCGTATCGGGCAACTGCAAAACCTCGCGCATCAGATCGATGCACAATTGCAGGCGCGACTTGCCGATCTTGGCGCGGTGCGAGCGGCCAAGGCTTGTCGTTGCAAGTTTGTCTGGGGAATATCCGGGCGGCTTGGCGCAGGGACCGGATGAGAAGAACGGACGCGCGGGTTTGCGCGTCGGCATAGGTGCAGTCATTGTAGTCTCTCCTTACAGAGAGCACGCGCGGCGTTGGGACCGCGTGGCCCGGCGCCGCACTTAGTGGTGCAGTGCAGCATGTCAAGTGCATTGACGGGTGCTCCACAGGCCATTCACAAGCGCGGTCAGGCAATGTCGCCCCGATGCTGCACAAATGCTGCATGAGGCCTTTATCGCAAAATTCGCGCGTCCCGTCGCGGGACGGAATTTGGAAAATATGTAATAATTATTTATTTTCAGTATTTTACCGCGCACAAAAAATACTTTGTTAATTCCCCGTTTAATATGTAACTTCCCCGATAGGCCGGAACACCGGTCTGATTGGGGTAAACAACTCTGGAGGGGCAAATGCTCAATAAGGTCGCCGGGCTGGCGCGTGCGCTGGCTATCATTCTTGCAATCGTTGCGGCGTTTATCGCCATTCCTACCAACGTTCCATTGGTGCTGGTTCTGCTCGGCATCATCGCCGGCTTTGCTTATGGCCCCGATGACTTCATGCGGTTGGCGCTGACCGTTCTGGTCCTGCCCGCCGTCGGAGCAGCTCTGGGCAATATCCCGCAGTTCGGCGCTCAACTCGAAGCTGTGATGGTCAATGTTGCACTTGCAGTTGCCGGCGCTCTGGCAACGCGCGTCGTCCTTCGTCTTTACGAAATTGTCGTCGGGGACATCAAGGGTCTGGGGGCAAAATAGGCCTGTTGATTCCACTTTGATCGACAAACAGGAGCCTTGCGGACCCAGCGTCCGCAAGGCTCCTTTGTTTTGGTCTCTCGCAAGATTACCTACCCATTAACCATGATTGCAGACCGGCCGTTAATCACGAGCGGCGCAGGCAGTGCCCATGCGCTTCATGCTTGCCCTGCTGCCGCTGATGCCCCTGCTTTCCGCCTGCGGAGCGATCCCGCAAGGCCGCGAACAACAGTCCGTGCGCCAATCGACCGCGATCTTCTCACCCCGTCCCGAAGCGCAGCAGTGCCTTTCCGGCCTTGGTCAGACCAAGGCCAGCTTCACGCCCTTGCCAGATCAATACTTCGGCGCAGGATGTTCGACTTTGGGAACGGTGCGCCTCGCCAGCCTGCGCAGCGATGATGCACTGCTGGGTGTTAGCAACCTTGGCCCGGTCACCTGCCCCTTGGCGCAGACCTTCGCCGCATGGGCGCGCTTTGGCGTTGACCGCGCGGCACGGCAGATCCTTGGCAGCCCGCTGCAACGCATCGAGACCATGGGCAGCTATAGCTGCCGCAATGTCGCGGGCCGTGATCGCCGCTCAGCCCATGCCACCGCCAATGCCATCGACATTTCCGCCTTTGTGCTGGCGGACGGACGGCGGATCAGCCTGACCCCCGGCTGGTTCACCGGCAGCGCCGCAGAACGCCGCTTCCTCACCACCATCCACGCCAGCGCCTGCAAGCGCTTCGGCACCGTGCTCGGCCCCAATTACAACGCCGCACACCGCGATCACTTCCATCTGGAGCTATCGCGCAGTTCCTATTGCCACTGAGATTTAATCTTCGCGATCAAGCTGGCGCAGCACTTCGGCGATCACCGCCGGATCAAGCGCGAAACCCATGTGGGCGCAGCGCACCGCGACAGCACGGTCGCGCTCGCCGGGGCGGCCCCGCGCCGATCTGGGAGAGACCACGCCATCGCGCGGGCTCCACAATGCAATGGTCGGCACCGGAGGCTTACCGGCAGAGTCGCTGCCGATCGGCGGGGCATCGACGCTGTGTCCGGTGATCAGCTGATAGGCGCGCCAGGCGTTGTTGGCGTGGCGATCGCCCGAAAAAGGCGTGCCCATGGTGATCACCCGCGCCACCGACTGCGGCAGCTTCTTCGCCGCCTCACGCGCGAAAATCCCGCCAAGGCTCCAGCCGACCAGTGCTACCGGCGCGCCGTTTTCTCGTGCCTGTTCCTCGATCCGGTCGAGCAACTGCGCGAAATTCGCTTCGGTCGGGCCAAGGTTGAAGCCCTGCCCCCAGTCGCTCACCGCATGACCGGCAGCGGTCAGCGCCCGCCCCAGCCGCGCCATGCGCAGCGGGTGCGATCCGAATCCCGGAAGCAGCATGACTGGCTGCGGACGCTCAGCGGGGTGAATGCGCGGCAGGCGGCGAGCGACCATGCCAAAGCTGGCCAGTTCGCCCCACAGCAAGTGTGCGCGCGGTCCGAAAACACCCTGCGGTCGCTGCTCACGCGCCAGCGCCGTGCGGCGAGCGATCTCATCGCCCCAAGCCCGGCTGCGCATCCGCAGATCACTGCTCCAAGTGTCAAATTCGGCCATGCACCTATCCTGCCATCAGCTTCCCTAACCCTTGGTGAACGAGGGGAAACAAAGGGCGATAAGGCTATCACATTATTGTTACAGCACAAGGACAGTGGTGCTTCCTCCCCCCATTGCGGAACGCATACGGAACGGCCATAGCTTGAACATGGCCGAAATCATCATCCGCCGCGGGCTTGAAGAGCCCGACACCTCGGCCAGCTTTGTCCCGCACAAGCCGCAGCGGCCCGAAAAGGTAGAGCCGGGCAGGCCGTTTCGCATCGTCTCCGAATATCAGCCCGCTGGCGACCAGCCGACCGCCATCGCCGATCTCGTCGCGGGGATTGGCCAACAAGATCGCACGCAGGTGCTGCTCGGCGTTACCGGCTCGGGCAAGACCTTCACCATGGCCAAGGTGATCGAGCAATTGCAGCGCCCGGCGCTGATCCTCGCGCCCAACAAGATCCTCGCCGCGCAGCTCTATGGCGAGTTTCGCAGCTTCTTCCCGGACAATGCGGTGGAGTTTTTCGTCTCCTACTACGATTACTACCAGCCCGAGGCCTATGTGCCGCGCAGCGATACCTACATCGAGAAGGAAAGCTCGGTGAACGAGGCGATTGACCGGATGCGCCATTCGGCCACCCGTTCGCTGCTCGAACGCGATGATGTGATCATCGTCGCCTCGGTCAGCTGCATCTATGGCATCGGCTCGGTCGAGACCTATTCGGCGATGATCTTTGACCTCAAAAAGGGCGGCACGGAGGACCAGCGCGAGATCATCCGCAAGCTGGTCGCCTTGCAGTACAAGCGCAATGACACCGCCTTCGCCCGCGGCAATTTCCGTGTGCGCGGCGATAATCTCGAACTGTTCCCCAGCCACCTTGAAGATACCGCATGGCGGATCAGTTTCTTCGGTGATGACATCGAGGCAATCAGCGAATTCGATCCGCTGACCGGCAAGAAGGGTGCCAGCCTCGATACGGTGCGGGTCTATGCCAATTCGCATTATGTCACGCCGGGGCCGACGATGAAGCAGGCGGCGGACGCGATCCGCTTTGAGCTCGCCGAGCGGCTGAAAGAGCTGGAGATCGAGGGCAAATTGCTCGAAGCACAAAGGCTGGAGCAGCGCACCAATTTCGATCTGGAGATGATCGCCGCCACGGGCAGCTGCGCGGGAATCGAGAACTACAGCCGCTTCCTCACCGGCCGCCTGCCGGGTGAACCGCCGCCGACGCTGTTCGAATATCTGCCCGACAATGCCCTGCTGTTCGTCGATGAAAGCCACCAGACGGTGCCGCAGATCGGCGCGATGTCCAAAGGCGATCACCGCCGCAAGATCACGCTGGCCGAATATGGCTTTCGCCTGCCCTCTTGCATTGATAACCGCCCGCTGCGCTTCAACGAATGGGACGCGATGCGGCCGCAGACGGTGGCGGTCTCGGCGACTCCGGGTAAGTGGGAAATGGAAGAGGCGAGCGGTGTTTTTGCCGAACAGGTGATCCGCCCGACCGGGCTGATCGACCCGCCGGTGCTGATCCGCCCGGTCGAGGACCAGGTGCAGGATTGCATCGAGGAATGCCGCAAGGTCGCGGCGGCCGGCTATCGCACCCTTGTCACCACGCTGACCAAGCGCATGGCCGAAGACCTCACCGAATTCATGCACGAGGCGGGCCTGCGGGTGCGCTATATGCACAGCGATGTCGAAACGCTCGAACGCATCGAACTGATCCGCGATCTGCGGCGCGGGGTCTATGATGTGCTGGTGGGGATCAACCTGCTGCGCGAAGGCCTCGACATTCCCGAATGCGGGCTGGTGTGCATTCTGGACGCCGACAAGGAAGGCTTTCTGCGCAGTGAAACGTCGCTGATCCAGACCATTGGCCGCGCCGCGCGCAATGTCGATGGCCGGGTGATCCTCTATGCTGACCGGATCACCGGCTCGATGGAACGCGCCATGGCAGAAACCGACCGCCGCCGCGAAAAGCAGCACGCGTTCAACGTGGAACACGGCATCACCCCCGAAAGCATCAAACGCGGTATCGCTGATATCATTGCTGACACCGCCAGCCGCGACGGTGTGCTGGTCGAGCTTGAAGACGATTCCCGCAACCACCTCGTCGGGCATAATCTGCGCAGCTACATCGAGGAACTCGAAGGCCGGATGCGCAACGCTGCGGCGGATCTGGAGTTTGAGGAGGCTGGGCGCTTGCGTGACGAAATCCGGCGGCTGGAAGCCGATGAACTCGGCATCCCCGACGGAGAAAAACGCGCACCGCTGGTCGGGCGGAGCAATGAGGGCAAGCCGGGGACCAGGAAGGGGCGGTTTGGGAAACAGGGGAAGACGAAGTGGGGGAGGTAATTGAAATGTTTATTCAAGACGATAAAATTCCATTCCATTCATATATCACGCTGTTTTATCGTGATTTGAAAGACGGATCAGGGCGGTTTGCGTTTAATCTGCAACATAGCCAGCTTCTTTGAGATAGTTCCAGCATTCGTCTGGTGAGTAGAGGTCGCAGATTGATCCGACGGCCTGCCACAGAGCTTCGATGGTTCGCGCTCGTGCTTTTCGCAGGTGTGCCTTGAGGATTGCCGCAGCCCTCTCGCTTTTGTGGCTGGAGAGATTGTCGAGGATGACCATATCGCCTGACTTCAATGTCGGCGCAAGCGATCCCGTCGCCACCATCCGTTGCGCCAGACGCACCCCCGTGCTCGCACTCACGCCAAATCGACGCGCCGCAGCCCGGCGAGAAAGGCCAACCTCTACCTCGCCGCAGACCCGACCCCGAAGATCAATGCTGTCTGCCTTGCCCATGATCCACCTCCAAAAAGGTGAATCACACTTCAACGCACAGGGGATCCCCCGATTCAAGTTTTCCGAAAACCGCTATAATGATCTGAAAAATAACAGTTTTTGTTAGCTCTTCAAGCACGAAATATCGCCATTTTGGAAGCTGTTTCGGCGTCAAGCCTAACCCAAAGCCTTCTTCAGCAGTTCATTGACCACCCCGGGGTTGGCCTTGCCCTGCATCGCCTTCATCGTCTGGCCGACGAAGAACCCGAACAGTGCCTCTTTCCCGCCTTTGTACTGTTCAACCTTGTCGGCGTTTTCGGCGAGTATCTTGGCGATCACGGCATCAATGGCACCGGTATCGCTGGTCTGGGTGAGGCCTTCGCGCGACCCGATTGTGACGGCGCTGTCACCGGTCTCGAGCATCTTTTCGAGCACCTGTTTGGCGATCGAGCCTGAGATCGTGCCATCGGTGATCAGCGCCAGCAGTTCCGCGCCCGATTCAGGGCTGACCGGCGAATCCTCGAGCGACCTGCCCAGCTTGTTGAGCGCGCCGAACAGTTCGCTGGTCAGCCAGTTGCTCGCTTGCTTGGCGACTTCCGCCTCACCCTTGCCAGCATTGGCAGCGGTGGCCGTCACCAGCCGCTCGAACCACCGCGCGGTTTCGACATCCGAGGTCAGCACGCGCGCATTGTAGGCTGACAGGCCCAGCGCGCCTTCATAGCGCCCACGCTTGGCGTCGGG
>JANOYZ010000141.1:0-4714 GCA_031429135.1 Novosphingobium sp. | reverse complement strand
GGGCGCAATCTGCATCAGCATGGTGCTAAAGCCGGACGGATCATCAACCCATTGGCGGACCAGCTCGCCCTGCCGCTCGCCCGCAGCCCAGCCTGCGGTGCGGACGACTTTCGTTCCCTTCTCGGGCAGGTGCAGTTCGTAGTTCATGTCTCCACCTCTTCCAGTGCGGCCCTGGCGCGGTCGACATAAAAATCCTTGAATTTCTCGACCAGTTTCTCTTCAACCGCATAGGGACCCTGCCGGTAACCGGCGTTCGAAATTCCCTGATGGTTGATGCTGGAAAAATGGCAATCCTGATTGTTGGTGGCGCGCCACAGCGCCGCAATGTGATCGGGATCATAGTCCACCCCCTCGACCGCATCCTCATGGACCAGCCAGCTGGTCCGCAGCAGCGTCTTGCCCGCCGATAATGGAGTGAGCGAGAAGGTCACCACATGATCGCAGCAGAAATGGTGCCAGCTGTTGGGCTGGGTCCAGACCGACAGGCTGGAGGTCTCGGGCCGGGTAAACGGACCGATCAGTTTCTGGCAGGCGAGCTTGCCGCCGATCGACTGGCTCACCGCGCCACCCGCCAGCGCGAGCCGGGCAACCCGGTGCCACCAGCCATCCGGAAATTCGATCAGATCGTGATCAATCCCCAGCGCCTTCCACTCTTCACGCTTGGCCGCGACCAGTGCGTCATAGGCGCTGTCATCAACCACATCGCCCGCGCTATCCTCGGGCAGCCCCTTGCCGAAGCCATAGGTGCCGAGCACACTGATCAATTCGGGATGGCCGGCATCGCAGTGATAACACTCGCGGTTGTTTTCCATCACCAGTTTCCAGTTGGCATCCTCGATCAGGCTATCCTGCACCGCGACCTTGCATTTTTCCAGATCATAGACCGCGATCTGATTGGCGATATCCGCCTTGACCCGCTCAATCGGCGGAGGATTGCCGTCCATGCAGATGAAGATCAGCCCGCCGATGTTTTCCAGCGCCACCGGGGAAAGGCCGTGGTCCTTCTTGTTGAAATCCTCCGCCATGCTCCGCGCCGCCAGCAGCCCGCCATCGAGGCCGTAAGTCCACTGGTGATAGGGGCAGATCAGCCGGGGGGCATGACCACGTTGATCGAGGCAGATTTTTGAACCGCGATGGCGACAGCTGTTCCAGAAAGCGCGCACTTCATTATCGCGGCCGCGCACGATCAGGATCGAATTGCTGCCCAGCTCGAACACGAAAAAATCGCCCGGACTTTTTACATGGGCGACGGTGCAGGCATAGAGCCAGACCGATTTCAGCATCACCTCGGCATCGAAGCGAAACGCCTCGTCGCTGACGTAGAGTTCGCGCGGCAATGTATGGCCCTTGCAGTCCTGTTGCAGCCAGCTTGCAATTTGTTCGAAGCGGGACATCGGCCTAGCTCCTCAAAGCATTGTTATCCGGGTCAAATGGCGAATCCGCGATGAGCGTCGCCTGATGCCGCTGACCCAGGATGACGATCTCGAACCCGGCCCCCGGCACCGCAAGATCGGGCCGGATCATCGCCAGCGCCAGGCTCTTCCCGCAGCGCCAGCCATAGCCACCAGAAGTTGCCCGCCCGACCAGCACCTCACCTTGATAAATCGCCTCGGACCCGCGCGCATCGGCATCAGTCACACCGTGAACTTCGAGCGTTACCAATGTGTTGGCAAGGCCTGTGCCCTGCCAGGCCAGCAGCGCGCGCCTGCCGAAAAAGTCCGGTTTTTTGAGGCTGATGAACCGGTCAAGCCCGCTTTCATGGGCGGAATATTCGATCGAAAGTTCACGCGGGATCAGCTTGTAGCTCTTTTCCAGCGCCATCGAAGTCATCGCCCGGATCCCGAACGGCTTGATCCCGAATTCCGCGCCAGCCTCCATCAATGCATCAAAAATATAGTTTTGCATTTCAATCGGATGGTGGATTTCCCAGCCGAGCTCACCGATGAAATTGACCCGCAGTGCATCAACCTGGGCGAGGCCAATGCTGATCTTCTTTCCGGTCAGCCACGGGAAGGCTTCGCTCGAAAGGTCGGCGTCGGTCAGCTTGGCGAGCACCTCGCGGCTGCGCGGCCCAGCCAGCACCAGCACCCCCATCGCGGTGGTAAGCCGTTCAAAACTAACCGAACCATCGCGCGGCAAAGCCTTGCGCAGATAATCGTGATCGTGCCGTTCATAGGCACCTGCCGAGACGAGGTAATACTTCTGCGGCCCGGTTTTGTAGACCGTGAACTCTGCCCGGACGCCGCCTTTTGCGGTGAGCAGATAGGACAGCGAAACCCGCCCGATCTTCTTGGGCACGGCATTGGTCAGCAGCCCATCGAGCCAGCCTTCCGCACCGGGCCCGGAAATCTCGCATTTGGCAAACGCGCTCATATCCTGAAGCCCGACATGCTGATGAACATGGCGGCATTCATTGCCGACATGCTCGAAATAATTGGAGCGGCGGAACGACCATTTCTCGCGGATTGGCGCGCCATCGCCGGTCACCGGGTGGTTGTGGTTCAGCAGCACATCGGGCCGGTCGAGATCGGCATCGGACAACGCATAGCCTTGCGGCGCGAACCAGTTGGGGCGCTCCCACCCGAACACCGATCCGAACACCGCACCCAGCGCCTTCATCCGGTCATAGCACGGCGTCCGGCGCAAGGCGCGGCCTGCCTCACGCTCCTCATCCGGGTAATGAACGGTGAACACTTTGGCATAGGCTTCTTCATTTTTTTCAATTAGATAACCACGTCCGGCATAGTCGCCAAAGCGGCGCGGATCGACTCCCATCATGTCGATGGTCGGTTCACCATCGACAATCCAATGGGCCAATTGCCAACCCGCCCCCCCGGCGGCGGTGATCCCAAAACTATGGCCTTCGTTGAGCCAGAAGTTCTTGAGACCCCATGCTGGTCCGACGATGGGAGACCCGTCGGGCGTATAGGCGATTGCCCCATTGTAAACCCGCTTGATCCCGACCTCGCCAAAGGCCGGAACGCGTTCCATTGCGGCCAGAATATAGGGCTCAAGCCGCTCCAGCGCGTCGGGAAACAGCTCATACTCGCTGTTCGCCGCCGGGCCATCGACATAGCAGGCCGGCGCGCCCAGCTCATAAGGGCCGAGCAGCAGTCCGCCGGCTTCCTCGCGCATATACCAGGAGGCATCGGATTCGCGCAGTACGCCCATTTCGGGCAAGCCTTGGCGCTTGCGCTCCATGATTGCGGGGTGTTGTTCGGTCACGATATACTGGTGCTCGACCGGGATCACCGGGATATCAAGCCCGACCATCGCGCCGGTTGTCCTCGCGAAATTGCCCGAGCACGAGATCACATGTTCGCAGATGATCTCACCCTGATCGCCATTGGACTCGGTCGACACCAGCCATTCGCCAGAGGGCAGCTGGGTGATCCCGGTGACGGTGGTATTGCGATAGATCGTCGCCCCGCGTTGCCGCGCGCCCTTGGCCAGCGCCTGGGTGAGATCGGCCGGCTGGATATAGCCATCCTGAGGATGCTGGATCGCGCCGATCACCCCTTCGGTGTTGCACAAAGGCCAGATTTCCTTGACCTGATCGGCGCCCAGGAACCTGACATCGACCCCGATCGTGCGGGCCACGCCTGCATAATAATGATACTCGTCCAGCCGGTCTTTGGTGGTGGCAAGGCGGATGTTGGATACGCGCGAAAAGCCAACATTAAGGCCGGTTTCCGCTTCAAGGCTGGGGTAGAAATCGACCGAATATTGATGCAGCTTGCCGACCGAATAGCTGAGGTTGAACAGCGGCAGCAGCCCGGCGGCATGCCAGGTGGAACCGGAAGTAAGTTCCTTGCGCTCAAGCAAGACAGCGTCCGTGAAGCCAAGCTTCGCCAAATGATAGAGCGTGCTGACGCCAACCACACCGCCGCCGATCACCACTGCCCGTGCTGTCGATTTCATATGCCCAGCCTGATTGATTGATATGCAGCACAACTATGTCGGGCAACCCCTCACCGCGACAACCATAAAGGGGTTGTTTGGCCTAAATATGTCTCATTCTAATATTTTGTATAAGTTTTTAGCGGCCTGCCAGATTCCCTTCGTCGCACTGCAACTTGCTCGAGCCCGCTTGCAGCAGCACGGAATCCGCGCCACCGCCTGAGCGATCAAGCTGGCTGCGATGGAAATTTTCCAATCACCTCATTCTTTTCAATCGCAACGATAGGCCGGATCGCGGAAGAACGGGAATAAGCTGGAACCGCTGTGGGAGCCTTGCCGTGAAACTTGAAAACGATCCGCTGGCCGCCTTGTGGATGCCGTTCACCGCCAACCGCGCGTTCAAGGCAAGTCCACGCCAGCTGGTTGCCGCCAAAGACATGCATTACACCAGCGCAGACGGGCGGCAGGTGCTGGACGGAACCGCAGGTCTCTGGGCCGTAAACGCCGGTCATTGCCGCCCCTCGATTGTCGAAGCGATCCAGAAATGTGCCGCCGAGCTCGACTATGCCCCGCCGTTCCAACTGGGCCATCCGCTCGCGTTTGAACTGGCTTCGCGCGTCGCGGCGCTGATGCCAGCGGGTCTCGACCGGATATTCTTCACCAATTCGGGATCTGAATCGGTCGATACCGCGCTCAAGATTGCGCTGGCCTATCAGCGCGCCCGGGGTGAGGGCACCCGCACCCGGCTGATCGGGCGCGAGCGCGGCTATCACGGGGTCGGGTTTGGCGGTATTTCGGTCGGCGGGATTGTCAA
>JANOYZ010000140.1:0-8269 GCA_031429135.1 Novosphingobium sp. | reverse complement strand
CATCGCGCCCGGCTCATGTCGCCCAGCGCGCGGGCGGCATCGCCCTCCACCATCATGGTCAGGTCATGCCAGGGGCCATAGGGCTTGCCATTGACCTTCCTGCGCCGATCATCGTTCTCGATGTGCTGCGGCGTATCCCAGCGGTCAGTCGTCACATCGATCCCGCCGCAGACTGCGAAGCGATCATCGATCACCACGATCTTCTGGTGATGGCTGCAACCCAGCGGATGGGCGGAATCGAACTTGAAGTCGATTGACGGATGCCGCCACCAGCGGATCAGATCGAATACCATCGATCCTCTGAATACGAATTTAAGCGCCCCGAACCGCCACTTGAGCACACGCACCTGCAAGCCTTCGGTGCGGTTCACCAGCCAGACGACAAAACTGCCGAGCCTTGCCGGATTGACCTGCTTTTTCGGCACGTTCCACCAGCGGCGACCACTGCCCAGCCGTACACGGGTATCGAAATCCCAGCCGACCAGCAGAATACGTTGACGCGCCGCCAGCATCGCCTGCTGGATCAGCGAGAAATAGGCCGCCGCATCGATCACCACGTGCGCACGGCTGGCCATGGCATAGCGCCATACCGAAGGGCTAACCCCTGTCGCCTGCGATTGAGAGCTTGGCGGTTCCATGCGCGCGCTATAGGTCTTTCCGCTTGGTCAGGGTCGGCTCATCCAGTCCCGGCATTCCCGGCGGTGAGCCATAGTCCGGCGATGGCACGATATCGGCGGAAAGATCGGCCGGGCCGCGATAATGCAGCGACCAGTGACGATGGCGAAACAGCCAGCGCCCGTCCTCTTCAGCATAGCGATCATGATAGGCACCCAAAGTCATGACTGACGAACCATCCAGCAGCTTGGCTTGTTCAACCGCATAGCAACGGCTTACCACTTCGGGGCCGGAAATATCGAGCAGCGGCGTTCCATTGTCAAAATGCACCCGTTCATAAGCGCCAAGCAATGTGCCGAACATAGCTTCGATCGTCACGCGAGTCTGGATATGCAATCCGGCGATCTTCCATTCGCCAACCACTGCAAAGCAATCGGCAAAATCATGCGCATCCTTGCGCCAGACAGCATCATTAAATCTGGCGTGGAGCTGACGGATTGCACAATCAACCGCCACTAGATCTCTCATCGCCCGCAATCCTCGTCTGGCCAGCACATCAGGTTCATCGGCGAGTGCGCCGCCTTCCGCAAGGGGCACCTTAGGATGAGCCAAGGGGAAACGCTTGCAGAATCCGGACCATCTTGACAAAATAGGCTGCCTGACCGACTTCGTGATTGGTCAAATTTTGAACCAGTTTTTTCCGATGCCCCGTTCAGCGGGGCTTAAACAACCGGTAGCCAAGGGCACACCGTCACTTAAAGAGGATATATCCATGCTTCGCACTGCCCTGATCGCCGGACTTCTTGCCGCCTCTGCCGCACCCGCCTTGGCCGAGACTGCCCCGGCTGCCGCTGCTCCTGCCGCTGCGGCTGGTTACAGCACAGCCGATACCAGCATCGGCGATCTGATTGATGATCCTGCCGCCAAGGCGGTTCTGGAAAAGCACATGCCCGGCTTTTCCACCAATCCACAGATCGACATGGCACGCGGCATGACTTTCAAGCAGATCCAATCCTTCGCGCCTGACATGATCAAGGACGAGATGCTGGCAAAGCTTGACGCGGACCTTTCCAAGCTCCCCGCCAAGAAGTGAGCTAAGCTTATCCTCAGGGTGATTCCGGAACGCTTGCGTCGTCTGGAATCACCCTGAATTATGCGCGACGAGAACATTGCGCTGATGCTTCCGGGTGGATCGCCAAAAAACTGATGCACGCCAACCAGAATTAATTATCCTTGTTCCATCACTCTGGCCAAATTGCTGGCAACCCTTGAAGGAGCCTTGCGAATGAACAGGAAAATCACGGCGATTGCCGCGCTGACACTGGGTCTGGCATCCGCTGCCGTTTATGCTGCCAAGCCGGCTGATACCATTGCGGCCCGTCAGGCGAATTTCAAGGTGATGGGCAAGTCGTTCAAGGGCATCATGGACGAAATGCGCAAGCCTGCGCCGGATATGGCCATGATCAAGGCCAGCGCCAATGCGCTGGCTGGTGCCACTCCCAAAGTCGCGGGTTACTTCCCCAAGGGCAGCGGCCCCGAAGCCGGTGTGAAGACGCTTGCCCTCCCGGCGATCTGGGCAAAAAATGCCGATTTCAAGAAAGCTGCGGCAAATCTGGTTGCCGCCTCAAAAATGATGCAGTCCGCCGCGAACAGCAACAATGTTGATGCCGTAAAGGCCGCGTTCCCGGCTCTTGGCGGCGCCTGCAAAGGTTGCCATGATCCGTTCAAGGCGAAAGATTGATGCCTTCGGCTACCCAAAGGACCAAGCTTTGGGATCTGCCGGTCAGAGTGATTCACTGGAGTTTTGTCGCGCTGTTGCCGCTGCTGTGGTGGACTGCCGAGAACGGCAAGATGGATCTGCACATGACGCTGGGCCAAGTCATGCTGGGTCTGGTTACTTTTCGTGTTTTATGGGGCGTTATCGGTAGCTCAACCGCCCGCTTCGCCAGCTTCGTGCGCGGTCCGCTCACTGTCATTTCCTATCTGCGCCGGCTTGCAAAGGGCGATGGCGAAACGGTTGCCGGACACAATCCGGCGGGCGGCTGGAGCGTTGTCCTCCTGCTTGCACTGCTGGCGCTCGATCTGGGACTGGGCCTGATCGCGCAGAATGTGGACGGGGTAACCGGGCCGCTCAACTACCTCGTCTCTTATGACCAGGCCGAACAAGCGACCGAATGGCACGAACTGGTGTTCAACATCATCCTTGCCCTGGTCGTCCTCCACATCGCGGCGATCCTGTTTTACACCTTCATCAAGAAAGACCGGCTGGTGCCGCCGATGATCACCGGATCAAAGGATCTGCCCGCTGCCATGGCCGCACCGACAATGGCCCCGGCCTGGCGGATCATTCCCTGTCTGCTGATCGCCCTCGCCCTCGCCTGGTGGATTGCCAAAGGCGCGCCGACTTCGCTGGAGCAGCTCAACGCCCCGCCGCCGATGGACGCCTCGGAATATATGTGACGCGCGCCGTGGCTATCGCGCCAGCAAGGCCCGCTGTGCCGAGGCGGTGAGTGCTGCCACCACGTCTTCGGGCGGAATACCATGACCCGCCGCTGCCAGATCGGCGATTGCAGTCTGGCCATCTGCTGCCAGCAGCAAGCCGCGCAGTTCGGCCTGTTCGATCTTGAGCAGCGCATGATCGAGCGTGCAGACCGTCAGTTCGCCCATTTCCAGCAAGGCCCGCACCAGGGGGCTGGTCTGCGGCAGATCGCCCGGTGCTGCCGGAAACGGCGCGGGATGGACGTAAAGCTGGACATACCATTCAGCGAACAGTTGCAGCACGACGCGCAACTGTTCTGGTGTACTGGCAACGTGTGCAACCGCCACCCGCTGCGGCGCGGCAGCAGCGGCGGCCTCCAGCGCGGCGGCCAGCGCTTCATCGGCAATCTCTATGGTATCTCCCGCCAGCGCAAAACTACCATCCTCTTGCCGGCGCAGCTTGGTGGTAAGATAGAGCCCATCGATACGTGATGCATCGATGGTGCGATCAGGCACCTGCTCCGCGCGGACGAAAAGCGTATGGCGAAAGAAACGCAACGCTGCATAGTCATCGCGTGAAGCCGCACGCAGCACCACTTCGTCCGGGTCTTCGGGCACCTCTGCGCCGTCGCTCAGCAAGCCATCGAGGTGGCGGTTGCGGCCAGCATCAGTCAGGTGCCGCAGCCCCAGCGCCTCGCCCGCACGAACGACATCAACCAGCCGCTGCGGGTAATAACAATCACCCAGTTCATCGTGAAACAGCACCGAATCCGGGCGCTGGAGCATTGATTCGGCCTGCTGGCGCAGCGTTATCGCCAAAGGTTCATCGCCTTCGCGCGGCTTGGCATAGTCCTCCAGAAAGCTTCGCGCCGCATCGATCCGCTGTTCGAAATCATCAATGCCATCGACAATGTTGAACAGCATCTCGCGCATGATCAGGCGGACGTGCCCACCCGGCATGGCATTGTAGCTGATCATGGCGATGCCGTGATCAGACAGCACATGCGCGACCAGTTCCATGCAGGCCTCGCGCACATGCGGCGGCACCCAGGCATAGACGCCGTGGACAATGACATAGTCAAACGATCCCGCCGGATAGCGCCGATGCGCCTCAACAATGTCCTCAACCACCAGCGAGACATTATCGAGCCCCGCCGTCTCGGCAATCCGCACCCCGCGTTCAATGGCGATCTGGGACAGATCAAAGCCATGCGCCGAACATTCAGGCCACATCGCCGCAAACGACAGCAGATTCAGGCAATCCCCGCCGCCGATCTCAAGAATCCGCGAATGGCGCGGATCGACCGGCTCCAGTCCCGCCAGCAGCGCCAGCACCGCAAGGCGCTCGGGATGGGTCTGGGTAAACACCGAGGAGGGATAGGCGACGCGGTCGTATGGCGTGTTCAAGCGGGGTTCCTGTCCGGCTTCGGGATCGTGCCGCAAGTGGTTACTCTTGCAGCGCGGCGCAAACAATGTTCAAGTGTTGGGGCAATGTTCAATAGAGCGCAGCAAAGGCAAGCCGCAAGGCATAGGGGACAGGCAGTTGCGTTTCATCGAGATACGCCTCAGTAATGGGTTGCTGCTCGTCGGATCGCCGGGCGCCTTTCCCGGCGTGATGAACAAGGCCGCCGATCAGCAGCAATTGCGCTCTGTCCTGCGATCTTTCCCGCGCAACTCTGCCGCCATGGGGCAGTTGCGCCGCCAATGGCGCAGGCTCTATCCGGCGCAATCATCCGCCACGCTGCCCGCACAGGAAATGGTCAGGCTGCTGGGCCGCGAGCTTGCCGCCGCGCGCCTTGCCGCAGCCTTTCTGCGCGATGCACCCTGCAACATCGCAGAGGCCAGGTTCAGTCTGGGCGCTGGCCCGGTTGTCCATGTGCCGATGGCCGGATTCACGCTGCTGATCGCCAGCAAAGGCCAGCTTCCGCCCGAATTCAACCGTTATCGCAACAATCGCGGCGGTGCCGCCATGCTGCGCCAGGTCGCCCAGAACGATCCGGCCGCCGCAGCCATTGACAATCAGGCCGCGCGCCTGCCGGGCGGCACGGTCAAGCGCATCACCGGCCTGCCGCTGCGCCAGCACCTGGCCTGGGCGATCGAAAGCGGCGCGCATGACTGCGCGATACTCGATCAGCGCATAGCCATCAGCCAGGCCGCAGCCCGCCCCGATGCCCCGCGCGATGTCATGCAGATGAGCAGCGCCGAGAAAATCGGCGAGGCCATGTCGCGCAGCACCAAACACCTGCGCGGTGATGTGCTCGTCGCAGTTGAGGCGATGGTCGAGCCCGAGGCGCTGGTGATCATGGCCGGGGTCTTCGCCGCCGTGGCGCTGGCCCAGCTCAACCCGGTCAGCGGTGCCGCAGTTGATACCGCCATAGTGGCGCTGGCCTGGTATTCAGCCGGTCTCGCCGGCGTGCTCGCGCTCAGCGATTTCATCGACGCGACAATCACCGCAACCGGCGCGGCCAGCGAAGCCGAACTGAACGAAGCCGCCAAGTCTTACTCCAAGGCCTTTGTCGCACTGGGGGCCATGCTGCTTGAGGCCATGATGGCGAAGTTCCTGTCGAAGAAGGGCGGGAAGAGTGGTGATAAGGGGGGCGGTGGTGGAAGTGGGGGCGGTGGTTCAAAGGGGGCAAAAACAGCGGGTAATGATAAAACCCCGGGAAATGCCGGTTCATCTCCCGCCAAATCGCCCCCTCGATTTGGCAAACGATCGAAAAGCACCGAACCTGGGGCCCGGCGCGCGGATGCCAAGACCCTGCGCGAAATCCGCCGGGCAAAGTTGCGGAAGGATCACGGGCCGCTCAAGAAAGCCGGCTGGTCAGACATTCCTGGCGACCACGTCAAGACTTTCAAATCCTATCCGGAGCCGGTTGAACTGAAACCCGGACAGAAAATTTACCGCGTTCTCGATTCAGAGAGCAACCCCAATGGCGGTTACTGGACGACTGAAAACCCGGCAAAAATGACCGAAGCTGATTGGCGGTCCGGCGCAGCGGTCAAAGGGGAATGGAACGGCGATGGTGCTTACGTCGAATACGAAGTTCCCAAAGAAGGTCTCAAAGTCTGGTCGGGCGAAGCCGCGCCGCAAATGTCTTCTGATGGCAAAAGCGTGCTTGGCGGTGGCGGCAATCAGATGTGGATTGCCCAGGACAAAATTTCTGCAACACACGTTTCACCAGACAGCGTAATTTCAACAGGCTGGAGCAACTAATGCCCGCGCGTACTATCGACGAATTGTTGATCGACTTGGATCGCTTGGCGACCATGTTCGACGATGCTGCAACCAACGGCTATCCTTCGGGAAGCTACGCGGCGCAAGCCATCCGCGAGCGTCGCACCTCATTGGTTGAGCGCATTGCGGGTGATGACGATATGGAAATTGCCGCGCGGCTGCTCGATATGGTCCCGAATGCCAAAGATCTGGACGCGATAGGGTTTAACATCAGCCGTCATCCAAAAATCGCAGCCTTGCTGGATGAACTGGATACGGCTGCCGCAGAGATTTCATTCGATTATCTGGGGGATGGGGATGAATAGACGATTGTCGAATTTGAACGTTATGACTTTGTGCTGAATGATCATTGTTAATAGAAAAATAGACGAAGAAACCCGTAATATTTTAGAACTATTCCCTAAATTAATTCATTTATTTCGTAATAATTAATTAATTTGTATAAATACACCAATCGGAAACTACTCACGATAAGATAGTACTTCCCATTTCGATGTATCAACATTCCAATGTCCTACACGGTCATTCTGATTTCCACCGATTATATATACAAAACCAGGCGATTCGCTGATGTAAAAGCCAACATGATTTCCCGTACCAGTTGTCCCTGTTGCATTGGCAACTTTTTTCTTGATAAGAATGATGCAGCCCTTTTTTGGTTTTTTAACCTCGGTGCCCCAAGTTTTCCAACTCGCGGCGGCTGCACTGTTCGTACCCTTTTTCCCTGATTGAATAACAACCCAGTTAACAAATGAAGAGCACCACGGTGTCTCGTCATTTGTCGCTTTGAGTGTGGTTGTTGAATGATATTCAATAATTCTAGCATTATCTTTTCCAGCCACAGTATTAGCCGAAACGCCAAACTCACCTTCAGCGATATCAAGCCATGATTTTCCGGTGGTAGGTGTTTCTTTTTTGAATTCACTGCCCGCATTCAGTTCCAAGGCAGCCATTGTTTTGGGGCCAACCTCACCGTCGGATTTAAGTTTTTTCTCCTTCTGAAAACTTTTTACCGCCCGTTCAGTAAGATGGCCAAAATGCCCGTCAGGCTTTAATTTTGGATTCAGCTTTTTGAGCAGCCTGTTAAGCATCAACTGAATGATGACGATGTGCTTGCCGCGATGGTCACGCTTTATTGTGCGCATAGCTACATTCCCCTTTAGACTACCCCCTCACCCAAACACATATCCAAACCCATCGCCGTCCACACTCACCGCGATCTCCTTCACTTCCTCGCCGCTCATCTGGCGGTTGAGCAGTTCGATCGACAGTTCGGGCAGCATGGTGTTGGTCAGGATGGCGTCGATCAGGCGTCCGCCGCTGGCGACTTCGTTGCAGCGTGAGACGATCAGATCGACCACTTCTTCGCTGTAGCTGAAGGCGATGCCGTGGCTGTCTGCCACGCGCTTGACGATACGGTGCAGCTGGATGCGGACGATGGCGCGCATCATGTCTGGCGACAGCGGGTAATAGGGCAGCACGATCAGCCGGCCGAGCAGTGCGGGTGGGAAGACCTTGAGCAATTCGGGGCGCAGCGCGGTGGCCAGCGCCTCAGGCTCGGGCTTCATCTCCTCGTCCTCGCTCATCGTCGTGATGAGGTCGGTGCCGACATTGCTGGTCAGCAGGATCAGGGTGTTCTTGAAATCGATGTAGCGGCCTTCGGCATCATTCATGAAGCCCTTGTCGAAGACCTGAAAGAACATTTCATGAACATCTGGGTGCGCCTTTTCCACCTCGTCGAGCAGCACCACCGAATAGGGCCGCCGCCGCACCGCTTCGGTCAGTACGCCGCCTTGTCCATAGCCTACATAGCCCGCCGGCGCGCCTTTGAGCGTGGAGACGGTATGCGCCTCCTGAAACTCGCTCATGTTGATGACAATGATGCTGTCGTCGCCGGAGAACAACAGATCGGCCAGCACCATCGCCGTCTCGGTCTTGCCG
>JANOYZ010000139.1:0-2317 GCA_031429135.1 Novosphingobium sp. | reverse complement strand
ACAGATCAACCCCCGCCGCGATGGCTTCCAGCTTGCGAATGCGTTCCTTGAGGTCGGCGATTTCGATGAGTCGATCAGGAGGATGCACATGAAAAAACTCAGCAGAATTGCCTTTGCCGCTCTGGCCGGTGCCGCGATGCTCGCTGCCCTGCCCGCTGCCGCGCGGCCCACGCCGATCCGCAGCAACCATGTCTGGAACGATATCGTCCAGCTGGAGCGCGATGTGAACCGCGCCGACGCCCGCGACACGATTTCCGAACGTGAGGCCGCCGGACTTCGCGCCCAGATCGCTGAACTTAAAGCCGATTACAACCGGCTCAAACGCAATGGCCTGAGCCCCGCCAATGCTAGGGCGCTGGAAAACCGCATTCACCAGCTGCGCGCACGGCTCGGCAATGAGAAGCATGATCCTGATAATCATCGGGGATGAAACTCAGCAGATAAAGGGCAGCTTGCAACCCAGCTGCCCTTTCCTGCTTGTCATTCGCGTTGAGGCTTTCTAACCGCAGCACATGGCCAGAAAACCGCGCACTCTCTACGAAAAGATCTGGGACGAACACGTCGTCGAACGCAACGACGATGGGGGCACCTGCCTGATCTATATTGACCGCCACCTCGTTCACGAAGTGACCAGCCCACAGGCGTTCGAGGCGCTGCGCGTTGCCGGGCGCACAGTGCGCCGCCCGGATCTGACTCTGGCGGTTCCCGATCACAACCTGCCGACTACGGCGCGGCTCGATGCTGCGGGCAACCGCCTGCCCATCGCCGACGCCGAAAGCGCCCAGCAGCTTGCCGCGCTCGAAGCCAACGCCCCCGCCTTCGGCATCCGCTACATCGGCGCGACTGACCTTGAGCAGGGCATTGTCCATGTCGTCGGGCCGGAACAGGGCTTCTCGCTCCCCGGCGCGACCATCGTCTGCGGCGATAGCCATACCTCCTGCCACGGTGGCCTCGGCGCACTGGCATTCGGTATCGGCACCAGCGAGGTCGAGCATGTCCTCGCCACGCAGACGCTGCTGCTAACCCCATCGAAAACCATGGAAGTACGCGTGACCGGCGAGCTTGGCCCCGGCATCACCCCCAAGGATCTGGTGCTGCACATCATCGGCGTGATCGGCACGGCGGGTGGCACCGGCCATGTCATTGAGTTTCGGGGTAAAGTGTTCGAGGAAATGTCGATCGAAGGCCGCCTCACGGTCTGCAACATGTCGATCGAGGGTGGTGCCCGCGCCGGTCTTATCGCGGCGGATGAGACGACCTTCGCCTTCCTCAAGGGCCGCCCGCTCGCCCCAAGAGGTGATGACTGGGATCAGGCGGTTGCCTGGTGGAAAAGCCTCGCCACCGATGCGGGCGCGACATTTGACAAGTCGGTGGTGATCAATGCCACTGACATTCAGCCTACCGTCACCTGGGGCACCAGCCCCGAAGACACCGTCGCCATCGGCGGCGTCGTCCCCGCGCCCGAAAGCTTCGCCGATCCGAGCAAGCAGGACGCCGCGCGCAAAAGCCTTGAATACATGGGTCTCGAACCCGGCCAGCGCATGGACGAGATTGAGGTGCAGAACGTCTTCATCGGCTCCTGCACCAACAGCCGCATCGAAGACCTGCGCGCTGCTGCGGCAGTGCTCAAGGGTCGCCACAAGGCCGCCAATGTAAAGTGGGCGATTGTCGTTCCCGGATCAGGGCTGGTCAAAGCACAGGCCGAAGCCGAGGGTCTGGACAAGGTGTTCATCGCCGCGGGGTTGGAGTGGCGCGAACCGGGCTGCTCGGCATGTCTGGGCATGAACCCCGACAAGGTCCCACCGGGTGAACGCTGTGCCTCCACCAGCAACCGGAACTTTGTCGGACGGCAAGGACCGGGCGCGCGGACGCATCTGGTCAGCCCGGCCATGGCAGCAGCGGCGGCGGTGATGGGCAGGCTGACGGATGTTAGGGAGTTGGATTGTTAATCAAGGCGATCCGAGTTTAGCATTTGTCCAAGATGCTGATGATCTTGACTTCGTCAACAGAGTTCAGAGAGCGATGGCCCGTGCCATCGATTTAATTGTTAGCGAACATGGCCATCATGCTTTTTGCGTCCGCTCTCCAAGCATGATTTTGAAGTATAAGGATGATTGGCAATTAGCTTGGGCTGGACGTTGGTCGACTTTGAACGAACAGGCTAAGACCGCCCTCAAGCGGTACTATGAGCAAATTGAAATCCTTGAGCTTGCGGCACAGCGTGATGTTGATCGAGATTACGAGTCAGCAAAACGTAGAAGTGTGATCCTGCTAGCAGACCTGCTTGAGAGTTACGTCGAGACAATAATTCAATTGT
>JANOYZ010000138.1:0-10957 GCA_031429135.1 Novosphingobium sp. | reverse complement strand
TCGATGCCAGCAATGGCAAGGTACTGGGGAAGGTGAAGCCCGCCGGGCCACTGGGCGGATCGCCGACAATCGCATTTGATGCGGTCTATGTCATGACCCAGAACAACCAGCTGTTCGCGCTCAATGCGCCTGATGGTGCGGTGCTGTGGAGCGAGAGCGGATCGAGCGGCCTGTCCGGCATTTTTGGCGTCGCCGCACCGACGGTCGGCCAGGGTTCGGTAATCGCCGGTTATTCGACCGGCGAGATTTCCACCTATCGTTACGAGAATGGCCGTACCTTGTGGTCGGATGCGCTGGCGCGCACCTCGCTGTCGACCACGGTCGGCGTGCTGACGGATATCGACGCCGATCCGATCATCGATAACGGCAAAGTCTATGCGCTGGGTCAGGGCGGACGCATGGCCGCCTATGAACTGGTCACCGGCCAGCGCATCTGGGAGCTCAACCTCGCCGGAATTTCGACGCCAGCAGTGGCGGGTGAGTGGATTTTCACGCTGACTGACGAGGCCAAGCTGCTGTGCATCTCCCGCAGTAACGGCAAGGTCCGCTGGTCCACCTCGCTGGCGCGCTACAAGAACGAAAAGAAGAAGAAAAACCCGATCTTCTGGACCGGCCCGGTGCTGGCCGGTGGCCGTCTGTGGATGGCCAATACCGAGGGTCAGGTGATGTCAGCCAGCACGGCAGATGGCTCGGTTGCCGAATTTGCCCGGCTGGGAAAATCGGTCAGCCTGGCCCCGGTGGTGGCGGGCAAAGTGCTGTATATCCTTGACGATAGCGGCCGGATTTCAGCGTTTCGGTGATTTTTGCCCCTTCTTTTCTGGGGAGGGGCAGCGAGACTTGGCAGCTTTGCTGCCTAGTCGCAGTAGGGTGGGGCTTCTCCTTCCACGCGAGGTTTGATTTTGGGGACAGGCCCCACCCCAACCCCTCTCCTAAAGGGGAGGGGCTTGAGAGAGTTCCCCACGTTACCGCAGCTTTAACCCTTTGCCGCTAAGCCGCGCGGGGTGAGCAAAACACTTTCAACTGCCGATATACGGCCCCAAAGCGATGTTTCTACTGGCACTGGTCTGGTGGGGCTGGCGGGGCTCGGTCTGTGGATTGTGTTCTGTCATTTCTGGCCTGAGATCGCCGGAGCCTTTGATCTTGCCGGGCGGCGCGAGCGGCTGACTGGGCCGAATGCGGCGCTGATGGGACTGGTCTTTTCCGCCGCGCCGATGGTCGCCTGGTCGCTGATTGTCGAAAAAGTCCACCGCCGCGCCTCGACCGGGATCGACTGGAACCATAAGCGACCACTATCCACTGTGATCGATATTTCGATCACCAAGCTGGCGGGGTTGTGGGCGACATGGGCGCTGATCGGTTTTCTTTACTGTATCGCGCGCTGGTACTGGCAGGGGCAATATGCTGTTTCGATGCGGGTGCTGGGCTGGGCTGCAGTGCCGCTGTTCATTGCCTCGATTCCCTATGTGCTATGGCTTGATCGGGTACTGGTCAATCCGCGCGATGCGAGCTGGCATTTTGGCGCATGGTTGATCGGACGCGAACCGCATGAGCCTGCGCAGATCGGCATTCACTTGCGGGCATGGGCGGTGAAAGGCTTTTTCACTGCCTTCATGATCTCGATCGTGCCGGCCGGATTCTACGACCTTGTCCAGCGTGACTGGGGCGGAATCTGGGCCGATCCTGTCGCCATCTGCGCGCTGCTGGTGTTGATGATGTTCGTGGTCGACGCGCAGATCGGCACGGTCGGCTATATCCTCACCTGCAAGCCGCTCGATGCGCAGATCCGCTCGGCCAATCCCTATCTGGCAGGCTGGCTGGCGGCACTGCTGTGTTATCCGCCGTTCCAGCTGATGGGCGATGGCGGACCGCTGTTTTATGGGTCAAACACCGCCGATTGGGCCTTCTGGATGCAAGGCCAGCAGGCGCTGCTGTGGGGCTGGGCGGCAATGCTGATTTTCCTCACCGGGGTTTATGCCTGGGCGACGGTGGCCTTCGGCATCCGCTTTTCCAACCTGACCTATCGCGGTGTGCTGACCAATGGACCTTACCGTTTCACCCGGCATCCGGCCTACCTGTCCAAGAACCTGTTCTGGTGGCTGGCGACGCTGCCGTTCCTCGTCACCAGCCATTCGCTGACCGATGGGTTACGCAATACGGTATGCCTTGCGGGCGTCAGCGCGATTTATTTCTGGCGCGCCCGGACCGAGGAAAAGCACCTCATGGCCGAGGATGTGAAGTACCGCGAATATCACGCCTGGATGGAGCGTGGACCAACGATTACCCGGTTCCTTGCACGCTTGCTGAGCGGGGTGAAGCCCAGGCGGGCGGAGTTGCAAGCGGCGGAGTAGGATTGGGTGAGGGCAGCCCGCGCGCGACACAAGCCTTAGAAACTCTTCTCATCATAGACCCGCGAAATATCGCCCTGCCATTCGCCGTGGAAGCGTTCGAGCAGGCGCTCGGCGGGGACTTTTCCGCTGGACACGATATCGTCGAGCGGGCCGAGGTAGCCGCTTTCGTTATCGCCCGCCTCATTGAGCTGGCCGCGCGCATTGAGCCCGGCGCGCGCAATGGCGAGCACTTCGGCGGCGATGTCACGCAAGGTTCCGCCACCCCCTCTGAACGATTTGGGCAGCGGAGCATCGAGTGCCAGTTTGGGCACCTCACCGCGCAGCACCTCGCGTCCGTCCATGTCCCAGCCTTTGACCAGATCCCAGGCGGCATCGAGCGCGGTCTGATCATAGAGCAGCCCGACCCAGAAGGCCGGCAACGCGCAGATGCGGTTCCACGGGCCGCCATCGGCACCGCGCATTTCGAGGAAGCTCTTGAGCCGCACTTCGGGAAAGGCGGTGGAAAGGTGATCGTTCCAATCGGACAGGGTCGGCTTTTCGCCCGGCAAAACTGATAGTTCGCCCTTAAGAAAGTCGCGGAAACTCAAGCCTGCCGCGTCGATATATTTGCCGTCACGGAAGACGAAATACATCGGCACATCGAGCATGTAATCAACATAGCGCTGATATCCAAAGCCTTGCTCGAAGACGAAAGGCAGCATCCCGGTGCGCGCCGGATCAGTGTCTGACCAGATGTGGCTGCGATAGGAAAGCATGCCGTTGGGCTTGCCTTCGGTAAACGGCGAATTGGCGAACAGCGCGGTCGCCAGCGGTTGCAGCGCCAGGCTGACGCGGAACTTCTGTACCATGTCCGCCTCGCTCGAATAGTCGAGGTTGGTCTGGATGGTGCAGGTGCGCAGCATCATATCGAGCCCCATGGTGCCAACGCGCGGCATGTGGCGCAGCATGATGGCATAGCGGCCCTTGGGCATGATCGGCAGCTCATCGCGCCGCTTGTCGGGCCACATGCCAAGCCCGAGGTAGCCGAGCCCGAAGCGATCACCGATGGTCTTGACCTGTTCGAGATGGCGGCCGGTTTCGGCGCATGTCTGATGCAGATTGACCAGCGGTGCACCGGAAAGCTCCAGCTGGCCCGCCGGTTCAAGGCTGACCGCGCCATCAGGGCCGGACAGCGCGATGACTTTCCCGCCCTCGACAATCGGCGTCCAGCCATATTCGGTCAGCGCCATCAGCAGATCATGGATGCCGCCGGGCTCATCATAAGTGGGCGCGTGGTGATCGCGGATAGAATAGACGATCTTATCGAGTAAGGTGCCGATCCGCCAGTCAGACTTGGGCTTTTCACCCTTGGCCATGGGGATCAAAAGCTGGTCAAGGCTCTCGATCACCGGATCGTTGCTATCTGAAACCTGACGTGTGCTCATGGGCTGCCAGTTAGGTGCTCATGCGGTTTAGCGCCACAATTATTTCCAGTCGCCCGCGCAACCCATCCATAGGGCAATCCCGGCAATGGCAGCGGTTTCACCGCGCAGGATGCGGGGCCCGAGTGAAATGGCGCGGGCCTGAGGAGCTGCGCGAATTGCGGCGCGTTCGGCCTCGTCAAAACCACCTTCCGGGCCGACAAGCAACGCTGCCGGGGCTTTTTGAGCCGTGAAAGCCGCCATCGCCGGATCGCCGCCGTTCTCATCGGCAAAGAACAGCGCGCGCGGTGCTTGCCAGTGCTTGAGCAGGGCATCCAGCTTCATCGGTTCGGCGAGGTCAGGTAGCGAGGTGCGCGCGCATTGCTCTGCGGCTTCGATGAGAATGGCGCGTGCGCGATCAAGGTTGAGCTTGTCGGCCACACAGCGCCGGGTGATCACCGGCTGGATCCGCCGCACACCCAGCTCGCAGGCCTTTTCGAGCACCAGATCGAAGCGGTCCTTCTTGAGCAAGGCGGCGCATAGGGTGAAATCAGGCACGTCCTCGCGCCGACGCAGCAACCTTTCGGCAGTAAGACTGACCTCGCGTTTGCCGCTGGTAGTCGCGCGTGCGGCCCATTCGCCGGTAATATCATCGCAGAGCACCACCGGGTCGCCCACACCGACACGCATCACGCGAGCAAGGTAATGCGCCTGCGGCCCTTCGATGATCACAGCCGCGCCCTCGACCAGTGGCCCGGGGACGAACAGGCGCGGTGCGCTTTTCGGGGGCCAGGCGGGAATTGCAGACATTATCGCCACCTAGAGCCTTTCTGTCAGGAAGTGAATCGCCAACCCCTCTCACCTTAAGGAGAGGGCAAGCAGGCTTGGCGCGAAAGAGCCTAAGCAGAGTTGGTGACGGGCGTGCCCCCCTCTCGATCGGGCGTTTACCCTTGCCCAACTCCCCCCCTTTGGCGCAGTTCAGAACGCCTTACCAGGCCATCGGGGAACTCTGGGAATCAAAACCTGATGTCTTTATCGTCAAACCTAACCATCACATTGTGGGACCAAACGAATAAGGCAACAGATCGCTCACCAGTGAGGGTTTCTTCGCGATTGCCGTATGCAGAACGTGCGCGGGGCCGGTGCCTTTGCCCTGGGAAAAGGCCAATGCCTCGTTCAGTCCTTCCATCGGGCTCTCATAGATTTCGCTCACGGTTCAGCTCCATAACTTGGCCCCCAGCATAGCGGCCCGCCCCGCCGCAGCCATCGCCTTGCGGTCCTTCACCTCGTCCCCCGTCAGCGGTGCCAAAAACCGCACCGTGAGCACAACGGAACGTCCTCGCGCTATAATTCGCCTGAAGTTATCCAGCCCGTGCTCGGTGCCCACCCATGCCACATCCGCTGCCTCGGAACCGTAATCGAGCAGCACCGGCACCACGGCCACGCCATCAGGTACCGGCTCCAGCGCCGAGAGCAGCGAGCTCTTAAACGGTAGCAGGCCGGTGCCATCGCTGGTGGTGCCTTCAGGAAAGATTGTCAGTGCGCCGGTGAATCGCAGCGCGGTTCTGACCTGTTCGACCTGCGCGGCGACGCTGGTCCGATCATGCCGCGCGACAAACACCGTGTCATTCATCCGGCACAGCCAGCCCATCAAGGGGGTGATAGCCAGTCCATCGTGCCCGACAAAGGCGCTGCCGCAGGCGTGGGCCAACGCCGGGATATCGATCCAGCTGACGTGGTTGGCGAGGATGAAAGCACCGCCCGCCGGTTTCTCGCCGGTGACGCGGATCTTTACGCCGGCAATCCAGGCGACGCCGCTCAGGAACAAGCGCGGCCAGGGATTGTGCAGAGGCAGGAAACGGAAGAGATAGTAGAACACGACACAGGCCATCAGCAAAATGACCATGGCAGTGACGCGAGCGATAATGCGCAGCTGGCCCAAGGCGCCGATCCGGTTTCTCGGCGGCGTTCCGGCCAGCGCCGCGTTCATTCCTGCGGCCCGGTTCCCTTGGGGCTGGCATCGCGATCAATCCGCACACCGAACAGTTCCATGCGGAGATCGACCAGACGATAACCCAGTCGCTCGGCAATCTGGCGCTGCAAGGCTTCCAGCTCGGGATCAACGAATTCGATGACCTGGCCGCTTTCGACATCGATCATGTGATCGTGGTGCGCCTCTGGGCTGGCTTCATAGCGCGCGCGGCCATCACCGAAATCGTGGCGATCAAGGATGCCCGCCTCATCGAACAGCCGCACGGTGCGATAGACCGTGGCGATCGAAATGCCCGGATCGATGGCGGCGGCGCGCGCGTGCAGCTTGTCGACATCGGGGTGATCATCGCTTTCGGACAGGACGCGGGCGATCACCCGGCGCTGATCGGTTATCCGCAAACCGCGTTCGGCGCAAAGCGCCTCGATATCGATGGGTTGGTGCACAGTGTGTCCGAATATGAAAGCCCCGCCGATATTAGACCGACGGGGCTATTCTGCAACTAAACTTAAGTGTCAGACTGCGGCTCAGGCCTTGGGCGGACGTCCGCGCTTGGCGGGAACCTTGGCGGGGGCAGTCTTTTTGACCAGCTTGGTGCCAAGCTTGCGGCCCAGACCGATCTTTTTGGCCAGCTCGCGACGCTTTTCGGCATAGTTGGGGGCGACCATCGGATAGTCAGACGCCAGACCCCAGCGGGCGCGGTACTGATCAGGTGTGAGATTGTAATGCGTCATCAAGTGACGCTTGAGCATCTTCAACTTTTTGCCGTCTTCAAGGCAGACGATGTAGTCAGGCTTGATCGAGGAACGGATCGAAACGGCCGGTTCAGGCGCGACTTCGGGGGCCACAACAGCCTGGCCAAGACCGGCCAATGCGTTGAAGACATTGCTGATCAGCGCCGAAACATCTTCGACGGCAACATTGTTGTTGCTGACATGAGCGGCAACAATGTCTGAAGTAAGCGTGATAAGCATTTCGTTCGTATCGCTTAGCGCGGCATCCATAGATAATTCCTTGTTTATTGCGACCGTACGCTTGCTCTGCGTAACTATCAGAAGTTGACTGACGGCCATGAAACCCCGTGAGCGGGCATTGAACTTGTTGCTGGCTACTGACAAGGGTGAAAATTTCGATACTCTGCAATAATTCACAATAGTTCATAAACTGCTGAGTATCTGATAGAATTGAGTCGATCAGCAGTCACAGGCAAAGGTTATGGCATCCAGTCTCGGGCCGGATTTGGTGCGGTAATAGTTTGGTCTTTCGCCAATCTGTACAAAACCATGGGCGCGATAGAGCGATTCGGCGGAATTGCCGCGCCGCATCTCAAGCAGCAGGCGTTTGGCACCGCGCAGTTTGGCTGTTGCGGCAAAGCGGGCCAGCAGTTGCTTGCCAACCCCGCAGCGCCGGAACCTTGGCGCCACCGCGAACAGCAGCAGTTCCTCTTCCTCATAGCCGGTGCGTGAAAGAGAGAAACCGGCGATCTGCGCGCCGGGCAATGCTGCGCCAGCATTTTCATCGGCCAGCAGATAGTGACAATTGCCGATCAGCAGCGCGTCTTCAAGCTGGCGGCGGTTCCATGCTTCGCCATATTCGGGATCAAAGGCTTCGGCCATCACGGCCATGATCCGGTCAATATCATCGACCTTCTGGCTCACTGAGCGGCCCCCGGCAGGCGGGCATCGGGCGCACGGCCATAGATGGGTGAGGTATCAGTGGTCAGCACGGCTGCGGGCAACAAGGCAAAGGCGCGGGCATCAGGCCACAAGGGCAGAGCAATGCCGCTGCCACGCGCGGCGACCAGCGCATTGGCCTCGCTGCCGGCGATCAGCGCAGAGCTGGCAGCCCGTGCCGCAATATCTGGCGTCAGCGAGGCCAATGCGCTGGTCGCCGCGCCGTCCTTGGCAAATTCCTGCACGAACCACTCGCCGTGCCCGCCGGTCATGGCCACGGTAACGCTTTGCGCGCCCTGCACCCCGCGCGCCTGCGCAGCGATCAGCGCCAGTGTCGGATAGCCCAGCAGCTCCGCCTGCCACGCCAGCGCCAGCGCCTTGGCCGCAGCCAGGCCGACACGCACGCCGGTGAAGCTGCCCGGACCCAGCGACACGACGATCCGCGCTGCTCGGCCCCGGTCTGGCAAGGCGGCGATCATCGGCACCAGTTGTTCGGCATGGCCGCGCCCGAGTACCCGGTAATTCCCTGACAGAAGCACGCCTTGATCAAACAGGGCGACAGAGCAGGCCTCGGTCGCGCAATCGATCACCAGCGTCCGCATGAGTCAGGCCAGGGAGTTGAAGCGGTCAAAATCGGGGCGCGGGCTGCGATCGAAGATTGTCGCGGGGTCGCCATAGCCGAGCGTCGAGATGAAGTTTGACTTCACCATCGGCCTATCACCAAAGAAGGCAGCATCGACTGCGGCATTGTCAAAGCCTGACATCGGCCCGGTATCAAGGCCAGTCGCGCGGGCTGCCATGATGAAATAAGCACCCTGCAAGGATGAATTGCGCAGTGCCATCACCTCACGCACTGGCTCGGGCAGACCGGCGAAGACATCCTTCATTGCCGGGTAATGCGGTAACAACGATGGCAATTGCTCGTGAAAATCCACATCCATGCCGATGATCACGGTGACTGGCGCAGCGCGGATCTTGTCGGCATTGTTGCCGCTGGACAGCGCCGCCAGCTTTTCCTTGGCGGCTTGGCTGGTACACCAGATCATCCGTGCTGGAAGCGTGTTGGCCGATGTCGGGCCGAACTTCATCAGATTCCAGATGGCATGGAGCTGCTCGTCTGAAACCGGCTTGTCGATATAGCCGTTATAGGTACGTGCGGTGCGGAATAGCTGGTCGAGCGCGGCGTCGTTGATTGGCTGGGCCATGGAAACTCCGGTGCTAAAAGACAGATGTCAGGCGGCGCGCACTTCGGAGACTTCGGGAACATAGTGCTTGAGCAGGCTCTCTATCCCGTTCTTCAGAGTCGCGGTCGAGCTGGGGCAGCCCGAGCAGGCACCCTGCATGGTCAGGTAAACCACGCCTTCGCGGAAGCCCTTGTAGATGATGTCACCGCCGTCATTGGCGACAGCGGGGCGGACCCGGGTTTCGATCAGTTCCTTGATCTGCTCGATGATATCGGCCTGCTCAGGATCATCGCCGAAATCCTCGTCATCTGCCGGAACGACAATACCGCTGGCATCCGGGCCGGAGAATAAGGGCGCTTCACTGACGAAGTGATCGAGCAGCATGGCGACAACCTGTGGCTTCAGATCGTTCCACGCAACGCCTTCACCCGCGGTCACCGAAATGAAATCGCGGCCAAAGAACACGCCCGAAACATCGCCGAGACTGAACAGCGCTTCGGCCAATGGCGAAGCGGCGGCGTCTTCCTCGCTGACAAAGTCACGTGTGCCTGCCGCCATCACCGCACGGCCGGGAAGGAACTTCAGCACTGCCGGGTTGGGCGTGGTTTCGGTCTCGATATACATGCACTGGCATGTAGGGGCGTTGCGGGCTGGGTCAAGGGGTGCTGGCGCTCTTCGGACAGTTGTGGCAGGTGGCAAGTGATGCTTTTAATCGACAAGTTCGCAGCGCAGTCCTGTCCGATTTCCCGCGCAACTGCCAGTGTGGCAGATGCGGGAATTAGAGCTTGAACATCGCCGCCATCATCGCCTCGCACTGGCACACAACCAAGACCTTCATCGAGCGTTCCATCGCCTTTAGCGACGATGCGCTGCATGTCATGTTGGGCGTGGTGCTGTTGCTGATCGTGGCGCTCGTCACCCGGCGATCGATTTCGCGCTGGTTGCCCTGGCTGATTGTCCTTGCACTCGAACTGGCGAATGAAGCGGTCGATCTGTGGGTTGAACGCTGGCCGGTGCCCGCCGAGCAATATGGCGAGGGCATGAAGGACGTGCTGCTCACCATGGTGTTGCCGACGCTGCTGCTGATGGTGGCGCGGCTGCTACCGGGGCTGTTTCGTTCACGGTGAGCTACAGGGGATTTTTCCTAGCAACGCTATTCACTAGCCCTTCATGCACGGCCTTCCTATAGAACTGCCATGAAGTCTTCCCAGCGCGCCGCATGGCGTATCGCCGCCTGTCTTCCGTTTGCCGCACTGCTGCTGGCGCCCGCAATTGAGGCCAGAGAGCCTGCAAAGAAGCCTGAGAAGTCAGCGGTCACCGCACCCATCCAGCCATCCGCCCAGCCAGACAATACACCATGGCTCTATCGCGGCAGTGATGTGCCGCAGGACAAGGAATGGGTGTTTGGCGAGCTGTCCAATGGCTTGCGCTATGCGGTACGCAAGAATGGTGTCCCGCCGGGGCAGGTTTCGATCCGTGTGCGTATCGATGCGGGGTCACTCAACGAGCGCGAGGATGAGCGCGGCTTTGCCCATTTCATCGAGCATCTGGTGTTCCGCCAGTCAAAGTATCTGGGCGAGGCGCAGGCGATTCCCACCTGGCAACGGCTGGGCGCAAGCTTTGGTTCAGACACCAATGCCGAAACCACACCGACCAGCACGATGTACAAACTTGATCTGCCCGAGGCGACGTCAGCCGGGCTTGATGAAAGCTTCAAGCTGCTTTCGGGCATGGTGATCGCGCCGACTCTGAGCGAGGCCAATATCCGCACCGAACTGCCGATAGTACTCGCCGAAAAGCGCGAGCGCGGCGGCGCTGAAGAGCGGGTGCAGGATGGCATGCGCAAGGTAATCTATGCCGGACAACCGCTCGCCAACCGCGCGCCCATCGGCACCGAACAAACGTTGAACGGTGCCAGTCAGGCATCGGTCCGCGCCTTTCATTCGCGTTGGTACCGGCCTGAAAACACCGTTGTCATCGTTGCCGGAGACGCCGATCCGGCGGTGTTCGCCGAGCTGGTGAAAAAGTGGTTCGCCGATTGGCCCACAACTGGCCCGGCAGTGCCTGCGCCCAGCTTCGGCGATCCGGTCGCTCCGCCGAAAGCTGTGAAGATCAAGTTGCCCGTCCCCACCGCAGTGGGGGAAGCCCAGGTGCTGATTGAGCCCGATCTGCCCCGTTCTGTCACTTGGGCGGTGCTGCGTCCGTGGCGCAAGGTCAACGATACCATCGTCTATAATCAGGGACTGATGCTCGACGCGCTGGCGCAGGCCGTGATCAACCGCCGGCTTGAAGCGCACGCCCGTGCTGGCGGCAGCTATCTGGTCGCGCAGGTCAATCAGCAGGATGTCAGCCGCTCGGTCGA
>JANOYZ010000137.1:0-14156 GCA_031429135.1 Novosphingobium sp. | reverse complement strand
CCAGCTGGTAGGGTTGCAGAACGTAGGAGCGGATCTGGTGACCCCAGCCAATCTCGGTCTTGGCCTGATATTCGCCCGAAGCCTCAGCCTCGCGGCGGGCCAGTTCGGCCTCATAAAGCCGGGCTTTGAGCATGTTCATCGCGGTTGCGCGATTCTTGTGCTGTGATCGGTCGATCTGGCTGGCGACGACAATGCCGGTCGGCATGTGGGTGATCCGCACCGCCGAATCGGTGGTGTTGACGTGCTGGCCGCCCGCACCAGATGCGCGGTAGGTATCGATCTTGAGGTCCGATTCCTTGATCTCGATGTCGATATCATCGTCGATCACCGGATAGACCCAGACCGAACTGAAGCTGGTGTGCCGCCGCGCCGCGCTGTCATAAGGACTGATGCGGACGAGGCGGTGAACCCCGCTTTCGGTCTTGGCATAGCCATAGGCGTTCTCGCCCTTGATCAGCAGCGTGCAACTTTTGATCCCCGCCTGCTCGCCCGAATGATACTCGACCATCTCGACCTTGTAGCCATGGCGTTCAGCCCAGCGGGTGTACATCCGCTGGAGCATTTCAGCCCAGTCCTGACTCTCGGTGCCGCCTGCTCCGGCATGAACTTCCAGATAGGCATCATTGGCATCGGCTTCACCCGCGAGCAGCGCCTGAACCTTGTCGGCATCGGCCTTGTCCGCCAGAGCGGCCAGGGCCTCAAAACCTTCCTGGATCGTCGCATCGTCGGCTTCGGCTTCGCCCATTTCGACATATTCAACTGCGTCGGCCATGGCCTTGGAGATCGAATTCACCGTGCCGACAGCTGCCTCAAGCCGCCGACGCTCACGCATCACCGCTTCGGCATCCTTGGGACTATCCCAGAGCTTCGGATCTTCGACACGCGCGTTGAGCTCGTCAAGACGGCGCAGCGCGCGGTCCCAGACAAGAAACTTGCGGACGAGCGCCAAAGCAGCGCCGATACGATCGATATGAGCCTGCCCTTCGGCACGCATGACAGGAAACTCCACGAACGACCACAGGCGGCGGCCAATGCGCCGCCCCGCTTAGCGAAAGGGTTTCGATTGTAAAGACTCCGGCGTTTGTAAAGGCTGGCCAGACTTGCAGCAGAGTCGCGGACCTAACCCTTTTTCAGCTTGAGCTTGCGCACTGCTTCCAGGGTCAGTTTGACATGATCGCGATAGTCCATGTTTGAATGGACCATGACGATCTTGCCGTTCCGGGCAATCACATAGCTGGTGCGGCTGGTAAACGGCATCGCTGTGCCATCAGCCTTCTTGAGCGCGACATCATAGGCTTTGACGACAGCCGGTGTTGCCGAGGCGACGGCAAATTTATCGCGGCAGGCCTCGGTCGAGAAACGTTGCAGGGTGGGCACATCGTCTGCCGACATGCCGACCACCATGGCACCTGATTTTTTGAAATCGTCAGTCGCCTCGGCAAAGGCGTGGGCTTCAAGGGTGCAGCCCTGGGTGAACGCCTTGGGGTAGAAATAGAGCACCACCGGGCCATTTTTCAGCGCCGCCTTCAGCGAAAAGGGAACCACCTTGCCGCCCATCGCGCCTTGCGTCGCAATGTCGGGAGCCTTTGCGCCAACCGGAAGTACTGCGCTGGCAGGAGTTGCAACGAGCATCGCGGCGAAAGCGGCGAGCGGGGCGAATGGGGAGTATTTGCGGACCATGCGAAAGCTTATGCGCCCGAGTATCGCCGCCGTCCAGACCCGGTTTCGGGCGTTGCGTAAAGCTGCGAGGAACCGCTAATAGACCCCGCCCTGCTGCTCGGCGAAATTGCCTTGCGGTGCGGGACTTTCCTCGGCGGCCTTGGGCGGAGCATTGGCTTGCTTGGCGCGCTTGATCGCGCCGAGCACGGCATCGCGCTGGGCGGTGAGCTGATCTTCGCGGGTTTCGCGCGGTGGCTCGGTCTCGGCCTTGAAGGCCTCCCAGATGATCGCGGCATGGGGATCACTGGTGGGCGTTGCGCCGAACACCTGTTTGCCGCTGACCCGGTCAATCGTGATCAGATGAACATCGCGCGGCGCGACGAAGGGCAATCGGCTCCAGCGCGGCTTGGTGGTCTGCACCAGCTGCTTGAAAATCGGCGCGGCATAGTTGCCGCCCTGCGCATAGCCGCCCAGCGAGCGCGGTTGATCGAAGCCGAGATAGACCCCGCTGACCATGTCCTGATTGCCGCCGACGAACCAGACATTGGTCGGGCCGTTGGTCGTGCCGGTCTTGCCGAACAGCGGCAGACCAAGCTCTTTGAGCGTCACCGCAGTGCCGCGCTGGACGACACCTTCGAGCATATGCACCACTTGATAAGCCGTGCGCGGATCGAGCACTTGCTTGCCGATCGAGGCAAAGCGCGGCATTGGCTTGCCGTCCCATTCCGCCATATTGCACTTGTCGCAGCGCCGCACGTCAGCGCGCCAGATCACCTTGCCATTGCGATCCTGAACATAGTCAATCAGCGATGGGGTGAATTGCAGACCATTGTTAGCCAGCGCGGCATAGGCGTTGACCATCTGCCCCACCGTCGTATCGCCAGCGCCGAGCGCGAAAGAGAGATAGGCCTGATATTTTCCAATTCCGACC
The DNA here is from genome assembly GCA_031429135.1 of Novosphingobium sp. Classification (GTDB taxonomy): domain Bacteria; phylum Pseudomonadota; class Alphaproteobacteria; order Sphingomonadales; family Sphingomonadaceae; genus Novosphingobium. The sequence goes on along the minus strand of JANOYZ010000137.1, from coordinate 11,566 downwards.
CGGTCGATGGTCCTGGAGACATTATCCATGCCGGCATCATTGGCGATATGCACGGTCATCAGGTTGCGTGACTGCTCAAGCCCCCAGCGCATGGTATGCAGCCCGCTGCCACCACGGTTGTCAAAGTTACGGAAGCATTTCTTGCCGCCGCTTTTTGCCCCTTGCTCGACGCAGAAGGTCTCATCCGCGACCATGGTCGCCGGGGTCATGCCGCGATCAAGCCCGGTGGCATAGACGAATGGCTTGATCGTTGAACCCGGCTGGCGCAGCGCCTGCGTGGCGCGATTGAACGAGCCGAGGCCTGAATCAAAACCGCCCTGCATCGCCAGCACACGGCCATCATGCGCAGATTGCACCACCATGCCGCCCGAAACCTCGGGAATCGCTTTGGCCGCCCAGCCACTGCCCACCGGCCCAGCCGCGATAATATCGCCCTGTTTGAGCCCATCGGGCAAGTTGACCAGTGGTGCCTTGGACCCATCGGCAAAGCCGATGATCGCGCGGGCACCATCCCGGCTGACGACAACGCCGCTGCGCCAATCCTGATAACTGATCGACTTGTTGGCTGCGGCAAGCGGCCCTAGCCAGCTGTCCGCGCTGACATCGACATGATCGATCGGCCCAGACCAGCCGCGCGCACCATGATAACGCATCAGACCGGCACGCAGCGAATCCTGCGTTGCTTTCTGCAAGACCGGATCGAGCGAAGTGTGAACCCACAAACCACCGCCATAAATGCTGTAGGGACCGCTATCGGCATTTTCGCCGTATCTGTCTTTCAGCCAGCGCCGGACTTCCTCGACAAAGTAACCGACCGATGGATCATAATTGTTGCCCCGGCGCGGGATCAGGCCGAGCGGCTGTGCCTTCGCCAAGGCTGCATCTTCGGGCTTGGCCCAGCTGTTCCTGACCATCTGATCAAGCACCCAGTTGCGCCGCTCGATCGCCGATTTTTCGTTCTTGGCACGGCCGTAGGTTTCCGGTGCCTTGGGCAGAATGGCAAGGAATGCCGATTCATGTATCGCCAGCTGATCAACGCTCTTGCCGAAATAGGCCTGCGCCGCCGCTTCGACACCAAAGCTCTGCCGCCCCAGCGGAATTTCGTTGAGGTACAGTTCAAGGATCTGCTCCTTGCTCAGCACAGATTCGATCCGCCGCGCCAGGATCATTTCCTTGAGCTTGCGGGTGACCGAATATTCATTGCCGATGAGGATGTTCTTGGCGACCTGCTGGGTTATGGTCGATCCGCCCTTGGCGCGCTTTCCTGAACCAATCTTGGTGACATAATCGAATGCCGCCCCGGCAAGTCCGGGATAATCAACGCCGCCATGTGACCAGAAGGTCTTGTCTTCGGCGGCCAGAAAGGCATTGGTTACCGGCTTGGGAAAATCGACAAACCGCAGCTGCACCCGCCGATCGCGAGCATAGCTGTAGACGATCTCGCCATTCACGCCGCGCACCATGGTAGGCAGCGGCGGCTGGTAGGTCAGCAAGCGATCTGCCGATGGCAGGGTGCGCATGACCGTCACCCACAGCAGCAGGTAAATCACCAGCCATGCCGCCAGCAGATAGCCGGTGAGGCGGAACCAGCGCTTTTCGCGCCAGTTGCGCTTGAACAAAGCCATGGCACCGCCAGCCTCGCGCCGCACCCGATAGCGTAGCGTTTCGCCGTCACCTTGAGGGGCGTTTACGGGCGGAGTTTCATCGGCCATGGCAAGCCTCTAGCACGCGTCCCGCGGGGCTGGCCAGACGCTTCGGACGCTTTGCACGGCAATTATCAACCACCTGTATGCCGGGCAAAATAGACGCTGATTGCCCGGGCAGTTACCTCGGCAAAGCTGCGGCGGCCCTCGCTTGAATTGAGCCGGGCAGCATCTTCGGCGCTTGAGATATAGCCGGTTTCGAACAGCACCGATGGCAGATCGGCGCTCTTCAGCACGATAAATGCTGCCGACTGGATACCGCCATCGCGAAAATTGAGCCGGCCACTGCCTTCGCGCAGGATCAGCCGGGCGAAATCTTCGGAGAGCGCCGCCGTCTCGCGCTGCGACAGATCGACCAGAATGGCGCTGACTTCGTTGCTCTGCCCCGATAGCGCCACGCCATTGATCACATCGGCCCGGTTTTCCGCTTCTGCCAGCAATGCCGCCGTCTGGCTCGAACCGCGCTCTGACAGGGTATAGACGCTTGCCCCGCGGGCATCGCTGCTTGGCGCGCTATCGGCATGGATCGAGATGAACAGATCCGCTTTCAGCCGCCGGGCAATGGAGGCGCGCTCTTCGAGCACCAGAAAGCTATCATCGTCGCGGGTCATGGCCACGCGCACTCCGCCCATTTTGATCAGCCGATCACGCAGTGCCTGGGCCAGTGCCAGGGTGAGCGCCTTTTCCTTGAGCGTTCCGGTGCCCGCCCCCGGATCGCGGCCACCGTGACCGGCATCAATCACCACCAGCGGACGGCTGGGATCCAGCGGGCCTTCGACCTTGGGCAGGCCAATTTCTCCGGCAGCGGGCGGCAGTTCAAGGCGGATCACATAGTCCTGCCCCCGCCCCAGCCCGCCAAATGCACGGTCCACGCCCACCATCGCGGCGAATACCGTAACCGGGGCGAGGACCAGAAAGCCAATCTGCAAGGCGCGACGCATGGATATGCCGTTAAGCACTTGTTAGGCTTGCGGCAATCTCTTGCAGCTATTCATCCTCCATCCTTGCCGACCCGTGAAAGGGGTGCTAGCAAGACCAAGCCGGAGCTGTACCGCCCCGAACCTCCCGAAATGCATCGGCCACGCCCTTTTTCAGGACTGACCAACGCATTTCATCAGGATGGCCGGGGCGTGATGCTCTGCAACGCCGGGCCGCTCGTGTCCGGGTTCGAACAGGTTGATGCTGGAATGAGAAGCCTTACGTCGTCATGCCAATCGCTGCCCCATGGGGCGGGCGTGGCACTGACGACGCTGGAGTCGCTATACGGTGCGCGCCCGAAATCGCCGCGCCTTCTGATTTCCGCAGACACAAATAAGGCCATTGGCCCCGCCGTTGGCGCATTTCCGCGCCCCGGCTTCACCCACACCGTCATGATGCCGCAACGGGGCCTGCCCCTGCGCTTTGCACATGGCGCATTTGCATATGATCGCGCCGCACTGTCCTGGATGGCCCCGCCATCTCTGGCAAAGCAGCGGTGCGCATGGAGAATTTATAATGACAACGCGCATGCTAATCGATGCGCGCCACCAGGAAGAGACCCGGGTGGCGGTGCTAAAGGGAAACCGGATCGAGGAATTTGATTTTGAATCTGCCGATCACAAGCAGATCAAAGGCAATATCTACCTCGCCAAGGTTACCCGCGTAGAACCCTCATTACAGGCGGCTTTCGTCGATTTTGGCGGCAACCGGCATGGTTTCCTCGCTTTCAGCGAAATCCATCCTGATTACTATCAGATCCCCAAAGAGGATCGCGAGCAGCTGCTTGCCGAAGAAGCCGCACATGCCGAGGAAGAGGCCGCTCTGCGCGCCAAGGCCGAGGGTGAGGAAGATTTCGTCGGCGATGACGAACTGGGCGAAACGCTGGCCGATGACATGGCCGGCACCAGCCACGATCATCATGACGATGACTATGGCGGCGTCCACGAAGTCGATACCGACGAAAAGGACGAAGTTGCCACGATCGAGGACGGCCATGTCGAAGGCGGTTTCGATCACGCCGCCGAAGAAGGCGAAGAAGCCGAAAACGGTGAGGAAAGTCCGCGCGGTCGCGGCGGGCGTCGTCGTCAAGGTGGTGGTGGCAGCGGTGGCAATCGTGGTCACGCCAAGGAAGCCGATGATCTGCGCGCCAAGCGCATGGCGCTGCGCCGCCGTTACAAGATTCAGGACGTTATCCAGCGCCGTCAGGTGCTGCTCGTCCAGGTCGTCAAGGAAGAACGCGGCAACAAGGGTGCGGCGCTCACGTCCTACCTCAGCCTCGCCGGCCGTTATTGTGTGCTCATGCCCAATTCGAGCCATGGTGGCGGCATCAGCCGCAAGATCAACTCGGCGGCTGATCGCAAGCGTTTGAAGGCCATTGTTTCCGAAATGGATCTGCCCAAATCGATGGGCTGCATCGTGCGAACAGCGGGCCTTCAGCGCACCAAGACCGAGATCAAGCGCGATTTCGATTATCTCGCCCGCCTGTGGGACGAGATTCGCGAAAACACGCTGGGTTCCAGCGCCCCGGCGCTGATCCATTCGGACAGCGACCTGATCAAACGCGCGATCCGCGATATCTATAACCGCGATATCGAGGATGTGGTTGTCGAGGGCGAAGGCGGATATCGCGCCGCCCGCGATTTCATGAAACTGCTGATGCCCAGCCACGCCAAGCGGGTGAAGGCCTATGTCGATCCAGTGCCGCTGTTCCAGCGCTATGGCGCCGAGGATCAGCTGACCGCGATGTACGATCCGGTCGTCCAGCTGAAAAGCGGCGGATATCTCGTCATCAACCCGACCGAGGCACTGGTTTCGATCGACATCAACTCGGGCCGTTCCACCAAGGAACATGGTATCGAGGCGACGGCGCTCAACACCAACCTTGAAGCCGCGCGCGAGATCGCCCGCCAGTTGCGTCTGCGCGACATGGCCGGACTTGTGGTGATCGACTTTATCGACATGGAGTACGGCTCCAACGTCCGCAAAGTCGAAAAGGCGATGAAGGACGCGCTCAAGAATGATCGCGCCCGCATCCAGGTTGGCCGCATCTCCAGCTTCGGCCTGATGGAGATGAGCCGCCAGCGTCTGCGCACCGGAGTGCTTGAGGCGACCACCCGTATGTGCCCGCATTGCGATGGCACGGGCTTGGTCCGCACCGCTTCCAGCGCCGGTCTTTCGGCTTTGCGCCTGATCGAAGACGAAGCGGCCAAGGGCAAAGGCATCTATATTACGCTCTTCGCATCCACCGAAGCGGCGATCTATCTGCTTAACGCGAAACGCTCTGATCTCCACGAGATCGAGGATCTTTACGGCGTACGCGTCGAAGTCATCCCCGAGGGTGAGAATGAGGGTGCCAAGATGCGCGTCGCCTCGGCTGGCCCGCGTCCGACCGAGCAGCCCAAGTTCGCCCCGATCATCGAGCCCGAAGAAGAGGAAGTGTTCGACGACGAGGATGAGGTCGACACCGATGAAACGGTCGAAGATCGCGCCGAGCGTGAGGAAAGCGATGACGGCGATGGTGATCGTGGCCGCAAGCGCCGCCGCCGCCGTGGCGGTCGTGGCCGCAATCGCGGTGACGAGCAGGCACCAGCCAATGATGACAGCTCTGGCGAAGACACCGCTGATGATGGTGAAGCTGGCGATGACGAGAGCGGCGGTGAACCGCGCAGCGAAGCTGGCGATATCGGCGAAGATGGCGAAGGTCCGCGCAAGCGTCGCCGCCGTGGTCGCCGCCGGCGCGGTGGTCGCGGACGTGGTGAAGATGGTTCGGGCGAAGAGAGTTCGGGTGATGCTGAAGGCAGCGAACTGAGCGAGGCCGAAACGCCTTCGGCAGAAGCTGGTGTGGATGCAGAACCTGATGCGGAGGCTGCGCCCAAGAAGCGTTCGCGCCGCAAAAAGGCCGATCCGGTTGAAGCCGTTGTTGAGGAAACCCCGGCTGAGGCAGCGCCTGCTGCTGAGCCGGAAGCCGAAGCCGAAGCTGATATTAAGCCGAAGCGCTCACGTCGCAAGAAGGTTGAAGCTGAGGAAGCACCAACTGCCGAAGCAGAAGCTGTTGAGGCACCCGCTGAAGTCACCGCTGAACCGGTGGCTGAAGAAAAGCCCAAGCGCAGCCGCAAGAAAAAAGCTGAGCCTGATGCGGTTGCAACCGCCGAAGCAGAGCCTGAAGCGGCTGCGGCAGGATCAGAAGATTCCGGCCCAGCCCGTCGCGGCTGGTGGCAGCGCACTTTCGGCGAGTAAGCCACTGAAACTTTGAGCCAACGAAATGGGCCGGATAAGCATCGCTTGTCCGGCCCATTTCGTTTTTGGTTATCAATAACTCACTGTTACACGGCCCCGTCGCCCTCAACCGGGCTATTCACCCGGTAATCTCAGCCAGCATGGCATTGGCCAGCGCCAGCATCTGCGCCAGATCATCGCGCGCCGAGGGCAAGTGCAGCCGGTAGGTGGTGAAGCCGTGGATCGTGCCATCGAATTCAATATGCTCGGTCCGCACCCCCGCACCCTTCAGCCTGGCGGCATAGGCACGGCCTTCGTCACGCAGCGGATCAAGCCCGGCGGTGACCACCAAAGCTGGCGGCAAGCCTGCCGTATCAGCCAGGATCGGCGATCCGCGCCAGTGGTGCTTGTCCATGGCATAGGCCCGGTCAAAATAAGCGATATTCTTTGCATCGAGACCAAAACCCTCGGCAAAAATGTCCCGCGATGGGTGCCGCCGGGATGAATCGGTGACTGGATAGATCAAAAGCTGGTACAGCACCGGCAGCGCCGCTGGCTGATCACGCAGCGCCGCAGCGGTGATCGCCGCAAGATTGCCGCCAGCACTATCCCCGCACAGCACCAGGCCAGTGAACTCCCGTCCGAAGGCCGCGCCATTTCCGGTGATCCAGCGCGCCGCCGCTTCGGCATCGTCTGGTCCTGCTGGCCAGGGGTTCTCCGGTGCCAACCGGTATTCGACTGAGACCACCGGCAGGTCCAGACTGCGCGCAATCTCCGCACAAAGGCTGGCGTGGCTGTCGATCGAGCCGACGACGAAGCCGCCGCCGTGATAGAACACCATCACCGGTGAAGGACCGCGCGTGGCGCGCGGATCGAACAGGCGCAAGGCGATGTCGCCCGCTGGCCCCGCCATCGTGAGATCGCGTATCTCGCCCAGATCGCCCACCGGCAGGTCCATCGGCGGCATGGCATCGGGCGGGAGCTGACGCATCATCGCCACGAATTCATCACTGAAATCAGGCCTCGGAAACTGCGCCAGCATGGCGAGATAGGCACTGACATCGGGACGGATATAATGTTCAGTCATCATGCTTCCTTGGGCTTTTCAGTGTTCACAAGCGGCGAATCCGCGCTGGTCATGCGGCGATGCGAATATGCCATGTGACAGTCCATGTGACAGCCCATGTGACAGTCCATGTGACAGTCTATTCAAACCCCCGCCGCCATGCCGCCGGTTACCCGCAGCACTTCTGCGGTGATGAAGCCCGCCTTGTCAGAGGTGAGGAACAGCATGGCATCGACAATATGCTTCTCCTCGCCGTCATCGCTCAGCATCTGCATCGCCTTGACCCGCGCCTTGGTCGCTTCGGGAAGCTCTTTCCTTATGGTTTCGGTGAGGATCAGTCCCGGCGAGATCGCGTTGACCCGGATGCCGTGCGGCGCCAGTTCGCGCGCGAAAGTAATCGTCAGTCCGGCCACCGCCAGCTTGCTGTCGCCATAGGCCGATCCGCCCATATGCGCGGCAGAGGAGGAGATGTTGACCACGCTGGCCCCTGCCCGTCCCTGCATGAACGGGCTGGCCGCCAGCGTGCAGGCGGCGACGCCCATAACGTTGACATCGAACAGCCGCCGCACCTTGGCGAGGCCCAGCTTGGTAATTGGCTGGCCATATTCATCGCTGTGCAGCCCGGCATTGTTGATCAGAATATCGATGCCGCCGTGCGTGGCAGCCACTTCAGCCATGATCGCGGCGATCCCGGCCTCGTCCGTCACATCGCCGCCAAAGCCGCTGGCCGATCCGCCATTGCCCCTGATTTCCGCCGCCGACGCCTCTGCCACCGCGCCATCAATGTCGATCAGCACAACATGCGCGCCCTCGGCCGCCAGCGCGACGCCAAACGCCTTGCCAAACCCGCGTCCACCGCCGGTGATAACAGCAACCTTGCCGCTGCGCTTGCCCATTCGCTCATCCTCTCAAACATATATTCAAGTTTGAGGATGCACGGAGGCAAGGTGCTGGACAAGCGGCAATGGCGCAGACAGTATCACCTGCAACCAAACCCATACAATACTGTCATCGCGATCCGGAGAAGCCCATGCGCCACGCCATTTCATCCACTTCACAGCTTGCCATTGCCGTTTTCTCGCTGGCCAGCCTGATCGCCCCGCCAGCATGGGCAGCTGACAAGGCCGAAAAGCCCAAATGGGACGTCTCCGCCCCGCCCGGAATGAAGCTGCGGCAAGTGCCGATTTCGGTCGATGAAGGCACCTGGATGAATGTCGATGTTGCTCCCGATGGCAAACAGCTTGTCTTCGACATGCTCGGCGATATCTATACCATGCCGATCACCGGCGGCACACCCAAACGGATTGCCGAAGGCCTCGCCTATGAGACGCAGCCGCGCTTTTCGCCCGATGGCAAACGCTTGTCCTTCACCTCTGATCGCGGCGGCGGTGACAATGTGTGGGTGATGAACCTTGATGGCAGCGACAAGCGCCAGTTGACCAGGGAAGACTTTCGCCTGCTCAATCAGGGCAGCTGGAGCCCTGACGGAAAATACGTGGTCGCCAAGAAGCATTTCACCACGCAGCGCTCGCTCGGCACGGGTGAGGTCTGGCTCTATCATATCTCTGGCGGCGCTGGCGTACCCCTGGTGAAAAAGCCGGACGAGCGCCATCAGAAGGAACTGGGCGAGCCGATCTTCGCGCCCGGCGGCAAGCACATCTACTATACCCGTAACACCACGCCCGGCGCGATCTTTCAATATGCGCAAAACAGCAACCAGCAGATCTTCGCCATCGAGCGTTATGAGCTTGAGACGGGCGAGATTGATCAGGTGGTCGGCGGCGAAGGCGGTGCCGTGCGGCCCACACCTTCGCCCGATGGCAAGAAACTGGCCTATATCCGCCGCGAGCGGACCAGATCGAAGCTTTATCTGCGCGATCTTGCCTCGGGCGAGGACCGCAAGATCTATGATGCGATCGATCAGGACGTTCAGGAAACCTGGGCGGTCACCGGGGTTTACCCGAACATGGCCTGGACCCCGGATTCGCGCGAGCTGGTGTTCTGGGCTGGCGGCAAGCTGCGGCGGCTTGACGTGGCGTCTGGGCGCTCCGATGTCATCCCGTTCAAGATCACTGACAGCCGCGCCGTGATCGATCCGCCGCGTCCGCCGCAAGTCGTCGCGCCAGACAGCGTGATCACCCGGATGCCGCGCGGCGCGGTGGTATCGCCCGATGGCGCGGCGGTGGTGTTCGAAACGCTGGGCAAGCTGTGGATCAAGCCCATGGCAGGCGGTGCACCGCGGCGGTTGACCGCTGAAGCAGAGGCTATGGAAGCCTATCCGGCATGGTCGCGCGATGGCAAGCGCATTGCCTATGTCCGCTGGACGGACCTCGGCCTGGGCGAGATACGCAGCGCCGCGAACGATGGCAGCGGCGCTATCACCGTGACCAGGCAGTCCGGCCACTATGCCCGGCCGCAATTTTCGCCCGATGGCAAGACTATCGTTTTCGAAAAGTCGGAAGGCGGCGGGCTGGCCAGCACGCGTAATTCGGCTGAGCCCGGAGTTTACCGTGTGCCATCGGGCGGCGGCGAAGCTGTGCGCGTCGTGCGTGATGGCCAGCACCCTCAATTCGGCGCCAGCAATGACCGGCTGTTTGTCGTGACCGGCGGCGACAAGGCCCGGCTGGTCAGCTTTGACCTCAATGGCGAGGCCAGGCGGGTTCATGCCGAGGGCGATCTCGTGACCGATTTCAGCGTCGCCCCCGATGGTCAGTTTTTTGCCTTCCGCCAGAACTATCAGGCCTTTGTCATGCCGATGATGCCGGGAACCCAGGCAGTTTCGGCCAGCCCGAGCGGTGGTCCGATGCCGGTCACCAAGGCCAGCGGTGATGGCGCTGAATGGATCCACTGGAGCAATGGCGGCAGAAAAATGCACTGGTCGCTTGGGCCAACGCTGTTCAGCGCAGACCGCGCGGCGATGTTCGCTGATGCGCCGCCCGCTGCGGGAGCCAAGCCGGCGAAATTCGCCCCGCCCGCCTCCGGTGTCTCGCTGTCGATGACGATCACACCTGAGAGACCAAAGGGCAGCGTCGCGCTGGTCGGCGCGCGGCTGATCACCATGGCGGGCAGCGATGGCGGGATCATTGATGATGGCGTGATCCTGATCGAAGGCAACCGCATCAAGGCCATTGGCAAGCGCGGCGACGTGGCCATTCCGGCAGGCACAGCCAGTGTCGACCTCACCGGCAAGACGATCATTCCAGGTCTGGTCGATGCCCATGCCCATGGTCCTTATGGTGTGGATGAGATGACCCTGCAGGCCAACTGGTCGGAAATGGTCAATCTGGCGCTGGGGGTCACCACCCGGCACGATCCCTCAAGCCGGGCGGCGCTGGTCTATCCGGCGCTCGAAATGGTGCAGGCGGGGCTCATCCTTGGTCCGCGCAGTTTTTCAACCGGCGAGATCGTCTATGGCGCAAAATCGCCGGGTGTTTATGCCGAGATCAACAGCCTTGACGATGCGCTGTCCCATGTCAGGCGGCTGAAGGCACAAGGGGCGTTCAGTATCAAGAACTACAACCAGCCACGCCGTGAACAGCGCCAGCAAGTGGCCGCTGCTGCTATCGCCGAAAACATGCGTTCCGTCGCCGAAGGGGGATCGCTGCTGGGATTGGACATGACGCTGATTGCAGATGGCAACACCACGATTGAGCACAATCTGCCGGTCAGCGTGATGTATCAGGATGTGCTGCAATTCTTCTCCGGCTCGAAGACCGGATATACCCCGACGCTGGTCGTGACTTATGGCGGGCCGGCGGGCGATCCCTATTGGCGCTCGCACACCGATGTCTGGAAGCAGCCGATCCTGCAAAAGCACGAACCGGCGGCTGTGCTGGCGGCCAATAACAAGCGGCGTGAGATCGCTGCCGATGAAGACTATGTTGACGATGACAGCGCGCGCGAAGCGGCAAAGCTGGCCCGGCTGGGTGTGCCGGTCTCCATCGGCGCGCATGGGCAGGAAGCCGGTATCGCCGCACATTGGGAACTGTGGTCCTTCGTGCGCGGCGGCATGACGCCGATCGAGGCACTGCGCGCCGGTACCATCGAATCGGCCCGCTCGCTGGGCTTTGACAAGGACATCGGCTCGCTGGTGCCCGGCAAGCTCGCTGATCTGGTCGTGCTCGATGCCGATCCATCGGCAGACATCCGCAATTCTGAAAAGGTCTCGAAAGTGATGTTCAACGGCCACCTGCTAGATTCCGCCACCCTCAACGAGGAAGTGACGGGGACGCGAAAGCGCCCGGCCTATTGGTGGGAAAAAGCGGGCGGTGGGGCTGGTGCAGGTCCAGCAGGGAATTTGTCGGCTGACAGTGATTGATCGGCAGGGTGATTTCTGGAAGGAGGTTGAGCAATGGAGGCAGCGATGAAAAACATTGTAACTGTGGCATTTCTTCGCTGGAAGAAACCAAGGCCCGTCTTGCCACCGCCTTCCTTGGCGAGCCGCAGAGCAATCGCATCTCGTTTCTTACAGTAGAGCAGATGCGGAAGGTGCTCAGCCCAAGGCGAACCGCTATCCTTCAGGCGATGACCGGCCAGGGCCCCATGTCAATCCGCGAAGCCGCCCGCCGGGTCGGGCGCGATGTCAAGGCGATGCATGGCGATG
>JANOYZ010000136.1:0-42424 GCA_031429135.1 Novosphingobium sp. | reverse complement strand
AATGGCGATCGGCGCGGCGGTCAGCGCGATGGCCGCGCAGGCGATCGGCGCGAAGCTGCCCGCGCGGCTCGGCGGGATCATGCGCGCCGGGGTGATCGGCAACGTGGCGATGACCGGGGTGCTGACTGCGCTGCTGCTGGCGTTCGATCGCCCGCTGCTCGCGCTGTTCCTCGGCAGCGAAAGCCCGGCCCTGCCGATTGCGCAGCACATCCAGTATCTGGTCACCTGGAGCTTCCTGGTGATGGGTGCCTCGATGGTCGTCGGCGGCACGATGCGGGCCTATGGCGTGGTCTGGCTGCCGCTGATCTTGCAGGCGATCACGCTCTATCCGGTGCGGCTGGGCTTTTACTTCCTGGCCTATCCGAGCCTTGGCAGCGATGCGCTGTGGTGGTCGTTCCCGGTCGCCTCTTGCATGTCGGCACTGCTGACCTGGCTGCTCTATACACGCGGGTCATGGCGGAAAAACCGGGATGCGGCCTATTCGGCCTGAACCTATCTGCCTTGCGCGCGCCAGCGCATGACGATGCGTTCTACCGCTGCTTCCTCGCCGCCGGAAGTGCGCCACAGGTCGGCGAATGAGGGATCGGCGCTGGCCGGACGCTTCATCTCGTCGAGATCATCAAAGGTGACGCGCATCGGGATGGAAACACCCTCGCCGCAGATGATGCATTCGCGGTTGCGCAGCGCCGGGATCGAATCGAGGAAGCCGCGCGAACCTTCGGGCATGGCGGCTTTTACGAAAGCCTGATCGCGATCATTGTTGAGGCGCATCGACAGGATCGTGCCGCATTGTGAGAGCACACCTTCGGCCAGATCGGATGGGCGCTGGGTAATCAGCCCGAGCGAAATGCCGTATTTGCGGCCTTCCTTGGCGATGCGCGACAGGATGCGGCCAACCGACGATCCATCAGCGTTCTTTTCGTTAGGCACATAACGGTGCGCCTCTTCGCAGACGAGCAGGATTGGGCGATGCTTTTCATCGCGGCCCCAGATGGCAAAATCGAACACCAGCCGTGACAGAACGGCGACCACGGTGGAGGTGATTTCCGAAGGCACACCAGACACGTCAATGATCGAGATCGGTTTGCCATCGGCGGGCATACGGAAGATCTTGGAGATGAAATCGGCCATGGTGTCGGTCACCAGCATGCCTGAAAACATGAACTGGTAACGCGGATCGAGGCGCAATTCGTCAATCTTGGTCTTGATACGCATATAGGGTGCGGAAGTCGTCGATTTGTCGAGCTTGCCGGCTTCGTTCTGCAGGATCGTGGTCAGGTCTGACAGCACATAGGGAATCGGCGAATCGACGGTAATTCGCCCCATCGATTCGGCCAGGCGGTTTTTCATCCGCGCCTGCAACAGGCACCGTGCAAGAATGTTGGCATCTTCCTGCCGTTCATGGCCAGCCCCGGTGAGCATGGCTTCGCAGTGCTCTTCAAAGTTCATCAGCCAATAGGGCATGGCCAGGTTGGAAACGTCAAAAATGGTGCCGGTGGTGCGGAACGCAGCTGCATATTCACCGTGCGGATCGATCATTACGATATGGCCCTGCGGCGAGGCCTCGCATATGCGATGCAGGATCAGCGCGGCGCTGGTCGATTTGCCGGTGCCGGTTGAACCGAGCAGGGCGAAGTGCTTGCCCAGCAGTGCATCAATGTAAATTCCGGCGCGGATATCGCGCGTCGGAAACACCGTGCCAACCTGGATCGATGAGCGTCCGTCGCTGGCATAGATCTGGCGCAGATCACTGGTGGTGGCGGGATAGACCAGCGCGCCGGGGATCGGATAGCAGGTGACGCCGCGGCGGAAGCCATGGATGCGCCCTGTCAGCCGTTCTTCATCACCTTCGCCCAGAAAGTCGATCTGCGCGTGAATACCGCCGGCTATGGTGTTGTCCGAGCGCTGGCTGCGTACGTTGGCGAGTAGCCAGCCACGCCCGACGCGGATCTTGATCTGGCTACCGACTTGCCCGGCAAGCGCGACCGAAGGATCGCTATCGGTTGCGCATTCGATCAGCCGCTGCAGATCAAGCGAGATGGCAGAGCTTGAGCCGGCAATTTCCTGAATGACGCCGATTGGCTCCAGCGCATTGTCGATTTGCAGCGATTCGGGCGCGAGGCCCATGTCTGCGGGGCTAAAATCAGCGGCACCCGAAAGTGTCGTTCGATCAAAACCCGTTGAGCTCATGTCAGACATCATCAGCTAACTCGCACCCCTTGCTACACTGGATCGAGTTAGGGTTAACTCGTTAATATACCGCTAAGTCCGGCTGAACAGGCGCCCTGCCGTGAGCCCCATGGCCACCGAAACGGCAACCGCAAGCAAGCCGTAGAGCAGGCCATAAGCCTCGGCGAATTCGGCAATAATACGCTCAAAACCCTGCTTCTTGACCTCAACCCGGGCAATCGCCGAGGCCACTACCCGCCCGCGTGAAACGGCAAGCGTCTCGGCGGTATACATGCCCACGGGCACGCTGGACGGCAGGCGGATATGCGCCTGGTAAAGCACCTGCTCGCTCACCGTCACGCCGTGATCGTTCTGTTGATAGAGACCGTCCTTCTGCATCTCGCCGACCAGCCCGGAGGAAAATCTCTGCTGCTTGGCCGGATCAATCGCGCCAATCGGCGAGAGTTGCAGGAAAGGCAGCCCCATCTCGTAAATCGCCGCCGTCCGGTCATTGACGATATCCTTGATCGGACGGCTGGCAGCAACCGCGTAATAGCCCGGCGCAGAGCGGAACTCGCTGCTGGCCCCATTGATCCAGATCCCGGCAAAGCGTCGCTTTTCCCGCACAACGATAGAGCTTGTCGGCCCCTTGAGCACGACGACAATATCGTAGTCACGCCCCGCCCGAATGCCCTGCGGATCAAGAATTGCGCCATAAAGCAGCAGTTCGGTGCCATTGAAGCCCTGCCGCACCTCAACCTCGTGCTGCGACACCTCCGGCACGAGGATCGGATCATTGGCCGCACCGCCCAGCATGATCAGGCACAGGATGGTGAACAAAATCCTCATAATGGTGCCAGCGTGTAGATCGCTTCAGGCCGGTAAGTGAGCCCCAGCGCCATACGCAACGCCACCAGCAGCACCAGGATCGCCAGCGTCAAGCGCAGACGCTCAGGCGGAACCCTCAAGGCCAGCCGCGCGCCTAACTGAGCGCCCGTAACCGAGCCGAACAGCAGCACTACGGCGAGCACGATGTCCACGGCATGGGTGGTCATCGCATGCATCAAGGTGGTGGCGATAGTGGTGAACAGGATCTGGAACAGCGATGTGCCGACCACGACATTGGCGCTCATGCCCAGAATATAGAGCATCGCCGGCACCAGCACGAAACCGCCGCCAATGCCCATCAGCATGGTGAGGATTCCGGTCAACACGCCCAGCAACAGCGGCGCCAATGGCGATATGTAGAGCCCCGAGCGGTAAAAGCGCCAGCGCATCGGCAGGCTGGCCACCAGCGGATGGTGGCGTCGTTTTCGCGCAGGGAGCGGCACACCGGTGCGCTGGGCCTGCAAGGCGCGCCAGGCATCACGCGCCATGAAAGTGCCGATGCTGCCGAGCAGGCCAACATAAAGCACATTGATCAGCGTATCGATCTGGCCCAGCGCCGTGAACAAGTTGAACAACAGTGCGCCAAGTCCGGTGCCGACGATGCCACCCGCCACCATCACCCCGCCCATCTGGTAATCCACGCCGCCGCGTTTGCTGTGGGCGATCACCCCCGAAACGCTGGCGCCGGTTACCTGGCTGGCGGCAGAAGCCGCCGCGACCGTGGGGGGCACCCCGTAGAAGATCAGCAGCGGAGTCGTCAGAAAGCCGCCGCCGACACCGAACATGCCGGACAAGATACCCGTCACTGCGCCCAGCCCGATAATAACGAGCAGATTGACCGCAAGGTTGGCTATGGGGAGGTACACGTCCATCAGCTTGGCACTGGCCTAGCCCAGCAAAAGTCCCCTGTTAAGGCTGGAATTCCTAGAATCCTGCGGACAAGGTCACTGCTGGTCCCGATGCGGGCGCGGCATTTCCGGCGATGCGGAAGCGCCAGTCCGCGCTGAGCCGTGCCGAGGCAGCGCGGCCCGGCTGCCAGGTGACACTGGCGCTGGGGCCGACATCACCGCGCGCGGCCCCCTTTTGCGCTCCGCCCCAGGCTCCGGCACCGGCGCGCAGCTCGGCCGGGCCGATGCTGAAGAGCTTGCGGTCAATCCGCAGCTGGCCATCGGCAAAGGCGGTGGCATCGCGTCCGCCGACATAGCCCGCCTGGGCATAGGCCTCGGCCCGCAGCTTGAATGGTAGATTGAGCGGCGGAAACTCGCTCACCAGTGCGGCAGCCGGCCTCAGGCTGATGCCAGCCGCACTGCGTGTGGCGCGCAGCTCAGCCATGACCACTACTGGCAGCTTGGCCATTGGCCGGGCCGATAAACCGAAAGCTGCTTGTTGTTCGCGCATGCCATTCAACGCCGCCGTGGCGCGAAGATAGACCGCCGGGCGATTCGGATCGTCTGGCGCGAGGCGGTAGCGCAGCACGGCACCGGCCTGACTGGCACCATAGCTGCCACCAATCGCCGCCAGCCCGGCAGGGCCATTGCCGCGCCGCAGCAGCAACCATGTATCCGCCGACCAGCGCGGCAGGCGCGTCGCAGCAGCCGCCGACGTCGGGGCGATCCTTGCCATGACTTCAGCAGGCATGGGCAGCTGACTGAAGGCCGAAAGCCAGAGCAACTGGTGGCCGCCAGCGATCATCGTAGTCATGCGCGGCTCGGCCTGCTTTGAGGGTTGCTCAGGCACAGGCTCCGCAACTGGGGCAGGCATGGGAGCCGGCATGAGGGCGGGCATCGGCGCTGTCCAGGAGGCATCGGGCAGCTGTCCGGGCAAGGGCGGGGGTGCATCGCTCTTCGCTTTTTCGGCATCGGGCGCAGTTGAGTGATCTGCGGGCTGTAGTTGCCAATCGCTTGCCGCCGCCGAATTCTGCTTGAAAGACGCGCGCAAGGGCGCTTTTTGGACCATCTGCACCTGCGGCTGAACCAAGTCCTCAGCCATGCTCGCATCGGAAAGCTGGCTTGAGACTGCGGCCAAGTTCCACGCCAGCACACGCACGGCGGTCCAGCCGCCGAGCAGTGTGAACAGCACGATGGCAGGCTGGCCGCGGCGGCGATGGGCGGATTGCTTCATGCCCGCGCCCTTTCGGCCAGAACCAAGGCCGGATGATCATGATGCACCGTCTTGTCCCAGACCGGCGCGCGGCCAGTCATGCTCCGCAGGTAAGCGACAAAAGCGCGGCGGCCAGACATGATGGCGATGACATTGGCAATCGGAATTCGCACCACCGCGCGCAGTCCTTCGGCCCAGCCATATTCGCGCTTGGTAAAGGCAAAGCGCATCACCGCGCGCCAGCCAAGTCCGAGAAAGCAGATGGCGATCATCACGTCGAGAAGTGCCGATTCCTTGCGTGGTCCGACCAGCTGATAATGGTCGGCAAGAGCCAGCAGCGGAGCCAGCAGCAGCAGGAAATAGGCCACTGCCAGCACCAGCGCCACCAGCGGCCCGCGCCGATCACGCAGCGACATCCAGATATCGACCGGCTTGCCCCACCAGCCCAGCCGCTCCCAGCCCTGAAAAGCGATACCATGGATCCAGCGGGTTTTCTGACGCACCGAAGCATCAAGTGTGGCCGGGAAATAGCTGCGCGTAGCCACCAGGGAACCATCCGTATCACGCAAGCGCAGAAAACGGCTGCGCCCACCGCAGCGGGTTACCAGCAGGCCCAGTTCATAATCCTCGGTCAGGCAATCAGCCTCGAACGGCCCGGGAACCGCCGCATCCGCGCGCAGACCGGCAAGCTTGTCGAGGATGCTGCGCGTAAATGCACAGCCGACGCCTGCTGCGGGCAGCGCCGCCCCCAGCAGATCGCGTACCACCATGGCCTTGGCATGGGCTTCGGTGAATTCGTCGAGATAGTGCCCGGCGATCCAGCGCGCGCCGCGTTGTGGTTCGGGGCGCACCGGCAGCTGGACGAAATCGGCATCGGACAGCGCCAGATCGATCAGCGCCAAAGCGGCAGGATGCACCATATCCTCTGAATCATGGAGAATCACCGAGCGTGCGCGCATGCCGCAGCGCGCCTCGTCATCGCGCAGAGCCTGGTAAAGCCGGTTCAGGCAATCGGCCTTGGTCGTCGGCCCATCGGCATCATGCACAACCAGCCGCACCCGCGGATCGGCTCCGGCCCCGGCCATGGCGGCAATCAGTGTCGCTGCATCATTGCGATAGCAGCCAACATAGATGCGCAATTCTTCCTGCTGCCAGACTTTGAGGGCGTGGGCGAGTGTCGCGCCGATCACACCGGCTTCCTGCCACGCGGGAATGAACACCGCCGATCTGCCGATCAGCGGCCGGTGCGCCACCTCCTGCGCCAGCCGATTTGTGCGTTTGTGGCGGAAAATGCGGTGCCAGAAATAGACCAGATCAACCGCCAGTTCGTCAAAAATACCGATGACGAACCAGAAGGCGGCAAACAGCAACAGCTCATATTCCAGCAGATGCAGGCCATGCAGCAAGCCTGCTGGCACTGATAGATCCGATAGTGCCGTTACCCCCAGACTCACGCCCCAAAAAACTCCCGCCAGAGAATCCAAGTGAACATACCTATGAGTAAGCTGAATAACTTGCAACGCGGAAACTGATCAGCCACTGGCCATTAGGGGCAGGACCGGCTCCGTCACGGTGTGCAATTGTGGTCGGTTTTGGGTCTATAGCATGATGCGCTTAATCTGAATCACATCATGCTATAAGTGTCTTTGTTTTCGCGCGATTTATTGCGAAAAACCGGTGCCCACTTTTTCGCATCGCGCTTTAATTGAGTGAGGCAGCGATATTACCATAGTTTGGTGGGTTGCTGTTTGCCAGCTGAGCGTGGACTGATCCGGCGCGGAGGTTCTGGGGGCGGGGACTGTGACTCTGCTAGGACTGCACTTTTGCAACCGGCTGCCCTTGCGCGGCCCTGTCTCACGCCTTACCAACCGTGCTGATGGCGCTTGCGGCTGTGCAAGTAACTTGGGGGCGCTCCAAAAATGGCAACACCACGCAGGGTCGGGGCGGAGAGTTCCTCCACCCGGACCCAGATCCTTGAGGCGACCGAGCAAGTCATGGTTGAGGAAGGCTATGCCGCTGCCAGCACCCGGCGCGTGGCAGCGCGCGCGGGGCTCAAGCCCAGCCTGGTACATTATTACTTCCCCACTACCGATGATCTGTTGATCGCCGTCTATCGCCGCTCTGCCGAGTGGGCGAGCGAGGAACTGGCCAAGGCGCTGGCCGATCCGCAGCCGCTAAAGGCGCTGTGGGCCTATACCATGCACACCACCCGCACCGCGCTGATGCTCGAATTCATGGCCATGGCGACTCACCGCAAGGCCTTGCAGGCAGCGATGGCCGAACATGCCGGGGAAACGCACCAGCTCCAGCTTGAGGTGATCGAGCGGGCGCTGGGTGATCGCGCGCGGGATATCCCGGCTGACGTGCTCGCCACGCTGATTGCCGGGATTGGCCGCGCGCTGGTGATGGAAAACGGGCTGGGCATCTCCACCGGCCACATCCGCGCGCGGGAGTGGGTCGAGGGCTGGCTTGACGGTTTGTCTACCCGCTAGGTCACAGACCCGTTGGTTATGGGTCTGTGACCTAGAGCTCAGGTGAGCCGCACCCCGAACCAGATCACATGCTTGGCGCCTTTGCCGTTGGCGCGGGCGCGGACCTGGACTTCCTCGACCGTAAAGCCGGCCTTGGCCATGCGCGCGGCAAAGAGCTTGTCAGGCGCGGCGGACCATATAGCCAGCACGCCGCCAGGTTTGAGTGCGTGTTTGGCCGCCTTCAGTCCCTTCATCGTATAAAGCCGATCATTGGCGAGCCGCACCAGCCCGTCCGGCCCGTTATCGACATCGAGCAGGATCGCATCATAGCGCGCGGCGCTGGCAGAGATCGCATCGGCGACGTCGTCCATGGCGAGGGTGACTCGGGCATCATCGAGGCAGCCGGCGGCCAGTTCCGCCATCGGCCCGCGCGCCCAGGCGATGATCTCTGGCACCAGTTCGGCGACGGTGATCTTGGCATCGCCGCCCAGCTCCGCCAGCGCGGCGCGCAGGGTGAAGCCCATGCCATAGCCGCCGATCAGCAGGTGAGGGGCTGCGCGCCCCGCCAGCCGCTCGCAGGTCAAGGTTGCCAGGCTGACTTCCGAGCCGCTCATCCGGCTGCTCATCAGTTCATTGCGATCAAGCACGATCATGAAATCGCGGTCATGCCGGTAGAGGCGAAGCTCCTCGCCGCCGGGCACTTGCGCCGTGTCCAGCAATTCGCGCGCGATCATAGGTTGTGCTCCACAAGCAGCGAAGGGCTTTTAGAACATGATCCGCTAAATCTGAATCGCATCATGTTCTAAGAGTCTTTGATATCGCACCGCTATTTGCCCTTGACGATAATCGTGACCGGCAATTTCCCAAGCAATTGCGCTTTCACAAGCTTTTGCAGGTCAGTTGCGGTCACTGCCTCAACGCTCGAAACCCGGGTCAACAAAGCCTGACGCTGGCGTGGCTCGCGCAGCAGGAGCGCCAGACCGGCCATCCAGTATTCGTTACGTTCCAGACCTTGTTTGCGCGATTGCACGAGCGGACCGCGCGCGCGCGACAGCTCATCCGCGCTGATCGGTTTGGCGGCAAGGTCTTTCAGTTGTTCGAGCACAATGGAGCGGAAAGCCGCAAAATTTGCTTCCGGCGTTTCGATGGCTGCACCGATGAAGCCATAATTGGCAATCTGACGGCCCGCGCTGGCTTCGGCTGAGGGGGAATAGGTAATGCCCAATTTCTCGCGCACTGAATCGATCAGCCGCTGCTGCATCACCTTGCTGAGCACGTCAGCAGTAGTGGACAGTTTGGGATTGGCGAAGAAATCTGGCATTTGCCAATAGAGACCGAGCATTGCCTGATCAGCGCGCCCCTTATGCGCAAAGACATAGGGCTCCACGCGTGGTTTTGGCATGGCAATGCGCGGTTGCAGCGCGGGCAGACGGGTCAGCTTCGGCCCGCTGCCAATCGTTCTGGAAACGATGGCAATAGCATCGTCAATCGTCACATCGCCAACCATGACAACGTCTGCCGCATCTGCCAGCTGCGGACGCAGCAATTTTGCCACATCGCCTGCCTTGGTTGCGGCAATTTCAGCATTGCTGGGCAAGTCGGCATAGCGCGGCTGATCGCCCGCCAGTACCGAACCGCGCGCCCGCACGAAAGCGGCACTGATATTGCCATCAAGCTGGCTCGTGACCATCGGGCCGCTTTGCAGCACCTTTTCATCAGCCTCGGACCTGAAGGCCGCATCGCGCACATAAGCGGTCAGCAGTTCCATTTCGCTGGCCAGATCCTGCTTGCGTGTGGTGCCGCTCACTTGCGTGAACCTGGCACTTTGTGACAGCGTGATGTTGATCGCCTTGCCGCTTTCCTGCGCCCAGCGTTGCACTTGTGAATAGGACAGCTTGCTGGTGCCGCCTAAAGGCAAGGCATCCGCCGCCCAGATGGCATGGGCCAGCCCGGCTGGAACGGCTGCCTTGCCGCCGCCCAGCGTGACGGTAACGCGGACAGTGTCCTTTTCAAACTGCGTGGGTTTGACGATCAGCCGCGCGCCATTGGCGAAAGTGATGGTGGTGATGCCCAGTGCGGGATCGGCTTGCCGCGCAAGAACGCTGCCCGGTGCGCCGAAATCGCCATAGGGCCAGACCACGACCGCCTCGGCGGTGCGCGTGGCGAGCGGGCGCGCGTAGCTATCGGCCAGTGCTTGCTTCAACACTGCTTCGCCCGCAGCCCCTGCTTTGGCTGAGCGGAACAGCAGCGGACCATTGGTTGAAAACAGTTTTCGTAGCGATGCGCTGACCTCTTCAGACCGAGTTTTATCCAGCACCGGGAGCACCAGAGCCAGATCTTGCGCCGGACTGGTAAAGACCTCGTTGCTGTTCAGATTTCTGACAATCGCGTCAGCAAGGTCCGGGCTCTTGCGCGTGGTTGCGCCATCTGCCTGGGCCTGAAAGCTGGTGCGCAGTATGCTGACAGCGCGCGCCAGCTCGGCCGGCGTCACCCCATCGCGCAACAGCTGGCGCTGTTCCTGCGTCACGGCATCAAGCGCCTCGCGCCACTTTTCCGGCGGCGAGGCGAAGCTCAGCGTGGTGAGATCGGCGACGCCGTACACCTTGTCCTGACGGTTAGCCCCGCCGCCAAGGATCGGGCTGCCAGGCTTGGCGGCAAGATCGGCCAGACGGTTGTTCAGCACGGTCAGGCCGATCAACTTCACCAGCCTTGCCTGTTCAAAGGCCAAGGTATCTGCGCTGATATCAACCGGAGCGACCCAGTTGAGCGCCAGAATGTCGGGCGCACCTTCGGCAACAAATTCGACCACAGGTTGCTTGGGAGCAGGTACGCCCGCAACCAGCACGTCAGCCGCGCCAACCGTTTTCCAATCAGCGAAACGGCTGCGAATCTCCTGCTCCATCACAGCGGGATCAATATTGCCGACAATCACCACGGCGGCGTTTTCAGGGCGGAAATTCGCCTGATAGAGACGGCGAAGGCGCTCGGCCCCGGCGGATTTGAGCACTTCAATAGTGCCGATCGGAAAGCGCAGCGGCGCGCGGGTGCCATCAAGCGCCTGCCGGTACATGGTCTTGGCCATCCGGTCTTGCGGGGTGTCGCGGATGCGCTCTTCGGAAATGAGGACGCCGCGTTCGGCCTCGACCAGCTCGGGTTTGATGCTGAGCCGGCTGGCAACATCGCGCAGGATGGTGAAACCCGTCGCCAGCGAGGCGGCATCGGCTTTGGGAAAGTTCAGCTGGTAAACGATCTGATCTTGCGATGTGAAAGCATTGGTATCGGCCCCGAATTGCAGGCCGTGGCGTTCAAGCATGCGCACCACTTCTCCGTCAGCAATATTGGTGCTGCCACGAAACGACATATGCTCGAGGAAATGCGCAAGGCCTTGTTCTTCGTCGCGCTCCATCATCGCGCCCGAACCGATCCACAGGCGCATGGCGGCACCATCGCTGGGGGTCTTGTTATGCAGGATGGCAAAGCGCAGCCCGTTTGGCAGCACACCAAAGCGCACCGCCGGATCGGGTTTGATGTCGGATTGGTCCTGCGCCCAGCTGACGCCAGGTGATTGGCTGGCGGGGCCACCGGCCAAAACAGGTTGCGCCAGCAGAGCCAGGGCAATCAAACTGGTTCCCAGCCGCAAGTTCTTGAAATTCACCGCATCGCTCCTCTTTTTCGCAATACGGTGAGAAACAGCAAGAATTTCCAGCTGGCAAGCGAGAATCGAACCATAACGGGCAACACTATCGAGGCTGCCGTCAGGAGCGGTGCAGCCCGCTGCCTTGCGCTGGACTTCACCCTGGATTTGCCATACAACTGTTCAGCAACACTATCCGCTTCCGGGAGAATCCCAATGGCCACCGCAACCGCAACCCGTCTCCGCTATGAACAGATCAAGCCGAAGATCGGCGCACGTATCCTGAGCACCAAGGCAGAGCTGCTTTCGGGTGAGCTGTCGGACGAGATCAACGCCCTGCTCGAAGAACGCTGTGTGCTGATATTCCCCCAGATCAACTTCACCGATGCGGAACAGATCCAGTTCACCAATCTGCTCGGCGGCAATGCGATGGAAGTGCGCGGCGAGGAAATGTTCAAGGTTTCGCTCGACCGGAAGGTCAACCACGAGGTTGCCGAATATCTGCTCGGCTCGCTCTACTGGCACATCGATGGCACGATGAATTCGATCCCGATCCGCGCCTCGATGCTGACCGGCAAGGTGCTGGCACCCGAAGGCGGCGATACGCTGTTCGCCAATACCGCAACCTCATACGAAGACCTGCCAGAGGACAAGAAGGCCGAGATTGATGATCTGCGGGTGCAGCATTCGCTATGGAACTCGGCGCTTTATCACACACCCGAACCCAGCGATGCCCAGCTGGCCGACTGGCAGAGCAAGGGTGAGGCGCAGGTGCCGCTGGTGGTCAAGCATCAGTCGGGCCGCAAGAGCCTGGTGCTGGGCAATACCGCCGCGCATGTCATCGGCAAGGATTACCGGGAAAGCGCGCATATCCTCAACGGCCTGCGCAATTTCGCTACCACCGAGCCCTATACCTACCGCCACGTGTGGACTGTCGGCGATACCGTGCTGTGGGACAACCGCACCTCGCTCCACCGCGCCACGCCCTATGATCCCGATTGCGGACGCATGATGCACCGCACCATCCTCAAGGGCGGCGAGGCCTGGGAGCAGGATTGATCCGCAGCACGGCAGTCAACACCTTGATCGCATTGGGCGCACCTACGCCGATTCCGCCCGCCGCAAGGTCGAGAGCGGCGAATGCGGCCCGAAGCGCAGGCCGCGCGCGATTGGATGGCGCATGTGAATGCGGGGAGGATTGGGGGTTAGGAGCTTTACGCCGGGTGTAACCTTCTGGCAAAGCACGGCCATGGAACTGTCTGATTCAACCATCGATCTGCTTCGGATACTTGCCCGTAAACCGGGACATGATGAGGTAAAATCCTATTTCGGCCAGTTGCTGATCGAAGAGTTTGGTGCTGACCGATCATCGCTGCACTTCGAGAAGCGCCAACCGGAAATTTGCGGCAGGCTTGATGCGCTGATCGGACGAACTGTGTTCGAGGCAAAGCGCGATCTGGATCGCGAACTGCCCGACGTTCTGCGGCGTATGCCGGATTATCTGGCCGATTGCGAACGCGAGCATGGCGAACCGTTCGTCGGCATAGCCTCCGATGGCAGGCGCTGGATTGTCTATGAAATGTCCGGCGGAGCGCTGGTCACACTCAAGGAAACCATACTCGACCCCGATCAGGGCGAAACTTTCCTTGCCTGGCTTGATGGCGTTGTCGCTATCCGCGGTTCGCTTCCACCTGATGGCCTGACTATCCGCGCCGAACTCGGCCCCGATTCTATCGCCTTCAAGCGGGTGGACAGCGAATTGCGCCGGCTATGGGGCGAAGTTGCCGATCACCCAGCCGAAGCACTCAAACGTCAGCTCTGGGCTGATATGCTCAAGCTGGTCTATGGGCGCGAGATCGAGGATATGGCGCTGTGGTATCGTCACAGCTACCTGGTAATCGTGGCAAAATGTATTGCGCTGGCGGTGATGGACCTGCGCGAGGATGATCCCAGACGTATGCTGTCTGGCGAGGCGTTTGCATCTGCGGGCATTACCGGCGCTGTTGAAAGTGATTTCTTTGACTGGATGGTCGCCACGCCTGCAGGCGTGGCGCTGGTCGGCAAGATCATGGCCCACGTCCGCCGCTTCCGCCTGAAAGAGGTGGAAAGTGATGTCCTCAAAATCCTCTATGAAAGCCTGATCGACGCCAGTGAGCGCCACGGGCTGGGCGAATATTACACGCCTGACTGGCTGGCAGCCAAGGTGGTGCGCCATTGCGTGGACCGCCCGCTTGAACAGAACGTGCTCGATCCCGCCTGCGGATCAGGCACTTTCCTGTTTCATGCGGTGCGCCATGTGCTGGCCGAGGCCGAGGATGCTGGGCTGCCACCCGGCGATTGGGCGGAGCAGGCGACCCAGCGGGTTACCGGCATGGATATTCACCCGGTGGCGGTGATCATCGCCCGGGTCACTTTCCTGCTCGCGCTGGCCCCGGCGCTGGCGCGGCGCGGCGGCGCACTGTCCATTCCGGTCTATCTGGGGGACGCGATGCAGCTGGGTATTGCCCAGACGCTGACCGAAAAACGGCTGGAAATCCGCGTTCCCCCACCGCCAGCCGGGGCCGATCCGCTGGCCCCCCGGCCCGGCGTGGAAGTGCTCTCGTTCCCAGAAACGCTGTGCCGCGATCCGGGCCTGTTCGACAAGGTGATCGAACGGATGCGCACCGCCAGCCTGCAAGGGCTGAGCCGTGAACAGGTCGAGGCTTCACTGGAGCCGATCATTGATCGCCATCTGCTCGAACGGCCGATGACCCAGATCGAGCGCGCCAGCGGCAAACGCGCCGAAGGCATCGACGAGGAACATTTGCGCGCGATCCGCGATATCGGCGTAACTTATCAACTGTTTGACCGGCTGCGGCGCGAAGGCCGCGACACGATCTGGGCCTATGTCGCCCGCAACCTGTCGCGCCCGCTCTCGCTGACCACACGGAACGGCTGGGCGCATGTCGTGGTCGGCAATCCGCCATGGGTGGCATACCGCCATATGAGCGATGATCTGCAGAAGCGGTTCAAGGAATTGGCGAGGGAAGCCAAGGTTTTTGTGGCGCGCACCCCTTCGCACAATGATCTCTGCGCGCTTTTTACCGTGCGCTCAGCCAGCCTTTATCTGCGGCCATCTGGCAAGCTGGGTTTCGTCTTGCCATTGGCAGCCTTGACCAGAGGTCAGTTCGAGAATTTCAGAACCGGCAGTTTCACCGCCAGCAACATCGCATGGGATGAAGCATGGACGATGGATGACAGTGTAGTGCCATTGTTTCCAGTTCCCGCCTGCGCAGTATTTGGCCGAAAGCGGGCCATTGCCCAGCCGATGCCCCATACCGTCCGCGCCTATTCGGGATCGCTGCCGATGCGAGATGCGCCTGAGGTGATGGCCGATTTGCATTTGACGGTTACCAATGACGCACCCGCGCTGGCGACGGCCCAAAGTGAGGGGGGGTCTCCGTATCGCAAGGCTTTCAGGCAGGGGGCGATTCTGGTCCCCAGAGTTCTTGTGTTTGTGGAGCGTAAATCGTCAGGTAAACTTGGTACAAATCCGCTTTCTCCGCTTGTTTTGAGCCGACGAACTGCCCAAGAGAAAATGCCTTGGAAGGACCTTCAAGGCATGGAGGGAAACGTAGAATCCGAATTCATCCATCCAATTTTGCTTGGCGAATCGATTTTACCATATTGTCTTTTCCAATCGTTTGAAGGCGTGATTCCGGTCACATCCGGCGGCATGGTTTTGAATGCCTCATCAGCAGCCAATTATGGTCATTCTCATCTTGCGAATTGGATGGGGCAGGCCGAGAATATTTGGAATTTACACGGAAAAGGTAAGCGCCAATTCGTTGAACAGCTCGATTATATAGGGCAGTTGTCCAGCCAGTTCCCCGTTGGGCAAATTAGAGTCGTGTATGCCGCATCTGGGACGCTCCCAGCAGCTATGATTCTTAGAAATAGCCATGAAGTCATTGAACACAAACTATATTGGACCAAGGCGACAAGTGAAGGCGAAGCTCAATTTTTGGCAGCGATTCTGAATAGCGAAGCGGCACGGCAGCGCGCAGAACGCTTTCAATCGCGTGGCCAGTTCGGGGCACGCGACTTCGACAAAGTCATATTCAACCTCCCCATCCCCAAATTCAACACCAAAACCAAACTTCACCGCGACATCGCCGAGGCTGGTGCCCGCGCCGAAGCTGCCGCTGCGGGAGTCGAACTGATCGAAGGCGAGAAATTCCAACGCGCTCGCAAGCGCATTCGCGATTCGCTGATCACTGCCGGAATCGCCGGCAAGATCGACGAACTTGTCGAAAAGTTGCTCGATAGCGCGGCACCGGATTGATCGCGCAGGCATTCACGCGCTATTGCTCTACACATGGCAAAGCACGACATGGATGATCTGTTCGGGCATGTTCCCCAGAAGGACGAACTGGCGATGGCCGAAGCGCCGGTTTCGCGCGGCCCGATCAAGCACACCGCCGATACGATCCGCGTATTAATGCTGGAGGTGCTGGGCCAGGCGCGCGCGGCGCAGACCCTGCCATGGGATCGCGAGGATCTGGTCTATAATACCGGCCTCTATCCCTACTGGGCGGAGTGGCTGAAAAACGGCGAAGGCGACCGGATCATGGCCGAATTCAAGGCCGAGCTTGACCGGCTGGGCGCGCCGGTCGATCAGGTCGCGGTCAACTGGCGCAAGATATGGAATCTCGCCGACTGAACCAGTTGCTTTACTCCTCCCCCATCCGCAGCGCGGCAATAAACGCCTCCTGCGGAATGCTGACATTGCCATATTCGCGCATCCGGGCCTTGCCCTTCTTCTGCTTTTCGAGCAGCTTTTTCTTGCGGCTGATGTCGCCGCCATAGCATTTGGCGGTCACGTCCTTGCGCATCGCGGCGATGGTTTCGCGGGCGATTACTTTGCCGCCGATCGCCGCTTGCACCGGGATCTTGAACAGGTGGCGGGGGATCAGGTCTTTGAGGCGTTCGCACATATGCCGCCCGCGTTCTTCCGCCACGCCGCGGTGGACGATCATGCTGAGCGCATCGACAACTTCGCTGTTGACCATGATCGTCATCTTGACGAGATCGCCTTCGCGCAGGCCGATCTGTTCATAATCGAAGCTGGCATAGCCGCGACTGATGCTTTTGAGCCGGTCATAGAAATCGAACACGACTTCGTTGAGCGGCAGTTCATAGCTCACCTGCGCGCGGCCGCCGACATAGGTCAGATCAGTCTGCACGCCGCGCCGGTCCTGGCACAGCTTGAGGATCGAGCCGAGGTATTCATCAGGCGTGTAGATCACCGCCTTGATCCACGGCTCGTCGATCTGTTCGATGCGGCTGGGATCGGGGTAATCCGCCGGGTTGTGGAGCATGATCTCGCTGGCATCATCGGTCTTCGATTTGCGCAGCTGGATGCGATAGACCACTGATGGCGCGGTGGTGATGAGATCGAGATCATATTCGCGGGTGAGGCGTTCCTGAATGATCTCAAGGTGCAGCAGCCCGAGGAAACCGCAGCGGAAGCCAAAACCGAGCGCGGCGGAGCTTTCCATTTCGAAGGTGAAGCTGGCATCGTTGAGGCGCAGGCGCGAGATCGATTCGCGCAACTTTTCAAAGTCTGCGGCATCGACCGGAAACAACCCGCAGAACACCACCGGCTGGACTTCCTTGAAGCCGGGGAGCGCCTTGGTGGCACCGTGTTTGACCGTGGTGATGGTATCGCCGACGCGGGCCTGGGCGACTTCCTTGATCTGCGCGGTGATGATGCCGATTTCGCCGGGGCCGAGCTCGTCGAGAATTTCGAGCTTGGGGTTCATGCAGCCGACGCGGTCAATCAGGTGTTCGGTGCCGCCGGCCATGAATTTGACGCTCAGGCCTTTGCGGATCACGCCATCGATCACGCGCACGAGAATGACGACACCGAGATACTGATCGTACCATGAATCGACCAGCATGGCGGTGAGCGGTGCGGTGCGATCACCCTTGGGCGGCGGGATGCGGGTGACCACGGCTTCGAGCACTTCGGCGATGCCGATGCCCGATTTGGCACTGGTGAGCACAGCGTTCGAGGCATCGAGGCCGATGATTTCCTCGATCTCGGCGCGGACTTTTTCGGGCTCGGCGGCGGGGAGATCGATCTTGTTGATGACGGGGACGATCTCATGATCGTGCTCGATCGACTGGTAGACATTGGCGAGCGTCTGGGCTTCGACGCCCTGCGCCGCGTCCACCACGAGCAGAGCGCCCTCGCAGGCGGCGAGGCTGCGCGAGACCTCATAGGCGAAATCGACGTGGCCGGGGGTGTCCATCAGGTTGAGCTGATAGGTCTTGCCATCGTTTGCGGTGTAGGAAAGGCGCACCGTCTGCGCCTTGATGGTGATCCCGCGCTCTTTCTCGATATCCATGTTATCAAGGACTTGTGCGGACATCTCACGCTCGGTCAGCCCGCCGGTGTGCTGGATCAGCCGGTCAGCCAGGGTTGACTTGCCGTGATCAATATGGGCGATGATGGAAAAGTTACGGATCTTGGCAAGGTCAGTCATGGCATCTTTGCTAACGAGTGCGGCGCGGTTGCGCAGCCGGGCCGTTAGCAGTG
Organism: Novosphingobium sp.; assembly: GCA_031429135.1. GTDB lineage: Bacteria > Pseudomonadota > Alphaproteobacteria > Sphingomonadales > Sphingomonadaceae > Novosphingobium. The sequence goes on along the minus strand of JANOYZ010000136.1, from coordinate 24,579 downwards.
TAGAGCAGACCTGTCACGAGGACAGGCACAGAGCCGCCTTATCATCCCAGCAGCCCCGCGTGGACCAGCGCCGCATCAACCTGCGCGCGCACCGCATCACCGCAGATGACCAGCGGCAGGCGCAGTTCCTCGTTGAACCAGTCCTGCGTCCGCGCCAGCGCATATTTCACTGGTCCGGGTGAGGCATCGGCGAACATGGCGTAGTGCAGCGGATAGAGCTTGTCGTTGAGATCGCGCGCTTTCTTGAGATCATTGTCCTTGCAGGCAAGCTGGAATTCGGCGCAGAGTTTCGGCGCGACATTGGCGGTCACCGAGATGCAGCCGACGCCGCCCGCCGCGTTGAACGGCAGCGCCAGTTCATCATCGCCCGAAAGCTGGGCGAAAGGCGATGAAATACCCATGCGGTGATCGGTGACGCGGGAAAGATCGCCGCTCGCGTCCTTGATCCCGACTACTTGCTTGGGGAAGCGGCGCGCGAGTTCGCAGACCGTCTCGGGCTTGAGGTCGGTCACCGTGCGTCCAGGCACATTGTAGAGGATGATCGGCAGGTCATTGTGTTCGGCAAGGTAGGAAAAATGCGCGAGCAGCCCCGCCTGACTGGGCCGGTTGTAATAAGGCGCGACCAGCAGCGCCGCCTGTGCGCCGCACTTCTTGGAAAAGTTCATGTGCAGCAGCGCGTTCATCGTATCATTGCTGCCGCAGCCGGCGATGATCGGGACGCGCCCCGCCGCCTGTTCGACGCAGACTTCGATCACCCGGTGATGCTCGGCGTTGGACAGGGTCGAGTTTTCACCCGTGGTGCCGCACGGCACCAGCGCCGATGAGCCGCTGTCAATCTGCCAGTCAACAAGCTTGCGAAACGCCTTCTCGTCAAACGCTCCGTCGCGAAAAGGAGTCACCAGAGCCGGAATCGAACCGGAGAACATGGACAAATTCCTGTCATTTGGCCCAAGAGTGCGTCGGTTCGTGTGCGGACCGGGCCATTTGGGCTTGGTTGTTCAGCGCCTGATAAGGAGCCTTTGGCCAAAATGTCCAGTATGGTGAGTCATCGTTCTATCTGGCACCTGGCCCTTTGCCTGACGCTTTCGCTCGTCATCAGCGCGCCGGTGGTGGCGCAGTCTGTGTCGTATCCCGTCGTGCAGCCGCTGCCTCCGGGATATACTGGCAGCGGCGCGCCAGTCACTCCTGCCGCTGGTGCGCCGCTGACTGCCAGTCCGCTGCCTGCCGCCCCGCTTATCGTGCCGATGATCGGCGGCGGCGGCGAATGGGATCAGGCGCGTGCCCGACTGAGGATGAGCGGTGCCACTGCCATGGCGCAGACAATCGAGCGCTGGAAGCTGCTGAGCAAATATGACAGCTCGTCCTTCTCCGAATACTCGGGTTTCATCCTCAGCAACCCCGGTTTCCCCGGTGAGGACAAGCTGCGCCGCAATGCCGAAAAGGCGTTGGAGCGCGAAAACGCCGAGCCTTCGCGGCTGGTCGCCTTCTTTGATCGCAATCCGCCGCTGACCAATTCGGCGCGGGCGCAATATGCTGCGGCACTCTCTGCGCTGGGACGCCGCGATGCGCAGACGCAAGCTCTGGCCGCCTGGCGCGGCGGTCCGATGAGCGACGCCGCAGAGGTTGTTCTCGGGGCAATGCTTGCAGGACAGACTAGCCCTGCCGATCAGGATGCGCGGATGGATGCGCTGCTGTGGTCAGGCATGACTGCTCAGGCCGAGCGGCAGTTCTTCAACATCTAACCGGCAACGCGCGACCTGTTCGCTTCGCGCCTCAATGCCATGCGCGGCAACAATCCGGATGATACTACACTGATCACTCCGGCTGGTGCCAGCGCCGATTCGGGCTGGCTATATAACCGCGCCCGTCAACTGCGGCGGATCGGACAGAACTATGCCGCTGCCGGTCTCCTCGCCAACCGTCCACCGCTGGCCACCCTGCCGTTCGATCAGGAGAAATGGGTCGATCTGCAACTTGCCGCCGCCAGGGATGCCGATGCGGCAACGGTAGTGCGCATCGCCTCGAAAATCGACGATGGCTTTATGCCTGGAACCGACATCAGCCGGCTGTCGTTCGGTCTGCGCGATAATTACACTTCGCTGATGTGGTTGGGCGGACTGCGCTCGCTGTGGCAGCTGGGCGATGCGGGCGCTGCAGCGCCGTTGTTCTGGCGTTATGGTGCTGCTGCACGCACGCCGCAGACCCGTTCCAAAGGCTTCTACTGGGCAGGCAGGGCGGCTGCGCAGGCTGGCGATACTGCCGCAGCCCAAGGCTATTTCTCCGCCGCCGCTGCTTACCCTGCGCAGTTTTATGGCCTACTCGCGCTCGAAAAGCTGGGACTGCCCATTCCGCCCTTCGCCGCACGCCCTGCTGCCGTGCCGCCAACTAGCGATCAGCGCAGAGCCTTTCTGGCCATGCCGATCACCAGTGCTGTCCGCGAAGTTGCCAGAGAGAGCGACTGGCCAACCGCAATCCGCTTTTTCCGCGAGATTGCCGATCAGGCGCAGACCCCGGCAGATCATCTCCTCGTTGCCGATCTGGCGCGCGAACTGGGCCGCCGCGATCTTGGCGTGATTCTGGGCCAAGCCGCTGAGACTGATGGTCTGTACGACTTTCAGTCCATCTCCTTCCCGCTGATCCCGGTGCCGCAGGGGTCGCACTGGACGATGGTCCATGCGATCAGCCGTCAGGAAAGCCAGTTCGCGATGAATGCAGTAAGCCACGCCGGCGCGCGCGGCCTGATGCAGCTGATGCCCGGAACCGCGCGTGAAGTGGCGCGCAAGGTGGGGCTTTCCTATGAACCTGGATCGCTGATGAACGATGCGGGCTATAACCTGCGGCTGGGTGACAATTATATCCAGTCGATGCTGAGCTATTTTGGCGGCTCCTACCCACTGGCCATCGCCGCCTATAATGCCGGCCCCGGCAATGTGAACAAGTGGCTGCGCGCCAATGGTGATCCGCGCAGTGGCGGCATTGCCTGGATCGACTGGATCGAGCGCATCCCGCTCAGCGAAACGCGTGGCTATGTGCAGCGGGTGATGGAAAACGTCGTGGTCTATGAAGCGATGAACCCCGACAAGGCGACCTATCGCGGGGCCAACCCGATGAGCCACTTCCTGGGCAAGCGCGATCCGGGCTAAGGCCTGATGCGATGAAGCCCGACGGCCCGCCTATTACCCCCGCTGGCATCGCCAAGCTGCGGGCGCGCTATGACCATCTGCTTGGCACAGAACGACCGGCGATTGTCGAGGTTGTTTCCTGGGCGGCGGGCAATGGTGATCGCAGTGAAAACGGCGATTACATTTATGGCCGCAAGCGCATGCGCGAGATTGATCGCGAGCTGAACTTCCTTGCCAAGCGCATGAAGCTGCTGCGGGTTATCGATCCATCAGCTCAGACCGACAAGGCCCGCGTGTGGTTCGGTGCCACCGTCACCATCGCCGATGAGGACGACAATCAGCGCAAACTGACACTGGTCGGCGATGACGAGCAGGATGCCTCCAGCGGCCTGATCGGCTGGAGCGCACCACTGGCGCAGGCTCTGCGCGGGGCTGTGGCGGGCGATCTGCGGCGCGTCAGACTCCCCGGCGGCGAGAAGGAATGGGAACTGCTGGAGATTACTTATCCGAAGGGCTGAACCTTGCCTGACAAGCCAAACTTCACCCCTCGAAAGAATGTCTGGTTTTTTGATAGAGATTTTGCCCGATAGCGGCTGACCGGCGACAGCAAGCAGCAGGGGCAAGCAGCAGGTGAGGATCAGCGCAAAATCCCCTGCTATGCGCACTGCGACATTTGGGGGATAGGACGGGCATGGATTTGATCCAGCACTTTGATTCGCTTCATGCCTTTGCCGGTTTCATGGTGGGCGTACTCGTCGGCCTGACCGGGGTCGGCGGCGGATCTTTGATGACCCCTATCCTCGTGCTCCTGTTCAACCAGCCCGCTCAGACCGCAGTCGGCACCGATCTGCTATTCGCCGCCGTGACCAAGATGGCGGGATCGGCTGTCCATGGCTGGAAAGCCACGGTTGACTGGCGGATCATGCGCTTGCTGGCCACTGGCAGCATTCCAGCCGCTTTGGTGACGGTCAGCATAATCCAGTATTTCGGCAAGATCGGCAAGTCGACCGAACATGTCATCCTGCTGGTGCTCGGCGTCATGCTGGTGCTCACCGCGATCGCCACTCTTTTCCAGAAGAGGCTGGTCAGGTTCGCCGGGGAGCACAATGATCTGCGGCTGCGGCAGGCTCGGGTGCCGACCATACTGCTCGGCGCGGTGATTGGCGTACTGGTCTCGGTCTCCTCGGTTGGCGCAGGCGCGATTGGCGTGACCGCGCTGCTGATGCTTTATCCGCGCCTGCCGGTCTCGCGCATTGTCGGCACCGATATCGCTCATGCCGTGCCGCTGGCGCTGGTGGCCGGCACCGGCCACTGGCTGATTGGTGCCGTCAACCTGCCGCTGCTGCTGGCGCTGCTGATCGGCTCGCTCCCCGGCGTTGTCATCGGCAGTCTGCTTTCTACCCGCGCGCCTGATCACTACCTGCGGCCAGCTCTGGCAGCGGTACTGACTTTCGCGGGCCTCAAGCTGCTCACCCAGTGAGGACGACCTTCGATAACGCCACGGTGCGGCTTTACCACCTGAGTGACGGCCCTGAGGGCGGCGCGGCGGCAACGTTGCTTTACGGCACCCTCACCGAAGCACTGGCTTTGGCAGCGCAGCAAAGCGCCGAGGAGCAGGAAGGCCTGTTCATCGCTACCGACAATGATGTGGTTGCCTATCTCGACCTGATCGAAGGCTGATCACCTGCTCTTCCCTCCGCTGCGCGCTTCTGCGATGACACTGCTCGTGACGAAACGATTGCTCTTGATCGCCGCCTGCTTGCTCGCAGCCGCCCCGGCATCGGCGCGTGATAATCTTGGCATTTATGGCAATTGGGGAGCCTTTCGCGATGCGCAGGTGCCGCGCTGCTATGCCATCGCCATGGCCGAACCATCCTCCATGCAACGCGATCACCAGCCCTACGCCGATGTCGGCACATGGCCGGGCAAGGGCGAGCGCGGGCAAGTCCATTTCCGCCTGTCGCGCAACCTCGCCAGCAATAGCAGAATTGTGCTGTCACTCGGCGGCCAGCGCTTCGAACTGGTGGGTGGTGGCGGCGATGCCTGGTCGGCAGACAAGCGGATGGACGCCGCCATCGTCGCGGCCATGCGATCAGCAGGAGGAATGGTAGTGAGCGCGCGGGATGCCAGCGGGCGCGGGTTTTCGAATAGCTACAAACTGGATGGTGCCGCCACCGCCATGGATGCCGCTGCGATCGGCTGCGCGCAGCTGCGCTAGTCAAGCGGGTCAGGCAGGCCTATAGCGCCGCTCCCATGGCAGACACCAACCTCATGCAAATTCCCGGCCACACCGATCCCGTCACCATACCGCGCGACATCACCCCGCGCGGCGATGGCCGCATCGATCTGCTTGGCCTGCCCAAGCTGCGGATTGCCGAGCTGTTCGCCAGTGCCGGGCTGGATGCCAAGGCCGCCAAGTTGCGCGGCAAGCAAGTCTATCACTGGATCTACCACCGCGGCGTGACCGAGTTTGACGCGATGACTGACATCGCCAAGACCATGCGGCCATGGCTTGCCGAACGCTTCGTCATTGGCCGCCCGGAGATTGTGCTCGCCCAGCATTCGGTGGACGGCACCCGCAAGTGGTTGCTGCGCACCGATGATGGTCATGAGTTCGAGATGGTCTTCATCCCCGATGAGGCGCGCGGCACGCTGTGCGTTTCATCACAGGTCGGCTGCACGCTCAATTGCCGGTTCTGCCACACCGGCACCATGCGGCTGGTGCGCAACCTCACCCCCGGCGAGATTGTCGGCCAGGTCATGCTCGCCCGCGATGCGCTGGGTGAATGGCCCAACGGGACAATGTCTGGTTTCGGAGCGGCCAGCTTTGCGGACCCCGAGGACGAAGACGGCGATGATGATGAAGACGATGATGAAATCGGCGGCGGCAGTTATTCATCAAACGGACGGCTGCTGACCAATATCGTCATGATGGGCATGGGCGAACCGCTGTATAACTTTGACAATGTCCGCGATGCGCTGAAGCTGGTGATGGACCATGAAGGACTGGCGCTGTCCAGGCGGCGCATCACGCTTTCGACCAGCGGCGTGGTGCCGATGATGGTTCGTGCGGGCGAGGAAATCGGCGTCAACCTTGCCGTCTCGCTCCATGCGGTGACCAAGGAAGTGCGCGACGAGATCGTGCCGATCAACCGCAAATACGGCCTCGAAGAACTGCTGCAAGCCTGCGCCGACTATCCCAAGGCGTCCAACGCGCGGCGTATCACCTTTGAATATGTCATGCTCAAGGACAAGAATGACAGCGATGACGATGCGCGTGAGCTGGTGCGGCTGATCAAGCACTACCGCCTGCCCGCCAAGGTCAACCTGATCCCGTTCAACCCCTGGCCGGGGGCAATCTATGAATGCTCTGCGCCAGATCGCATCCGGCGCTTTTCCGAGATCATCTTTGAATCGGGCATCAGCGCCCCGATCCGCACCCCGCGTGGCCGCGATATCGATGCCGCCTGTGGCCAGCTCAAGACCGCAGCACAGAAAATGAGCCGCGCCGAACTGGATCGTCTGGCTGATGAGAAGCAGGCGGCGCTGGGTTAGGGCTATCCTGCTTCACCAGACTGTGCTTGGCTGCACCGCATGAAGCCTGCCATTCTGATCACCGGAGCCACCAAACGGATCGGTCGCACTATGGCCGAGGCCTTTGGCACGGCTGGCTGGCACGTGGTGATCCACCACCGCGATTCGGCCGAAGACGCACAGGCGCTGGCTGATAGCCTGCCTTCGGCTGAGATCATCGCTTGCGAGCTTGGTGATAGCGCCGCCTGCATGGCAATGGTCGGTCATCTCGCCGAGCGGCTGCCAGACTGGCGCGCGCTGATCAACTGCGCGGCCATGTTCGATTCCGATACGGCTCAGGCGCTTGATCCAGCCGTTTTCTCCGAAACGATGGGGGTCAATGCCGAGGCACCGGTAATACTGGCCCAGTGCTTCCTCGCTCAGTCCACTGCAACCGGCGGACGGCGCGTGGTCAATGTGCTTGATCAGAAGCTGCGCAATCCCAATCCCGATTTCTTCTCCTACACCATGGCCAAGTACGCGCTTTCATCCGCGACCAGAATGCTGGCGATGGCGCAAAGCAAAGTCGGCCCCGCTGACCGCATTCATGGCCTCGCCCCCGGTGCCATGCTGCCCAGCTTTGACCAGCGCAACGAGGAGCACGAGGTGAGCGGGCGGATGAACCTGTTGCACCGCCTTACCGATCCGCAGGAACTGGCCGATGCCGCATTGTTCCTGTGCGATGGATGGCTGGCGAGCGGTGAGACGCTGTTCGTCGATTCCGGTCAGCACCTGCTCGCCCAGCCGCGCGATGTGCTTTATCTGGCGCGCGGACTGACATGATGTTTGAAGCCCTGCTGACCTCAACTGCCGTCGTTGCCCTCGCCGAGATTGGCGACAAGACCATGCTGCTGGCGATCCTGCTCGCCGCACGGTTGCGCGCGCCGTGGCAAATCATCGCCGGAATCTTCGTGGCGACCCTGGCCAACCATGCTCTTGCGGCGCTGGTCGGGCGTGAGGTGGCGGGGCTGCTGGAAGCCCCGTGGTTCCGCATTGCCGTCGCGCTGGGGTTCATCGTCATGGCCGGGTGGATTCTGGTGCCTGACAAGCTTGACGATGATGAGGAAGGCGCGGTGCGGCGGCGTGGCAGCGCATTCCTGACCACGCTGGTTTCTTTCTTCTTCGTCGAGATCGGCGACAAGACGCAAGTTGCCACCATTGCGCTTGCCGCCCATTACCGCGATGTTCTCATCGTTGCCGCTGGCACCACTCTGGGCATGATGATCGCCAATGTCCCCGCCGTTTTCTTTGGCGAGGCGCTGGTGAAGCGGGTTTCGATGAAAGCCGCTCGTCTCACCGCCGCCGCGCTGTTTCTGATGCTGGGGCTGTGGCAATTGAGCGAAGTTCTGGGCTGGCTGGGCTGATTTTCACTCGGTAGGGGCTTGCCAATCGGGCGCAGGCTAATAGTCTCACACCCCATGTGGTTACTCGACAAGATGCTCGCCCGGCTGATCCGTGAAGGTCAGCTCATTGTCACTGATTTCGGTGGTAAGGAATACCGTTACGGCAAGCCGGATGCCGATCCGGTGCGCATCCGCTTCACCGACAAGGGTGCGGCCATGCATATCGCCCGCAACCCCGGCGTCGGCGCGGGCGAAGTCTATATGGACGGACGCATGGTCATCGAACCGCCGCATGACATCCGCAGCTTTATCCTGCTGGTGATTTCCGGCGCGCGGGCGAACAAGGTCTCGATCTCACCCCACGGACCCTTGCGGCGCATGGTCGATATCGCCGCCGCCAAGCTCGATCAGATCAATCTGCGGCCCAAGGCGAGCAAGAACGTCAAGCATCATTATGATCTGACCCGCCAGTTCTACGAGCTGTTCCTCGATGAGAACCGGATCTATTCGATGGGCTATTACCGCCAGCCCGATGCCACTCTGGAGCGCGCCCAGCTCGACAAACTGGCGCTGATTGCCGCCAAGCTGAATTTGCCGCCGGGCCAGAGTTCAGGGATGAAAGTGCTCGATATCGGTTGCGGCTGGGGCGGGCTGGCGCTCTATCTCCACCGCCATTTCGGCTGCGAAGTGCTGGGCGTTTCCCTCGCGCCGGATCAGGTGAGGTTCGCACAGGAAAGCGCCGCTGCGGCTGGCGTGTCTGACAAGGTCAAGTTCGAACTGATCGATTACCGCGATGTCACCGGGCAATTTGACCGGATCACCAGCGTCGGCATGATCGAGCATGTCGGCGCGATGCATTACCACGAATATTTCGCCAAGACGCATGAACTGCTGGCCGATGGCGGCATCATGCTGACCCACACTATCGGCCGCGCCGGACCGCCGGGCAGGACCGATAAGTGGACGCGCAAATATATCTTCCCCGGCGGCTTCGTCCCCTCACTCAGCCATCTGGTGGACGCGCTGGAACATACCGGCTGGGCGGTGTCCGATTTCGAAGAGCTGCGCTATCACTATGCCTTGACGCTGGCCGAATGGTATCGCCGCACGACCATGCACGAGGCTGAAATCACCGCGCTTTATGATGCCCGGATGTTCCGCATGTGGCAGTTCTACCTCGCCGGATTCGAGAGCAGCTTCCGCTATGGTGAACTGGTCAACTTCCACATCCAGTCCGTCAAACGCCGCGATGCCGTGCCAATGACGCGCGATTACATCAGCGCGGAGACGGCGCGGTTATCGGCGCTGGATGCTGACCCTGTCTGGCATTTGGAGAGGAAGGCGGCGGAGTGAACGTGGCTATAGCATGATGCGCTTAGTCTGAATCACATCATGCTCTATAATTATTTGTTTTCGCGTGGTTTATTATGAAAAACCGGTGCCCACTTTTTCGCATCACGCTTGTCTTATGACTTTGCTGTCCGTTTGGGCCAGAATGGTTTGCCGCAACGGGGGCGGCCGCCCCCGTTGCGGCGGAAGGGGACGGATCGAGAAAACGCCGGTCGTTGAGGGACCAAACAGGTTTTCAGTCTGTTTTGAAAACTATGGTGAGCCCTGCTGGGTTCGAACCAGCGACCTACTGATTAAAAGTCAGTTGCTCTACCGACTGAGCTAAGGGCCCTCACCACGCGGGCTGCCCTAGGGGAGGCGATGGGGGGTGGTCAAGCGCCGGGTCAACCGGAAATGCAGATGGCGCAGCTTTAATCCGGTGATCGGATCGCGCCAGCCTGGAGCCAGGGCCAGTGCCGGGGTGAGGACGAAGCTGCGGCTGCGGAATTCCGGGTGGGGAATGATCAGGTCTGGCGAGGCAAAAGCGCCCTCGCTCCACAGCACGATGTCAAGGTCGAGCACGCGCGGCCCCCAGCTCTGCCCGCTGCGTCTGCGGCCAAATGTGTCCTCAATGTGCTGAAGCTGACCCAGCAGTTGTTCCGGTGAGAGTCTGGTCTTCACCAGTGCCGCGCTATTGGCATAGCGGCGGCGCGACGGGCCGAGCGGCGCGCTTTCGATGATGGGGGCGGCGCTGAGCAGCGTGACAGGCTTGCGGCTTAGCTGCTGCAAGGCCGCTACCAGCACCTTGCGCGGGCTGCCATGCCGGTGATGCGGCTGGTTCGATCCCAGCGCGATGAGATAGCGATAGGTCACGCCGCTTCAGATATCCTGAGCGATGCGGCCGTAGAGCTGCGGGCGACGATCGCGGAAAAAGCCCATGCCGGCGCGGTGTTTTGCCGAACGGTCCAGATCAAGGTGCTGCACCAGCACACCGGTATCCTCTGCGCCAAAGTGCTGCACCAGATCGCCCCATTCATCGGCGATGAAGCTGTGACCGTAGAAGCTCTGTCCAGCTTCGCTGCCGATGCGGTTGGCGGCGATCACCGGCATACAGTTCGAAACCGCATGGCCCTGCATGGCGCGCCGCCACATGCGGCTGGTGTCAAGCTGGTCGTCATAGGGCTCGGATCCGATGGCGGTGGGATAGAACAGCACCTCCGCACCCATCAGCGCCATCACCCGCGCAGACTCAGGATACCACTGATCCCAGCAGATGCCGATGCCGATGCGCGCGCCAAACACGTCCCACACCTTGAAACCATCGTTGCCCGGTCGGAAGTAATACTTTTCCTCATAGCCGGGTCCGTCGGGGATATGGCTCTTGCGGTAAGTGCCCATGATCGCACCGTCGGGTCCGATCATGGCGACTGTGTTGTAGTAGTGGTGGCCGTCGCGCTCGAAAAAGCTGGTGGGGATCGCGACCTTGAGCGCAGCGGCCAGCGCCTGCATGGCGACTACCGAGGGGTGCTCTGTCACCGGCCTTGCGAGGGCAAACAACGCCTCGTCCTCGGTGCGGCAGAAGTATGGCCCGGAGAACAGCTCGGGCGGCAGGATCACCTGAGCGCCAGCGCCCGCCGCCTGTTCGACCAGTGCCGAGACGGCGGCAATGTTCTCGCCCTCATCGGACGAGCCCAGCGGCAATTGCAGCGCGGCGACATTAAGCGTGCTCATGCCGCCGCCTTTATCAGGGGCGCTTGCGGAACAGAAGTGTCATCCTGTCACTCTCGCCAATGGCAAGATATTTTGCCTTGTCCTGCTCTTTGAGGCGCAGGTTGGGCGGCAGGGTCCAGACGCCTTCGGGCCAATCGGCGCTGTCCTTGCGATTGGCGTTGATTTCGGACTTCCGGACCAGTGCGAAGCCGTTCATTTCCATGAAACGGATCACATCCGCCTCACGCAGATAGCCCTTGCTGCCGTCGGTATAGGCAAAGGGCGCATTACGTTTGGCGCGGTGCTGGACAATGCCGATCATGCCATCGGGTTTGAGCAGATCGCGCAAGGTCTTGATCTCGCTGTCGGCGTTATTCCAACGCACAAGATTGTGCATCATGCGGATGACCAGAATGCGATCGAAGCTGCCCTTCTCGCCGTCGGGGACGCTGCCAAGCGTAAAGGCGGAAAATCGCTCTGCTGGCAGCCCCGACCAACCGGCGACCTCGGCCGGGAATTTGGCGGCACCATCACGGATGCCCTGTTTGGCCTTGTCGCTGAAGGCATCATGCACCGGGTTGAAAAACAGGCCGGTGAACGTGCCCTTTGGCCCCAGGTACAGCCCCAGCAGCCGGGAATACCAGCCACCGCCGGGGGCATATTCACCCACCTTCATCTCCGGGGCAACACCGAAGAAGCTTAGCGTTTGAGCGGGGTGGCGATGGACATCGCGCGGCCGATCCTCATTACGGCGCGGATCGGCGATTGCCTCGGCGAGTGCCTGATTGGCTGTAGAGCTCTGCTTGCTGGCTTGGGCCTGCACAGCACCGGGAAGCGCAAGGGCAAGGCAGGCAGCGATTGCAATCAGACGAAGCATATTCCGGTTCTTTCATTTGTGGGCGATGACAAGCGCCCACCCCGCGCCTATCTATCCTGACAAAGGAGTATGGGACAAATGGCTGGAACTGCAACGGCAATTATGGCGGGCGGATGCTTCTGGTGTACCGAAGCGGTGTTCCGCGATGTCATCGGCGTGAGTGAGGTCGAAAGTGGTTATATCGGTGGCTCGGTGCCGGATCCCACTTACAAGGCGGTCTGCTCGGGTAGCACTGGCCATGCAGAGGCGATACGGGTCTCTTTCGATCCCGATGCACTGGCGCTGGGCGATCTGCTCGACATTTTCATGGCGACGCATGATCCGACGCAACTGAACCGGCAGGGCAATGATGTGGGCACGCAGTATCGCTCGGCGATTTTCCCGTTGGGTGATGCCCAGCGTGCTGAGGCTGAGGCGGCGATAGCCCGCGCTCAGGCCGAGCGCGAAGTGCCGGTGGTCACCACCATCGAGGGTCCGGCAACATGGTATCCGGCCGAGGACTATCATCAGGAATACTGGCTGGGCGAAGGCCAGCGCAACCCCTATTGCCTCGCGGTGATTCCACCCAAGCTTCAGAAATTGCGCAAGAGTTTTGCAGGACGGGTGAAGGGTTAGGCCTGCCACCGCGCCGCGAAGAAGCCGTCCAGCCCGCCTGACCATTTGAGCATTCCGGGATCGGTACGCAGCCAGCCTTCGCTCGTCGGATCGATGCCGTCGGGCAGTTCGTCGGCGCTGATCGGGTCAGGCGTCAGCGTCACCTTGCGCGCCTGATCCTCGCCTTCCTCGTGCTCCTGCGAGCAGACCGCATAGACCAGCCGACCGCCCGGTTTCAGCCATTTTGCCGCCCGTTCGAGCAGGGTGCTCTGCAATTCTGACATCTCGGCGATATGCCGCGCGCCGATGCGGTGGAGCACATCGGGATGGCGGCGGCAGGTGCCAGTGGCGGTGCAGGGCGCATCGAGCAGCACGGCATCGAAGGGGGCACCGGGCTGCCATTCGAGCATATCGGCCTCGACCAGAGTGGCAGACAACCCCGTCCGCGAGAGGTTTTCCGCCAGCCGTTCAAGCCGTTTCGCGCTCATATCAAGCGCCGTGACCAGCCAGCCGGCAGCGGCAAGTTGCAGGGTTTTACCGCCGGGTGCGGCGCACAGATCAAGCACCCTGCGCTCGTTTCCCGCCCCCAGAAGATGCGCCGGAATGCTGGCGGCGAGATCCTGCACCCACCATGCCCCTTCGTCGAAACCGGCGAGATTTTCGATGGCATCGCCGCGCGGCAAACGGACATGGCCGGGGATCAACGATACCCCGCCGAGCCGCTCAGCCCACTCGGTGGTGGTCGCTGGATCGCGCAGAATAAGGTCAAGCGGCGGCGGCACGGTCAGTCCGGCGGCGATGGCGGCAGCGCCTTCGCCCCAGCGATCGGCGACAGCTTCGGGCAGGCTGGGCGATTTGGGCAGTTTGACGTCCTGCTTGACCAGTGTCGAGAACACGCCATGCGCCAGCCGCCGCGGTCCGCCGACCAGCAACGGCAGGGCGGTGGCGATCACCGCATGCGGCGGTGTGTCCAGCCGCAGCCAGCCGGCCAGCATCAGCCGCAGCACCGAACGCACCTTGGCATCGTCAGCCAGCGGCAGACGCATGGCGGCATCGATCAGCCCATCAAGATCGGTCATCCAGCGCAGTGCTTCGGCGGCCAGCGCCCGCGCCAGTGCCCGGTCCGGCCCGCCAACGATCCCCTGACAGGCATTGTGCGTCGCAGAATCAAGCGTTTCGCCCCGGTGCAGCACGGCATCAAGCAGGCGCAGCGCGGCGCGGCGGGCGGGAAGTCCGGGAATGTCCATCGGCGCCCCCTAGACCCAGTTGCATCGCGCCGCCAGAGGAGGCATCAACACCGCATGACCACCCGCGCCACCAAACGGCCCCAGCCTTTCACCAAGCCCGCGCATTGGACCAATGATCCTGCGCCCGAACCGCAAGCGCCCAAGGCTGAGGAAGACCCCGCCGGGCTTTCTCCGACGCGTTATGGTGATTGGGTGCGCGATGGGATTGCCGTGGATTTCTGAGCGAGACGCTGTCGCTTATTGCGCCGCCAGCAGTCCCTCCGCTCCGCCCAGATCGACGCTCACCAGCCGCGAGACACCCTGTTCAACCATGGTAACACCAAACAGGCGGTGCATCCGGCTCATGGTCACGGCATTGTGGGTGACGATGAGGTAGCGGGTGTCGGTTTCGGCCACCATAGCATCGAGCAGATCGCAGAATCGCTCGATATTGGCATCATCAAGCGGCGCATCGACTTCATCGAGCACGCAGATCGGCGCGGGATTGGTGAGAAACAGGCCGAAAATCAGGGCGATGGCGGTCAGCGCCTGCTCGCCGCCAGACAGCAGGGTGAGCGATTGCAGCCGCTTGCCCGGCGGCTGGGCATAGATCTCGAGGCCCGCTTCCAGCGGGTCGTCCGAATCAACCAGCGCCAGATGCGCCTGCCCGCCCTGAAACAACCGGCTGAACAGCTGGCGGAAATGACCGTCGACCGCCTCGAAAGCGGCGCGCAGACGTTCGCGGCCTTCACGGTTGAGATTGCCGATCGAACCGCGCAGGCGGTTGACCGCCTCAGCCAGTTCGGCCTGCTCGGCGATGCTGGTGCCGTGCCTTGCCTCGGCTTGGGTGAGTTCTTCGGCGGCGACGAGATTGACCGGACCAAGCCGTTCGCGCTCGGCTGTCAGCCGGTCCATCATGGCCGATTCTTCGGCACTGGCGGCGACTGACTCACCGTCAAAAGCGAAACGCTCGGGCAGCAGCGGCGGCGGACACTGGAAGCGTTCGCCCGAGATGCGACCCATTTCGGCGCGGCGCTCTTCCTCGTTTTCGGCGCGGGCCGCCGCCCCGGCGCGCGATTCGCGGGCTGAGGCGAGCACTTCATTGACAGCGGCAAAGGCGGTGTCGGCCTGCCGCGCCTCATCGCCAATGGTGGCGACAGCAGTTTCGGCGGCGGCGAGTTCGGCGCTAAGCCGCATGCGGATGGCATCGCCTTCCTCGATCTCGCGTAGCAGCGAAGGCGGCTTGGCGGCAACCACAGCGCGCTCCTGCTCGATTTCTTCAAAGCGGCGGGTCATTGCTGCCAGCCGGTTCGCAGCATCGCCGGCGCGGGTCCGCCATCCGCCGATCTCGGTGCGCTGGGCACTGGTCCGCTCGCGCGCCACGGCGAGAGCCTGATCATGCGCTGCCAGCGCCGCCATGCTTGCCTGCATCGCCTGCCGCGCGGCATCATGCTTGCCTTGCGCGGCGGCGAGCTGGGCACGGCCGCTTTCGGGATCGGGGAGAACGGCGCGGCGACTAGCGGCGCTATCACGCTCGGTTTCGACCTGACGGCGCTGATCGGCAAGATCGAGCGCGGCGGCGGCAAGTTCCTCGCGCCGTGCCTCAAGCCGGGCTTTGGCAGCCTCGGCCTGATCGAGCGCGCGCAGCGCGGTGCGTTCGGCATCGGCAGCGGCGGCGACGGTGCGTTCCGAGGCGATCACGGTCAGCTGCAATGCGCCAAGTTCGCTCTGCACTGCTTGAGCGGTGGCCTCCGCTTCACTGGCGGCTGCCCGTTTCGCCGGAAGCTCTGCCTCAAGCGCGGCAAAGCGGTTCTCTGCCTCAAGCCGCGCCGCTTCGGCAGCACCTTCACCACGCGCGACAAAGCCATCCCAGCGGCGCAGTGCCCCGGCGCGGGTGACCAGCCATTCGCCGGGAACCAGCGCACGGTTATCGTCACTCTCAACCACATGCACCAGCGCCAGTCGCGCAGCCAGTTGTGGCGGGCAGGTGGGAACATGGGCGGCAAGGTTGTCTTTCACCGGAGCTGGTGCCTTGGCCCCTGACCAGAAGCGGCCTTCCATATCGTCCGGTGCTTCGCCCAAGGGAGACTTGGCATCGCGGCCCAGCACGGCGGCGAGCGCGCGTTCATAGCCGGGTTCTGCGCGCAATTTGTCCAGAGCTTGCGGCAAGCCGTGCGAACCCTTGGCTTGCCGTGCGCGCGCCTCACGATCACGCAGCAGCGCGCCATGTTCGCGTTCGATTCCCGCCAGTTCGGCTTTAGCAGTGGCCAACGCGCTGGAAGCTGTGTCGCGCAGCACTTGCAGTTCGGCTTTGCGCGCCTGTTGCGCTTCAAGCGCGGCGCGCGCTTCGGCCAGCGCGTGTTCCTTGGCCAGCCGCCCGGCATTGGCGGTTTTCAATGCTGTATCAGGATCACCTTCGCGGGTGAGCGCAGAGCGCAAATCCTCCTGCCGCGCCACCTCATTCGCAAGGCGGGCAAGGCGCTGCTCAGTTCCGGCTAGTTCGGCTTCGGCGACGCGCCACTCCGCCTCTACCCCGGCTTGCGCGGCTGTGGCTTGTGCCAAAGTCAGCTCGGCGGTGCGCGCGGCGCGATCGGCATTGTCGAGCGCATTCACAAGTTCAGGCCGCCGCGCCTCATCGCGGGTGAGCGCCGCCTGCCCCTCGGCCAGTTCCTTCTCCAGCCGCGCCAGCGCATCGGCGGCATCGTGGGTCAGCCGGTCAGCATCGCCGCGATCCTCCTCGAGTCGGGTACGTTGGCGGTCGAGATCCTTCAGGCGCTCCTCAGCCGCTTCAAGCTGGCTGGTGAGCGAGGCCTGACGGTGACCATGCGCCGAAGCATCATCGCGGCGGTCAGCCAGTTCATCGCGGGCATCGACCAGTTTTTGCGCCAGGGTGCCTTGGGCTTCCTGCGCCGCCTTCATCACTCCTTGCGCCTGAGCCACCCGCGCTTCGGCACCGCTTGCTTCGGCTCTGGCGGCATCGGCAGCAGCAGCGGCATCGCGCCAGCGAGCAAAGACCAGCCGGGCCTCTGCCAGCCTGATCTTGTCAGACACCGCGATATAACGCTCAGCAGCCCGAGCCTGGCGGCGCAGGACGCTGATCTGCTGATCGAGCTGACCCATGATGTCTTGAAGCCGCGCCAGGTTGGCTTCGGTGGCGCGCAGTTTCTGCTCGGCATCCTTGCGGCGTACATGCAGTCCGGCGATGCCCGCCGCTTCTTCGAGCATCTGGCGGCGTTCGGCGGGCTTGGCGGCGATGACTGCGGCGATCTTGCCCTGACTGACCAGCGCCGGGCTATGCGCGCCAGTGGCGGCATCGGCGAAGACGAGGCTGACATCCTTGGCGCGGACATCGCGGCCATTGACCCGGTAGGCACTGCCCGCGCCGCGTTCGATCCGGCGCACGACTTCCAGCTCGTCACCCTCGCTGTCCTCGGCGTGCAGCACGACCTCGGCAAAGTCACGTGCCGGGCGCTGCGCGGTGCCGGCAAAAATGACATCGTCCATGCCGCCACTGCGCAGGCTTTTGGGCGAGTTTTCACCCATGACCCAGCGGATCGCTTCCAGCAGGTTCGATTTTCCGCAACCGTTGGGGCCAACTACCCCGGTCAGCCCCACTTCAATGCGCAGGTCAGCCGGCTCGACAAAGCTCTTGAATCCCGTGAGCCTGAGCCGCTTGATGCGCATCGACTGGTTCGCTTGCCCCCTTGGATCTGGCTTTAGTCGCGCACACCCGCGCGCTGCAGGGCAGCGTTCAGTTCAGGCCAGGTCGTCGATTCAAGCTTGCTGCCGTTGATCAAAAGCGTCGGCGTCGAGGTGATGCCCTTGTTGCCATAATCATCGGCGAGTTTGGCGATGGCATTTGCCTTGTCAAAATTGGCAAGGCAGACATTGGCCTGATCGACCGAAATTCCGCGCTGGGCGAAAAATTCGGTCAGACCTTGTTCGCGGGCGGCGACAACGAAGCGCTCCTTTTCGGGCAGGGTCATGGCGTTCTGTCCCTTTTGCATGGCCTCGGGGCTCTGGGCCTTGGTCATCACCGCTTCGAAGTTGCCATAGACCTGCTCAACCAGCGGGAAAAAGCTCTGCTTGTCGCCGCAGGTAGCCAGCAGGGTCAGGGGAATGTCGATCGGATGGATGGCAAAGCTGCGGAATTCAAGCGAGACGCGGCCACTGGCGACATATGTGTTGATCAGGGTGCCGAATCCCGCTTGTCCGAGTGCCGCGCAGTGCGGGCAGGACAGCGATCCGTATTCCAGCACCTTGACCGGCGCATTGGGGTTGCCCAGGACATAGCCGCCTTCGGCATTGGTCTCGACCATGTCGATCCAGGCCTTGCCCGCTGGCGCGGCCACTTTGGCGAGAGGGGTGGAGGAGGTGGTTGGCGCGGCCTCGCCGCCTTCCTTCTTGCAAGCGGCAAGGCCGAGCACCAGCGGGGCAAGCGCGGCGGCAATCAGGACAGGGTGTGAGAATCGCTTGGCCATCGGAAATATCCTTTCGGAAGTCAGGTTCAAAAATCTAGCGAATGGGCGGTGCCGGGGAAAGGGCAGCACATCGCCAACCCCCAGACATCTCCACAAGATCGCCATGGTGTCATATAGCTATCGTGTCACCGCCATCAGCAAAGGCCGCAGTTCTGCCCAGCCATGGACATGCTGAAGTGTGCCGTTGAGCAGAAAGCTGGGGGTGCCGGTGATGCCGATTACCTCGGAGGCGTTTTTGTTTTCATCGGCGATCTGCTGCGCCAGCGCCTTGTCAGCCAGGCAGCGATCAAGTTCGACCCGCCGGTAACCGCGCGCTTCAAACAGCGGGTATAGCTTCATGTCGCCGGCAATAGCGCGCATTCGGGTGCCGAAATCACCCGTTGTCCATCGTTTTTGCTGGGCTTCACTGGGATCGACCAGCCATTTTTTCTGCGCGCTTAGCACCACAGAATGATTGCCCTGAAATTTTGTCGGCGGTCCGCAATTGACCAGCAGTGTGCTGGTGACATCGATGATGTTGCGGAAGAACGGACGATATTCGATCGAGCCCTTGCCGGGTTTGACCAGGCCCACGACCAGTTCGCCTTTTGCCTCGACATCAAATTCCGCGCAATGCGAACAGGTGTAGCTGACATATTCGACCAGCTTCACTCCGCCATCGGGATTGCCGACAATATGGCCGCCAGTCGGAGTGGTGGAAACTGTAATCAGCCAGTTCGCTTTGGCTGCTGGCGGTGCCGGCTTGGTGGCACCGATTGAAAGCAGCGCGGCGGCGGCGATGGCTAAGGTCCGGGAGAGCGAGGTCATTCTGGTTTTCCGTTGTTGGAATTGGCATCAAGGCTTCTGGCCAGCGATTCGAGCACAGTGCGCAGCTCGCCATCGCCGATATCGCGCAAACTTTCACCCAGTTCGATCGGGATCGGGCGCAGGCTTGGCGGCTGGGCGGCGGACTTTTCAGCAGAAGGCAGCTTAACGCCGCCTTGCCGGATTTTCACCCGTGCCACTGCACTATAGCCGAAAAAGCGGTTCACCCGCTCGATGATCTCGGGAATCACATGCTGGATCATCGGCGCATGAGCGGGCACGACAACCAGATCGAGGATACCATCGGCCTTGGCCCCCGGCGCAAAGCGGATCGCCTCTGGAGCGCAGACGCGGGCGTGACGCTCGCCGACAATCTCGGGCCAGCGGGTGACGACGCTCGACTGGACAAAGCCGAAGCGGCGAAAGGCAGTGCGGCCAATCTCGGGCATGAGATCGGATATCGCCCGTGCCTGTCCGCCGCGTGACCGTTCATAGTGACGTCCTGCTTTGGGCCCGGTTTTGGCCCCGATGCTGGGCTGGCTCTTGCCTTTGCTGTCGCTGTCCCGTTCCATTGCGGCGCTGGCAATGCCATAGCGCGGCGATGGATGCCAGCGCAGAGACCATAAGTGCCACATTGCTCGGCTGGTATGATGCCCACGCCCGCGCGCTGCCATGGCGCGAGCCGCCGGGATTGCCGCCACCTGATCCCTACCGCGTCTGGCTGTCCGAAGTGATGTTGCAGCAGACGACCACTGCTGCCGTCGCGCCCTATTTTGCGCGTTTCACCACCCGCTGGCCGACGGTCGAGACGCTTGCCGCCGCCGCTGAAGCCGAGGTTATGGCGGCATGGGCTGGGCTGGGCTATTATGCCCGCGCCCGCAATCTGATCGCCTGCGCCAGGGCGGTGGCAGTGCGCGGGGGAGCGTTCCCGCAAACCGAGGCTGGCTTGCGCGAGCTTCCCGGGCTTGGTGCCTACACCGCAGCGGCGGTTGCAGCGATTGCCTTTGGCCAGCGAGCGGTGGTGGTCGATGCCAATGTCGAGCGTGTTGTGGCGCGGCTTTTCGCCATTACCGATCCGCTGCCGAGGTCAAGGGGCGCTATTCGCGACGCCGCCGACCGGATCACGCCAGACGAGCGCGCCGGCGATTTTGCTCAGGCGATGATGGACCTTGGTGCTACCATCTGCACTGCGCGCAGGCCGCGCTGCCAGCTTTGTCCGCTTGCCGGAGATTGCACGGCGCGTGCCAGTGGCGATGCTGAGCGCCTGCCGGTCAAGCCGCAGAAGCAGCCGAAACCCGCGCGCAGCGGCCACGCGTTCTGGATCGAGCGTGATGGCGCGGTCTGGCTGGTGCGCCGCGCGGGGCGCGGCATGCTGGGTGGGATGCTGGGCTTGCCCGATGACCGCTGGTCAGCGCGCAGCGACGGTATCGGCACACCGCCGATAGCTGGCGAATGGCTCAGCCTTGGCTCGGTTGCCCATGTTTTCACGCACTTTTCACTGACCTTGCAACTCCTGCTGTATTCCGGCGCGGACTGCGATAGGTTAGGCAACAGGTTAGCGGGCGATGAGGGCCAATGGTGGCCGCTTGAGCGATTGGATGAGGCAGGGCTCCCCAGCCTGTTCGCCAAGGCGGCGCGGCTGGCGATGAATGTACGGGAAGAGTTATGAATCCAGTTGACATTACACCGTTTACCCGGCGCGAACTGCTGCGCGGTACGTTTGGCGCAGGTGCAGGTGCTTGGCTGGCGCTGAACCCGGCGCTCAGCTGGGCGGCTGACGCAGTTCTGTCGCCCACTGCCGAGGCTGACTGGCCTGCCGTTGCTGCGCTGATGCACCGCTATGTCGATGCCAAAAAACTGGCGGGGATTGTCAGCACCTTTGGCTGGGGCAAATCCCCGGCACAAATGCTGACGCTCGGCAGCGGCGCGATGGACCAGAAACAGGCGCTCGATGCGGACAGCCTGTTTCGCATCTATTCGATGACCAAGCCGGTCACCGGCCTGCTCACCGCCATGCTGATCGACGAGGGCAAGCTTTCGCTGGAGACGAAGCTGGCCGATATCTGCTCCGAATTTTCCGCGATGCAGGTGGCGATCGATCCGCTGGTAGGTCTGGAATCGCGCGCCGCCGCCGTACCGATCACAATCCGCCACCTGCTCACCCATACCGCCGGATTCGGTTATGCCAGCGTCGGCCAGGAGAAGGTCAGCGCCGAGCTTTTGCGCCGGGGTCTGTCACCGGGGGCGATCACCCGGCGCAAGATTGCTGGCGTCACTTCGCTGGTGCCCACTCCCGCCGCTGACGATTTCCTGCGCGAGACCGCCAAGGTGCCTCTGGTGGCCGAGCCCGGCACGGTCTGGCGCTATTCGATGAGCATGGATATTCTCGGGCTTGTGCTGGCGCGGCATCAGGGCCGTCCGCTGGGTGAAATACTGAAGGAACGAATCTTCGGCCCCGCCGGTATGACCAGCACTTTTTTCCAGCTCCCCAAGGCTGAAATACACCGTTTCACTGCCAATTATGCCATTGTCAAAGGTAAGCCGTTCACGCTCGACAAAGCCAAAGGCTCGGTGTTTCTCGATAAGCAACCGTTTGAATATGGCGGGGCAGGGCTGGTGGTCAGCCCGCGCGATTTTGACCGTTTCATGGCGCTGATGCTGGGCGAGGGCGTACTGGATGGTCGCCAACTGGTCAGCGCCTCGGCTGTGCGGCTGGCCATGTCCAACCTGCTACCGCCCGGCGACGTTACCAAAGGCACCCGCATGGCAGGCGCGGGCTTTGGCGCGGGCGGGCGTGTCGGTCTGGGGGCGGATGAGGGTTCGTTTGGCTGGTCGGGCGCGGCGGGGACGCTGTTTTTCATCCAGCGGCGCATCGGACTTCGGGCGGCGATGTATACCCAGTTCATGCCACCCCAGGTCTATCCCGTGCAGCAGGAATTCATGGCGGCAGCGCGGGCCGATGCTCTGGCAAGGCTGAAACGGGGAGCACGATGAACATCGCCTTTTCAGGCAGCCCGATTGACCGCGCGGACCACCTTCGCGGCGATGCGGCGGCACTTGCAGCCCTGATGGATCACCGCGCCCGTCTGCTGCTGATGCAGGGGCTTGATCCGCTGATCGGCGAGGATGGCGGGCTGGTCTGGGGATCGCTCGCCGATGCTGCGCCCGATGCCGAGCTGGTTTTCCTCGGCCTGCTGGATGGACGCGCTCACTTTGCACCGGTGCCGGGCAGGAGCGACGTTGCTCCGCCGAATCCGCGGCTGTGGCAGGCGATGGCCTCGCTCTCGAGCGAGGAACTGGCCGCTTATGGAACCGCCCGCGCACTGGTCGGCTGGCACGCCCGCCACCGCTTTTGCGCGCAGTGTGGCGCGCCAACCGCGCTCACCAAAGGCGGCTGGCAACGCAACTGCACAAGCTGCCCCGCCGAGCACTTCCCGCGCACAGATCCGGTGACGATCATGCTGGTCGAGTATGAGGGGAACTTGCTCTTGGGCCGCCAGCCCCGCTTCCCCGAACGCCGCTTCTCCGCGCTCGCCGGGTTCGTTGAGCCGGGCGAGACTATTGAAGAAGCCGTGGCGCGCGAGGTGCTCGAGGAGGCCGGGATAAGGACACGTGATGTCAGCTATGTTGCCAGTCAGCCCTGGCCATTCCCCTCATCGCTGATGATCGGCTGCCACGCCTTTACCGATGATCCGGCGATCACGCTTGACCGCAACGAACTCGAAGACGCCCGCTGGTTCTCCCGCGCTGAGGTGGAAGCCGCGATGGCGGGGGATGCGGATGCGGCGTTTATTGCGCCGCCGGTAACCGCGATTGCGCATCAACTGGTGCGGTGGTGGCAGGCAAGGGGGTGAGAGGTGAAGCGGCGCGGAAGAGTTTTGCTTTGAGTACTGCCTGGACCAGCCATGCGGTCAGAATAGTCAGCCCGACAGCGATGGGCCATTCCACACCATGGCGCAAAGTGATCAGCAGGATGGGATAATGCACGGTATAAAGCGGAAAGGAGAGCTCACCAAGAAATACCAGAGGTGTCTTCAGAAACCGCAGAGGGGCTAAACCGCTCAGAACGATGATCGGACAGGCCGCATACATGAAAAGAAAATCGGGCCAGCCAGCGCTGCGTGGCAGCACCGAAGCGAGCAAGATACCCGCCGGGAGCAGGACAATACCGATCCAACCCGGTATCAATGGACGGTCCTGCCGCAGACGCCAGATCAAGATTCCTGTGCAATAGGCCCCGAGCAGTCGCGGAATGCCCAGCAAGAAGTCCTTTCCGGTCGAGCCGACATTGCCGTTTTCCGCGAAAGTTATCAGCACGGCGCCGCAGGTTGCCGCGAGCAGAGCCAGACTCCGGATTCCCATGAATCGCAGGGCGAGGTGATGCGTGACATTGACGAGCAGCTCGAAAAACAGCGACCATGTCGGCGGATTGGCCGGAAAGGTGGTTGCATCCGACGAGAAACGGGGCACGAACAGCAGCACCATAGCAAGATAGGTGAGGGCGAGTGAAGTCGGCATGTCACCAAGGAATGGTTGGAAGCCTATTACGGCACCAATGAATACTGTAGGCCACAGTCTGCCAACTCGACATCGCAGGAAGTCAGGTAATGTGAGGCCGTTAGCCATTTTTTCCTCATAACTGCGGGCGATGACATAGCCGCTGAGAATCAGAAAAAGGTCCACCGCCAGATAGCCGCGATTGAACAGGCTGAGCGTTAGGGTTTCGTCGTTGGTATGGACCATGACGACGAGTAGCGCGGCTATGCCTCGCAGCGCGTCCATCCCGTAGAGTCGGTCTCCAGTCATCGGCTCCTGTTTCTTCATTGGCACTTAGAGTATCCGTGATTTATTGCAAAAAACCGGCTCCCACTTTTTCGCATCACGCTCTAAATCCTGCACGATCCGGATCGCGAGGATTTCCGGAGGACTCCAACAGCTATAGAAAGATGGTTTCCATATCATTTCGATCACCGCGTTTTAGCCACCCCGGCCTGCGCTGTACTTGGCTAGACCCTAAACCAGCCCCAGCCGCGCCAATTCCCCCGCCAGCCCGACCGGCATCACATCGCCCGCAGATTCGCCCGCGCCGAGATCAGCCGGGGCATCCTCATCGGCCAGATAGCGCCAGCCCTGATGCGCGCGTTTGGGTCTGGGGTGGACGTCGATCAGCGCGGTTGAAATGACGATATGGGTCTTGCCGCCCTCTGCCTCTGCGAAGCGCAGGATCGGGGAACGGGCGACGAGCTGGTGCTTGTAGATCCAGAACAGTGATCCGCCGGAAACTATTTCCGCATGCCGTTTGGGCAGATAGCGGGTGGTCAGCAGAGCCTCATCACCGCGTCCGGCGAACCAGGAGTGCATTTCTTCCATCGACTGCGCGCCGAAGGCGACTTTGGTGAGGTGGAGCGGCATGGGGCTAGTCCTGTGTGTGGTCTTGGACACGGGCAGGCGGGGCGGGATTTTGTGCAAAGGGCCAAAACACAAACCCCCGCAATCAGAGCCCGGAGAAGTCCACACACA
>JANOYZ010000135.1:0-3608 GCA_031429135.1 Novosphingobium sp. | reverse complement strand
GGCGAGCGGCCCCTTGCCCTTGTCGAGCTTGGCTTCGATCACTGTGGCTTCAGCCGCGCGATCCGGATTGGCTGTCAGCTCCATCAGTTCGGCCTGAAGCAGGATCTTGTCGATCAGCTCATCAAGTCCGGTGCCGGTCTTGGATGAGACTTCGACATCCTGAACATCACCCGACATCTGCTCGACGATGACTTCATGTTCGAGCAGGCGTTCGCGGATCTTCTGCGGGTTGGCCTCGGGCTTGTCGCACTTGGTGATTGCCACGATCATCGGCACACCGGCGGCTTTGGTGTGTTTGATCGCCTCGATGGTCTGCGGCATGAAGCCGTCAACGGCGGCGGCCACCAGAATGACGATATCGGTGACATTGGCGCCGCGCATCCGCATTTCGGTGAAGGCTTCGTGGCCCGGAGTATCCAGGAAGGTGATGAGTTCGCCGCCCTTGGTCTTGATCTGGTAGGCGCCGATATGCTGGGTGATGCCGCCAGCCTCGCCGCGCACGACATCGGTGCCGCGCAGGGCATCGAGCAGGCTGGTCTTGCCATGATCGACATGGCCCATGATCGTCACCACCGGCGGACGCGGCTTCAGCGATTCCTCGGGATCGACATCAACGCTGTGGTCGATATCGACATCGCTTTCACTGACCAGCACGATGTTGTGGCCGAAATCTTCGACCAGTAGTTCTGCGGTTTCCTGATCGATGGTATCGCCCATTGCGACCGGAACGCCCATCTTGAACAGCGCCTTGATCAGGTCCGCGCCCTTTTCCGCCATGCGGTTGGCCAGTTCCTGGACGGTGATCGATTCCGGGATAACAACATCGCGGACCTGTTTTTCGCGCGGCAGCGAATTGCCGGCAAAGTGCGCGCGCTTTTCCTTCTCACGCGCACGCTTGAGCGCCGCAAGGCTGCGGGCACGCGCGCCTTCGTCCTCGTTAAGCGCGCGGGTGACGGTGAGTTTGCCGGACTGGCGGCGAATGTCTGCACCGCTCTTGTCGCGCGGATGGGCGATCTTCTTGGGCGCTGGCTCGGGGCGCTTGGGGGCAGCAACCGGGGTGAACCGGCGCGGCGCAGTGGCACTTGTACGTGCTGCTTCTTCCTTGATTTCGGGATCACTGCTTTCCGCAGCAGCCCCGGTTTCCGTTTTCGCCGCCGGTTCCACCGCAGGCTCAGCCTTTGGCTCGGCGACGATTTCAGGCTGCGGGGTGGGCGCGGCCACTTCCTCACCCTTGCCATCGGCGCGGCGACGCTCATCATCAAATGCGCGCTGACGTTCATCAGACTCGCGGCGATTGGCGGCTTCAAGCGCGTTCTGACGGTCTTCCTCGGCCTCGCGCAGCAGGCGTGACTGCAACTCCTGACGCGATTCAGCCGAAGGTGGCGCGACCTTTGGTGCCGCCCTGGGGGCTTCAAACACAGGAGCAGGCGGCGGGGTCGGCGCGGCAGGCGCGACCGGCGGAGCCTCACCGGGCTTGCCGATCAGCTTGCGGCGCTTCACCTCGACCACCACCTTGTTGGTGCGGCCGTGGCTGAAGGTCTGCTTGACCTCACCCGCTTCAACCGAACGCTTCAGCCCAAGCGGCTTCCTGCCCAGTGTCGGTTTGTCAGTGCTATCGGTCATTGTCTCTTTACGCCCTTCAATCTCAAATCGTCGTCGCAGCCAAAGGCGCAGCAGATTCTGCCGCACCTGCGTCATGTTTAATATCGTTCGTCTCGGCCCCGCCCGAAATGACTGCGCAACTATTTGCTGCGCCTGAGAAATGCAGCAGGCGCTGGAGCGAGGCATCAATTCTTTGCGCTGACGCGGAATCGGTCAGCGCCAGATGCACGACGTTGTCGCGGCCCAATGCCACAGACAGGGCCGCGCGGTCCAGTGGCAAGGCAATTCCCTGCTGGCCGCTGCCAATGGCGTCTTCGCCCACACGCCACGCCTGATCGAGCTTGCGCGAACCATCGGAGCCCGCATCGGCAGCATGGGCCAGCCAGTGTACTTTGCCGCTCCGCGCATTCTCGGCGATCCGGTCAGACCCGGTGAGCAGCTTGCCGCTGCGCATCTCAAGCCCGAGCCGGTCGGTGAAGTTGCGGGTAAGTGCCGCTTCGATCTGGTCCGGCAGATCGGCAGGTATGTTGAGGGTAGTCCCCTTGAAGGCCCGCGCCAGCGCACCTTTCAGCTTGCCCCCGCCCTTCCCTGAGTTCAGTGCCGCTTCCAGTTCAGCACGGGAAACGCCGATCCATGCCCCCCGCCCCGGCGCACGCGCCAGCACATCGGGCAGCACATCGCAGATCCCATCGCTATTGGCAGGCGAAATCGCCAGACGCAGCAAAACAGCGCGCGTATCATGCTCGCCGGAAAGGATGCATTTCCTTTCCGGAGCGGACGCGGCGGCCTTTACCGGTGCTGGCTTACGCACCGGTTGGCCTTCAGAGATGCCGGACTCTAGCGGTTCATTGTGAGGAATCCGCATTGGCGGCCTCCTCAGCTACTGGCCCGGACGAATTTTCGCCTTCGGACCCCGGCGCGGATGCGCCATCTTCATCTTCAAACCAATGCGCCCGCGCGGCCATGATGATCTCGTTGCCCTGCTCTTCGTTCAGGCTATATTCGCCCAGCACACCGCCTTTGTCTTCTTCGCGGCGGTTTTCGCGGCGCGGCGGGGCTGCACCATCACGGCGTCGCTGTTCGACGCGCTTCTTGGCGATGAGCTCGTCGGTGGCAAGATCGGCCAGATCGTCGAGCGTCTTGATCCCGCCCTTACCCAGCGTGACGAGCATCTGTTCGGTCAGATGCGGGATTTCGGCGAGGGCATCTTCAACGCCCAGCGCGCGACGTTCCTGACGGCAGGCTTCTTCGCGGCGTTCAAGCGCTTCGGCAGCGCGGCTTTGCAGCTCTTCGCCCAGTTCATCATCGAAGCCTTCGATATTGGCCAGTTCAGAAATGTCGATATAGGCGACTTCTTCCAGCTCGGTGAAGCCTTCGGCGACCAGCAGCTGCGACAGGGTTTCGTCGACGTCGAGCTCTTCCTCAAACATCTTCGAGCGTTCGGCGAATTCCTTCTGGCGCTTCTCGCTCGATTCCGCCTCGGTCATGATGTCGATCTGGCTGCCGGTGAGCTGGCTGGCGAGACGCACGTTCTGGCCGCGGCGACCAATGGCGAGCGACAGCTGGTCATCGGGAACGACGACTTCGATGCGGCTTTCTTCCTCATCGATCACGACGCGGCTGACGGTGGCCGGCTGAAGCGCGTTGACCACGAAAGTTGCGGTGTCTTCGCTCCACGGGATGATGTCGATCTTTTCGCCCTGCAGTTCCTGCACGACGGCCTGCACGCGGCTGCCCTTCATGCCGACGCAGGCGCCAACCGGATCAATGCTGCTGTCGCGGCTGATCACGCCAATCTTGGCGCGGCTGCCGGGATCGCGGGCGGCGGCCATGATGGTGATGATGCCGTCATAGATTTCAGGCACTTCCTGCGCGAACAGCATCTTCATGAATTCGGGATGCGCGCGGGAAAGGAATATCTGCGGGCCACGGTTCTGGCGTTCGACCTTCATGATCCAGGCGCGGACGCGTTCACCCACGCGGGCCACTTCGCGCGGGATCTGCTG
>JANOYZ010000134.1:0-2339 GCA_031429135.1 Novosphingobium sp. | reverse complement strand
CGACGAGTTGAAGGCCGATCCGCGCTATCAGTTCATGTTCTCTGGTATGCTGGTGGGCGATACGATGGCAGATTTCATCACCAAGATTTTCCGCATGCCATCGCAGGGCAAGCCGATCTCGATCATCGATGTTTCGGGCGTGCCGTCCGATATCACCTCGACTGTGGTTGCCGTACTTAGCCGCCTCGTGTTCGATTTTGCGATCTGGGCGCGCGATGAAAAGACCCGGCCGATCCTGCTCGTCTGCGAAGAGGCCCACCGCTATGTGCCCAATGAGAAG
Organism: Novosphingobium sp.; assembly: GCA_031429135.1. Classification (GTDB taxonomy): domain Bacteria; phylum Pseudomonadota; class Alphaproteobacteria; order Sphingomonadales; family Sphingomonadaceae; genus Novosphingobium. The sequence continues at coordinate 2,059 of JANOYZ010000134.1, read as the reverse complement.
AACGCCGATGGTTCGTCCGTCGGCCGGATTCTCAGCCGGATCGCCAAGGAAGGCCGCAAATACGGCATCAGCCTTGGCCTGATAACCCAGCGCCCGTCGGATCTGGCCGAAGGTGTGCTGTCACAGTGCGGCACGATCATTTCGATGCGGCTTAACAATGATCGCGATCAGGCCTTTGTCAAGGCCGCCATGCCCGAAGGCGCGCGCGGCTTCCTTGATTCGATCCCGGCGCTGCGCAACCGCGAATGCATCATCTGCGGCGAGGGTGTGTCGATCCCGATCCGCGTTTCGTTCGATGATCTGGAAGAGGTAAAGCGCCCGGCCTCAGCCGATCCCTCCTTCAGCGAGCTGTGGAATGCCAGCGGCGGCGAAGAAGAAATGGTGCTGCGCACCGTCCAGCGCTGGCGCGCCCAGGGCAGGTAAAATCAGGTGCCGCGCGTATCGCCGTAAAGGTAGATATGCAGCCGGTCTGACAGACGCAGTCCGTGGGCCATGCAAAGCGGCGCCAGCCAGCGCATCCGTTCCCGTAGCACCGCGCTGTCGGTCCCTTCGGGCATCACGAATAGCCGGTCGCCCGGGATGGCATGATCGGCTTGGATTGCGAGTACTTCGCCGAGGTCTTCGGGTGCCGAAATCACAAACTTAAAGTACGCTTTAGGTTCTCTCGCCCACGCGGACAGCCGTTCAGGAATCAGTGCAAGATCAACAGGATTGCCTGAATGCTTCAGCTTGGGACTGACATTATATTGCGCCACTAGCCGATCAAGTTCGGGGTGCGGGGCGGCGGTGCCGTTAGTCTCTATCTCGATCCGGTGACCGTCCAGCAGCGCCGCCATCCGCGCCAGAGCCGCCCCTTGCAGCAGCGGCTCGCCGCCGGTGATGACCAGCCGATTTCCCCCCAGCGCCATGATCCGCGCAGCCACGTCAACCTCGTCCAGCGTCACCTGATTGGCCTTGCGGCTGAACGCACCTTCACCGGTAAACCGCCAAGTATAGGCGGTGTCGCACCACACACAGGCAAGGTTGCAGCGTGACAGGCGGATGAAGCTGCTGGGCTGGCCGGCGCTCGGCCCTTCGCCTTGCAGCGAGGCGAAGATTTCGGGTTCGCCCGGCGTGGTGGTTGCGAGGGTTAGCATTCAATCCTCCCCGCTACGGGGAGGGGGACCGCCGAAGGTGGTGGAGGGGGCTATCGGCGTGGCACTGCCTAGCGAGGACGCGCCATGAGGCCTGCCCCCACCACCATGCTGCGCATGGTCCCCCTCCCTGGTGCGGGGAGGATTTAGCGCACCCCTCACCCGAGCCGCGCTAACGCCGCGCAGAGCCGCTCGGCCTCGGCGGCATGGGCAGCATGATCGGCCCGCGCCTTGTCGACTGCTTCGGGCTTGGCCTTTTCGACAAAGGCCGGATTGGAGAGGCGGCCCTCGAGCGATTTGGCCTCCTTGGTGGAGGTTTCGAGAGCTTTGGTGAGGCGGGCCTTTTCGGCGGCGATGTCGATTGCGCCATCAAGATCCATAACAAGCTCTATGCCACCAACCGGGACTCTTAAAGTTGGCCCAACGCGCTGGCCTTTGACCGACTGAAACGAAACGCGAGCCAGCTTGATTAGTGCGTCGTCGTTGCTGATCAGCATGTCCTCGATCATTCTATTCTCAAATTCGAGGTAGCCTATCAACCGCTGACCGGGCGGCACGTTAAGTTCGTTGCGTGCAGTTCGAATATTGCTGACCAGGTCAATCAGCCATTCTACCTCCCGCTTCGCCTTTGTATCGACATTTGCCCCAGGCGCAGGCCATTTAGCTGTAATCAGCGGATAGTGCGTTCGATCCCCCAACGCCCCCCAAAGCTCTTCAGTGACAAAGGGCATGAAGGGATGCAGCATGACCAAAATCTGGTCGAGCACCCAACCGGCAACTAACCGAGTCTCGTTGAAGCCAACTTCAAGTTCAGAACTCAGGACAGGCTTCACAAGTTCGATATACCAGTCACAAAACTGGTCCCACACGAAGTGGTAGATCGTGTTAGCCGCCGCATCAAAGCGCAGATCGGCCATCGCCTTGTC
>JANOYZ010000133.1:0-5283 GCA_031429135.1 Novosphingobium sp. | reverse complement strand
TATGGTTCCAGCCATGACAGCTATTATAATAATGTCGGTCCGGTCAAAAATGTCGATGTGGCCGAAGCTGAAGACAACGTGGCTTTCCGCGCGCAACTGCTGGTTCAGCCAAATGACCGGCTCAAGATCCTGATCGCCGGTGATTATATCCATGAAACCGGAACCGGTTATACCGGCTCGAATTATGCCCTCCCGCTGGGTAGAGGTATCAACCCGAAAGATATCAAGAACCCGCGCGATGTAATCGCCCGCGCCTTCACACCCAATGAAGATACCAAGCACTGGGGTGCGCGAATCAATATCACTTATGAGGCTGATCCGTTCACCATCGAATATACTGGCAGCCACCGCGATGTGGTCCGTAATTATGATGCGGTGACGCCGATCAGTCCGTTTTATCCGACCGTGATCGCCGATATTTCGCGTCGTCCCAACGATCAGACGGCGGACCCGAATGATTTCGTCAATCCGGCGATTGTGCTGAGTGAAACGCTCGACAACTGGTCGCGCTATCAATCGATCACCGATTCCAAATCGGATTATCACGAGCTGCGCTTCGCCAACAACAAGGGGCGGCTGATCTGGAGCCTGGGCGGACTCTATTTCAAGGAGCATCAGTACGCATTTCTGGGCTCAACCGGGGATCGCGGGCTGTTCTTCCAGGGCGTAGAATTCAACATGCCCAACGTCGATGCGGAAAGCTGGGGGATATATGGCGATGCCACCTTCAAGCTGACTGAAAAGTTCCGCGTCACCGGCGGCATCCGTTATACCAATGATCGCAAATCGCGCGAAGGCGTGGCGGCGCGTTATGGCTTTGCCATCGGTGACGGCAACTTCAATTGCTGCGGCGGCGTGCGTGTTGGCACCGAAGGCTTCCAGTTCGCCGGGCGAGGCCGCACGATTTTCAATCCTGACATCAACAAAGATGGCACGATCAGCGATGGCGAGGTCATCGACTTCTACAAGAACGGGATCGCAGCGTACGGCAGCCGTGACAATGTCGATAATATCTTCGCCAATGGCCCGATTGCCGGTCACTTCGGCACTGTTCCCGGTGTGCCCATGTGCGAAGATACCGTGACCGGTGACTTCTGGACCTGCAACGGCTTCGAACCCTCGGGCCAATATACCTATGCCGTCCCTTTCCAGGGACAAATCTTTCGCCAGAGCGGCAAGATGAAGCAGAACTTCGTCGATTGGCGGGCACGCCTCGAATATGACATCACCGACGATCATCTGATCTATGCGCTGGTCGCAACCGGCAACAAGTCAGGCGGTTTCAACGACAACCTCGGTGATGTCGGCATTGCGCCAACCTATCGCCCGGAAAAGGTCACCTTGTATGAACTGGGCAGCAAGAACGAGTTCTACATCGGCTCGGTGCGCACCCGGCTGAATGCCTCTGCGTTCTACAACGACTATTCTGATCAGGTACTGACCTCGATCTTGTCGGTGGACCAGGTCGTCAAGTATCTCCAAAGCCCGCAAGGTGGCGGACAAAACGTGCCGCTACCGGCCAATACCTCGCTTGCACTGGTAGTCTCCTATAGCTACAATGCTGCCAGCTCCGAGATCTATGGGCTCAATATCGATGGCGGATTTGACCTGCCGCACAATCTGAACCTGAACTTCAACGCCCTGTGGCTTGAAGCCAAGATCAAGAAATCGCAGCCGATCCAGGACTTCCGCTTCCAGGCAGACGTTTCGCCAACAGAAGCCGTGTTCCAGTCCATCGCTGGCAAGCGCCTGCCGCGTACTCCGCGATTCCAGCTCAACGCTTCGCTTGCGCAGAAGATCGAAGTGCCATCAGGCTCGTTCGATTGGGTGGCGTCAGTGGGCTATCGCTCGTCGCAGTTCATGACGATCTTCAACAGCCAGGATTTCCAGAATCCGGCCAATGCGCGCCTGCGGCTTAACGATACAGTCAACGGATACTGGACCGTTGATCTCGGTGCTGGCTACAGCCACGGTCCTGAAGGCAAATTGCGGATCGAGGCCTACGTCAACAATCTGACCAATGTTCAGCATGAGGCAGCGATCATCATCACACAGTTTGATAATACCCGCTTCTTTACCCGCCCGCGGACCTACGGTGGCCGTATGCGGATCAAGTTCTGATTCTTGGAAATTTGGCCATCGCCGATCACTGGACCGGCGATGGCCATTTTCCGGTAAACGCAAATCGCTATATAATCGGGCATGGAGCGACACTTATGCGGTCAGATTGCAGATTGCTGTCAAGCGTCACGGCTTTCGGACTGGCCTTGATGGCAAGTGGGAGCAACGCTGGCACCGAACCATCGTCAGCCCTTGAACCAGATCACGCTCCAGCCGGATATTCGCTGGTTTTTGGCGATGAATTCAACGCCGGTAGCATGCCTGACCCAGCAAAATGGGACTATGCGACCGAACGCAATGCGGCAGGCTGGTTCAATCAGGAAAAGCAGTACTACGCTCGCGCACGGCCGGAAAACTCGCGGATCGAGAATGGCCATCTGATCATCGAAGCCCGCGCAGAAACACTTGATCCCGCCAAGTATGCCGATTGGGGGGGCCAGAAGTACACTTCGGCAAGGCTGCTGACACGCGGCAAGGCCAGCTGGACCTATGGCTTTTTCGAAGTCCGCGCCAAGATCCCTTGCGGTGTCGGCACCTGGCCTGCGATCTGGACCCTGCCCGAAGATCCCAGTGTTGCCTGGCCCATTGGCGGTGAGATCGACATCATGGAACACGTCGGCTTCGATGCCGGAGTGGTTAACCAGACGGTCCACACCAAGGCCTTCAATTTCGGCAGCGGAAGCCAGAAAACCACCAAGTTCACTGTCGCCAACGCCTGCGAGGCGATGCATCGCTACCAGCTGTTATGGACTGCTGATTTCATCCTGATGGGTGTTGATGATCAGCCCAAATTCATGTTCCGCAAAGTGCGCAAGGATCGCGCACGCTGGCCATTTGATCAGCCGCAGCACCTGTTGCTCAACATCGCCGTCGGCGGGAGCTGGGGTGGGCAGAAGGGCATCCGGCCTGATGCATTCCCAGCGCGGATGGAGGTCGATTATGTCCGCATCTACCAGCGCAGCAACCCAGTCAAGTAACTCGCTGTCAGCCCACGAATATTAAAACCGTTAGGAAACGTGATGGCATTGCCAACCCTGTCCACCCCTGCCGATGAAGCCCGCAACAACGACAAGAGTCTGTTCATCCTGTCGCTCGGTCTGTTTTTCATCTGGGGCTTTGCGACCGTCCTGATCGACATCCTGATACCGAAGTTTCGCAGCCTGTTTGCGCTCAGCTTTGCCGAGGCGATGCTGACACAATTCGCCTTCTTCCTGGGCTATTTCATTTTCTCGCTGCCCGCCGGCAATCTGGTGGCGCGGATCGGTTATCTGCGCGGGATCGTTGTCGGGCTGATCATCATGACCTGCGGCTGTCTGGGGTTCGTTCCCGCGACCTGGCTGGGTGCCTATCCCGCCTTCCTTGCCTCGCTGTTCGTGATGGCCGCCGGGATCACCACGCTGCAAGTTGCTGCCAATGCTGTTATCTCGATTTCGGGGCCCGCCACTACCAGCTCGGCTCGGCTGACATTGGCGCAGGCATTTAACAGCCTGGGTACGTTCATCGGACCGTTTGTCGGCGCGAAACTGATCCTCGATCAGGGAACCCGGTCCGCTGAAGAGATTTCCCGGCTTTCCGCGCCAGACCTTGCCACGCTTCGCGTGGAAGAAGCGGCCAGCCTGCAACTGCCCTACCTTGGCATTGCCGCGATCCTGCTGGTGCTGACCGCAGTCTTCTACTTCAAGCGCGACCTGCTGCCGCGTTCAACTGTTGCTGCGCGTTCGACGGGCCTCGGCTTCCATTTGCTGGCCAACCGCCGTGTCGCTTACGGGGTCATGGCAATCTTCGCTTATGTTGGCGCTGAAGTTTCGATCGGCTCACTGCTGGTCAACTATCTTAGCCGGCCGGTAATATTGGGAGTGAGCGAGGCCAATGCCGGCCGCCTGGTCGCGTTATACTGGGGCGGGGCGATGATTGGCCGTTTCATCGGTTCCTACCTGCTGGGACGGTTCCGGCCCGGGCTTGTCCTCGCGGTCTTTGCCGCCTGCACGATCAGTCTCGCCTTGCTGTCGGCAATCAGCACCGGGGTTGCCGCCGCCGGGCTTATCCTTGCGGTCGGCCTGTTCAATTCGATCATGTTTCCAACCATTTTCTCACAATCAGTGATCGGGCTGGGTGATGACGACACACCCAAGGCCGCCGCCTTGCTGTGCATGGGCATCGTCGGCGGCGCGCTGCTGCCGGTGCTGACCGGACTGGTGGCTGATCAATGGGGGCTTGGTCTGTCGCTGATCGTACCCGCGATCGCCTATGGCTGGGTCCTGTTCTTCGGGCTGTTTGTCACCCGCAATGCGGCGTCTGCTGGATAATGCGGGTGGCTCGTACCTTTTCGCTCTGCCTCGCGACAGTGCTGGCCGGTTGCGCTTCATTACCGGCAAGCAAACCGGCCGTCAGCAGCACGCTGACGGCTGACAGGCTTATTGTAGAGACACGTATAGATGCGATGCTGGCGCGCATGTCGGTGGAACAGAAAGTCTCGCAGATCATCATGCCGGACATCTCGACCATCTCGCCTGCGGATGTTCGCGCCTATCGCTTTGGCACAATTCTCAATGGCGGCAACTCTGGGCCAGGTGGCAATGAACGAGCCGCTCCCGCTCAGTGGCTCGCGCTCGCCGACAGCTTCTGGAATGCCTCCACTGCGCCAACCGGCGATGGCAGCCCGGTGATCCCCACGCTGTGGGCGACCGATGCCGTACACGGCCACAACAATGTCATCGGCGCGACGATCTTCCCACACAATATCGCGCTGGGAGCGACCCGCAGCCCCGAACTTGTCCGACGGATCGGCGCGGCTACTGCGGCGGAAATAACCGCAACCGGAATTGACTGGACCTTTGCCCCGACCCTGGCGGTGGTGCGCGATGATCGCTGGGGCCGGACTTATGAAAGCTTCTCCGAAGATCCGGCGCTGGTAACCCGGCTTGGTGCCGCCGCCATCGAAGGTCTGCAGGGCAAGGTCGGTACGCGGGAGTTTCTGGATCAGCGCCATGTCCTTGCCACCGCCAAGCACTTCTTCGGAGATGGTGGTACTGACGGGGTCGATCAAGGGGATACCAAGGGCGAGTCGGCTGCAATCGAAGCGATGCACACCGCACCATATCCGGCGGCAATTGCTGCTGATGTGCAAACCGTGATGGCGTCCTTTTCCAGCATCAATGGCAG
>JANOYZ010000132.1:0-2672 GCA_031429135.1 Novosphingobium sp. | reverse complement strand
AGCGCGACAATCGCGCCAAGGCTTGAGAGTTTTGTCATGGTATGGTCTCCACGCCGATGGGCGCCTCAAAGCGGCCGGTCAGCCGGTCAATTTCGGTCTGCGCATCGCGATAGCGGGTGATGGCATCAAGCCATTGATCCTGCACATCGAGGATGGCGTCTGCGGCGTCTTGCACATCGCGGAAAGCAAAGCCGCCGCGATTGTAGCCCTCGCGTACCTGCTCAAGCGTGCGCACTGCGCGCGGATAGACTTGCAGCATGATCGCATCAGCACGGGCGCGGGCGGCATCGGCATCGGTGCGCAGGGAAGCCAGCCGTTGCAGCCGTTCCAGCCGCTCCGCCTCGGCCAGAAATTCCATCCGCTGGCGTTCTGCCTGCGCGCGTTCGATATTGCCTTGATTGCGATCGAACCGCCCAAGCGGGATAGTGATCCCGGCCACAATCGCGACATCGCCGGTTTCGCGAAGGTAGCGGGCACCGCCTGACAAAGTGTAGTCCTGCTTGGCCCGGCTCTGCTCGACTATGACAGCGGCACGGGCTCGCGCGATTTCGGCATCGCGCAGCGCCTGATCCGACTGGGCGATAGTCATCGCATCAGCCGGTTTCAGAACAATGCCTTCTGATACTGCCAGATCGGTTCCAGAGCCGCCCCAATAGGTGGCCAGGTGTTTGCGCGCCGTGGCTTGCCGGGTCCGTGCCTCATCCAGCCCCAGTCGTGCCTGCGCCACGCGAACGGCGGCACGCGATTCGACGAACAGCGGATCCTTGTATCCGCGCACCCGCCGCAAAGCCTCACGCTGCATAGCCGTTTCGGTGGTCAGCCGGTCGGCGCTGATCTGGGCAACAACATCGGCAATCTGGACATCGATGAAGGCACGCTGGACGCCAGCGGCTAGATCGAGCCGGGCAATACGGGCACTGGCCTGCGCCACGCCAATGTCCTGCTCCGCCAAAGCAAGGCGGGCCGCCCGCTTGCCGCCGCGCTCGAAGGGTTGGCTATAGGTGATGGTGACTTCTGACTGGCGAAAGACATCATAAGTCCCGGTTCCGACGAGATTTTCACCTTCGACTGCAAGCGATGGATTGGGCCGTACACCGGCCTGGCGCGCGCCGGCTTTTGCTGCCGAAATCGCGGCCTCACTGGCCTTGAGCCTTGGTGTCGTCTCGCTTGCCCGGCGGATGGCCTCGTCAAGCGAGATCACCTCTGCCAGAACAGGCTGAATGCTCAGTGCCAGCGCTCCTGCCATCAGGGCAACGCGCAATTTGAATTGCATGGAATATTCTCCTGAACGGGACGCATGCGCAGCGGGCGGTCAGAAACGGCCCGGCAGCAAAGGTTCGGTTCAGGCTAGTGGTGGTTCCAGCGGCGGGGCTGTTGCAAGCGATGACAAGGCTCTGGAGCAGCCGGGCAGGAAATCGGCACCGCCCGTCAACGCCGCCGCCACAATCTCTGCCGTGGCCCCGGCAAGCGCGAGTGGGCAATGGTGATGATGCAGCGCATCACCCCCCAGAGCGCCGGGTGATTCCTGTTTTCCGTCCGCAGATGTGTCGGCACTCTCGTGGTCGTGATGATGCACATCGACAGTCAAACTGCGACTGTCATGCGCGAGCACAGGTGTATGCAAGCCAGCCAACAAGACCGACAGCACCACCAGTAACCGGATAAGGGGACCCCGCATGTGAGACCTGATAGCAAACCTGATGCTGCCTGGCAAATCCACCTTCAACTATCCAGGACGGCAATTCTGGCGCGCAGATTAGCGGGTAGGTAACAGGTCCTGACCCTAATCCTTTTTGCGCGAAGGCCGCCACAGCGGAATAGCCGATAAGAGCAAAGGAAAAGGGCCGCCCGGATGGACAGCCCCTCTCTTTGCTCGGCAGCAAACCGATCAGTCGAGTTTGATATCACCTGGCAGCGGTGCCACCGGCTGCGGCGGGATATCGGCATCATCTTCGTGTACCTCGATCAATCCGCGACCAACATGGCTGTGGTGACGGCTGTAGAGAAAATAGATAACCAGGCCCAGAATTGCCCAGCCGGCGAACAGCCTCAGCGTGTACCAATCGAGGCTGAAGAACAGATAGACACAGCCAAGGATCGCCAGCGGTGCCACCAGCATCACAGCCGGGGTACGGAACGGGCGATGCCTGCCGGGATCGGTGCGGCGCAGCACCATAACCGCCACCGCGACCATGGCGAAAGCGAACAGAGTACCCGAATTCGAGATATCGGCCAGAGCGCCCACCGGGAACAGGGCAGCGAAGATCGCGACAACAATGCCGGTGATGATCGTCACCACATGGGGCGTATGGTACTTGGGGTGAATCTTGCTCAGCGCCTCAGGCAACAGGCCATCACGGCTCATGACGAAGAATATGCGGGTCTGGCCGAACATCATCATCAGCACCACCGAAGGCAGTGCAAGGCCCGCTGCAAGTCCAACCAGATTGCCGATTTGCTGCCAGCCGATTTCACGCAGTGTCCAGGCCAGCGCCTCCTTCGAACAGACGACGGCTTGATTGCCGATATCGGCACAGGCCGCTGCCATTGCCGTGGCATCGCCGGGAGCAATCCCCTTGCCCGCAGCATCAAGAACCGGCTGCGCGCCAACGGTGCCGATAACCCCAGCTGCCACCAGCAGATAGAACACGGTGCAGATTGCCAGACTGCCG
>JANOYZ010000131.1:0-3060 GCA_031429135.1 Novosphingobium sp. | reverse complement strand
CCATCTGGACACAGGACCCGCGCTGGATCAGCCACAAGCCCACCGTGGTCTATCTGTTCTTCGCCCTGATGCTGATCATCGGCTGGCTGCGCGGCAAGGCGCTGCTCAAAGTGCTGCTCGGCGCGGCGTTTGAAGGGCTGGACGATGACGGCTGGCGCAAGCTGTCGCGCAACTGGGGCTTCTTTTTCATCGTGCTCGCGCTCACCAACGAGGTGTTTGCCAACCGCGACTGGTTCACCTTCGACGATTGGCTGAAAGCCAAGCTGTGGCTGTTCATGCCGCTGTCGTTCGTGTTCACCTTTGCCCATATGCCGATGCTGCTGCGCCACGGGCTTGCTGGCCCTGCTGAAGGTGAGGCGGAGACGAATGCGCCGCATGAGTGATCGTAGCGGTGGGAATCATTCGCAATAGACGGTGACAAATCACCATCAATGCCGCATAATCTGCTTGCTGCCGCTACGGCACACCGGGTTCGGTGCAAGACAGATTTCAAGATTAGGGGGAACATATGGGCAAATTTTTCGGAAACCTGCACCTGGTGCTGGTGGTGGGCCTGCTGCTCACAGTTGCCGTGATGCTGAATTTCAAGGCCGATGTGCAGATCACAACCTTGACGGTCTTCACCTGGATGCATGTGTTCTTCGGCATTCTGTGGATCGGTCTGCTCTATTACCTGAACTTCGTGCAAGTGCCGACCATGCCCAAGGTTCCGGCTGAACTGAAAAAGGGCGTCACCGGCTTTATCGCGCCAAAGGTGTTCTTCTTCTTCCGTTATGCCGCGCTGCTGACGGTTATTACCGGACTGACCGTTGCTTACAGCAAAGAGTATCTTCACCGCGCGATGGCGCTTCAGGGAGCTACTCCGGCTGAAAACCTGATCGGCATCGGCATGTGGATGGCGCTGATCATGGCCTTCAACGTGTGGTTCCTGATCTGGCCCGCGCAGAAGAAGATTCTCGGTCTGGTGGAGGCCAGTGATGAAGCCAAGGCCAAGGCCGCGCCAATCGCACTTGCCGCCAGCCGCACCAATCTGCTGCTGTCACTTCCCATGCTGTACTGCATGGCGAGCGCCAACCTCGGCTGATCACCGCGCCTTTTTTGGGGGTGGGTAGTATAAAGCGTGATGACAAAATAACGTCATTGCGAGGCCGAAGGCTGAAGCAATCCAGAGCGGCGCGCGTAACACTCTGGATTGCTTCGCTTCGCTCGCAATGACGAAGTGATTTTGTGCGATCTCATCATGTTACCCAACTCGCTCCGCGGCGAGAATGGGTGCGCTGGATACCTCCCCCCTCAAATCTCCACCTGGCTCCCCAGTTCGACCACCCGGTTGGTTGGCAGACGGAAGAATTCCATGGCGCTCGCCGCATTGCGCAGCATCCATGCGAACAGCTTTTCGCGCCACAGCGCCATGCCGGGCTTCGATGAGGCGATCAGCGTCTGGCGTGAGAGGAAGAAGCTGGTCTTCATCATCTCGAATGGCTCACCGCACAGCTTGACCTTTTTGAGGTCACCGGGAACATCGGTTTCTTCCAGGAAGCCATAGCGCAGCGTCAGTCGGTAAAAACCCTCACCAAACTGCTTGCAGGTCGCCCGGTCCGCTTCATCGACATAGGGCACATCCTGAATCGCGACGTTGAGCACCACCACGCGCTCGTGAATCACCTTGTTGTGCTTGATATTGTGCAGCAGCGCCGATGGCACACCAATCGGCGTTGACGACATGAACACCGCAGTTCCGGAGACGCGCTGGGCGCTGGAATGCGCGCTCTTGGCGAAAACCTCGAAGGGGATCGTTCCCTCCGCCATGTTCTGCCGCATCAATGTCCGGCCGCGTGACCAGGTTGTCAGCAGGGTGAAGATCAGCAGACCAATCGCCAACGGCACCCAGCCGCCATCTGGAATCTTGATCAGGTTCGCGCCAAGATAGGCCATATCAACCACGATGAACACCGCAACCAGCGGCAGCGCCTTCCACAGCGGCCAGCGCCACAAGGATATCAGCACCGCAGCCATCAGCAGGGTATCGATGAACATCGCCCCGGTTACCGCGATGCCATAAGCGGCGGCGAGCTTGGTGGACGAACCGAAGAACAGCACCAGCACCAGCACCATGACCATCAGCCCCCAGTTGATCACCGGGATATAGATCTGGCCCGCTGCCGATGCGCTGGTGTGCTTGATCTGCATGCGCGGCATAAAGCCCAGCTGGATCGCCTGCTGGGTGAGGCTAAAGGCACCCGAGATCACCGCCTGGCTGGCGATGATCGTGGCGAACAGCGCCAGCACCACCACGGGAATGCGTACCACATCGGGGATCATCAGGAAGAACGGATCCTTGATCAGCGCGGCGGCGGCCTCCGGGCTGGTCTGCGAAAGCACCATGGCGCCTTGCCCCATGTAGTTGAGCATCAGCGCCGGCAGGACAAAGCTCATCCAGCTTACCCCGATGGGGTTTCTGCCGAAATGGCCCATATCGGCATAGAGCGCCTCGGCCCCGGTCACCGCGAGAACCACGCTGCCCATCGCGACAAAGGCGCGAAAGCCATCGGTGATGAAAAAGTTGATCGCGTTAAGCGGGTTCAGCGTTTCAAACACGATCTGCGGCCTGTCCGCCATGTGCATCAGGCCGAGTGCCGCCAGCGCGAAGAAATAGACGATCATGATCGGCCCGAACAGTTTGCCGACTTTCTCGGTCCCGCGCGCCTGGATCGCGAACAGTCCGAACAGGATCGCTACCGCAATCGGCACGATCAGGCTTTTGAAGCGGGGATCGATATATTGCAGACCCTCGGTTGCCGAGAGCACCGACATCGCCGGGGTAATCATCGAATCGCCATAGAACAAGGCCGTGGCAAACACCCCGAGCAGCACGAACGGTGCGGTCCACTTGGCGGTAGCGGACTTGCGGTTGATCAGTGCCAGCAGCGCCAGGCTGCCGCCCTCGCCCTTGTTGTCGGCCTTCATGATCGTCAGGACATATTTGAACGTCACCACGATCATCATTGACCAGAACACCAGGCTGAGCACCCCGTGGATGTGAACCGGATCGACCTGGAT
>JANOYZ010000130.1:0-8671 GCA_031429135.1 Novosphingobium sp. | reverse complement strand
CGCGGACACCATTCGGCGCAAGTCATCGCCGGTTCCGAAGCACTGGCCGATGTGCTCGCTGAAACGGCGCAGCCTGGCGATATGGTTGTCTGCCTTGGTGCGGGAGATATCACCAAATGGGCCGCTGGTCTGGCCGATGCGATTGCGGCGCGGAGGGGGGCATGAGTGGGGCGGGCCTCAGCACGTGTCCTTCGACAGGCTCAGGACGAGCGGATGCTGCTGTGTCAACCAGCCGCGCTCACGCTGAGCCTGTCGAAGCGCGCGCGCTGCCCTCACCCCACGGCAAACTCACAGCCAGTGCCCCGCTCGCCCCGCTGGTGTGGTTCAAGTCCGGCGGCACGGCGGAATGGCTGTTCGAGCCGAAGGATCTGGCTGATTTGCAGCACTTTCTGCGCGAGTGCGATTCCGCAACGCCGGTGATGGCGCTGGGCCTCGGCTCCAACATGATCATCCGCGATGGCGGGGTTCCGGGCGTAGTCGTGCGGTTGGGCAAGGCTTTCGCCAAGGTGGAGAGGCGCGACGAAGCCACGCTCGATTGTGGCGGCGGTGCTTCAGGAATTCTCGTTTCCTCCACCGCGCGCGATTCCGGAATTGCGGGGCTTGAATTTCTGCGCTCAATCCCCGGTACGGTCGGCGGCTTCGTGCGGATGAACGGCGGAGCCTATGGCAGCGAGGTCAAGGACGTGCTGATCGACTGTGACGTAGTGCTGCGGGATGGTGATTTGCTGACGCTGTCCGTCGCCGATCTGCACTACACCTATCGCCATTCCAAATTGCCTGAAGGAGCAATCGTGGTCGCCGCGCGGTTTCGTGGCCGTCCGGGTGAACCAGCGGCAATTCAAGCCGAAATGGACCGCATCTCCGAAGCCCGCGAGGCTTCGCAACCGCTGCGCTCGAAGACCGGTGGCTCCACCTTCAAGAACCCCGAAGGTCACAAGGCTTGGGAATTGGTCGACAAGGCTGGTTGCCGAGGGCTTCAGATTGGCGGCGCGCAAGTCAGCGAAAAACACACCAATTTCCTGATCAACACCGGTGATGCCACCAGCGCCGATATCGAAGCCCTGGGCGAAGAAGTGCGGCGTCGGGTGAAGGAGCAGTCGGGCGTGGAACTGGAATGGGAAATACAACGGGTGGGCAAAAAGCAGTGACTCTCCCCAAACTCCACGTTGCTGTCCTGATGGGCGGCTGGTCCAGCGAACGCGCTGTCTCATTGATGAGCGGTGAGGGTGTGGCCAAGGCGCTGGAATCGCGCGGACATCAGGTCACGCGCATCGATATGGGCCGCGATGTCGCGCTCCGCCTTTTCGAAGCCAAGCCAGACGTGGTGTTCAACGCGCTCCACGGCACGCCGGGGGAAGATGGCACGGTGCAGGGCATGTTGGACCTGATGGGGCTGACCTATACCCATTCGGGCCTCGCGACATCGGTGATTGCGATCGACAAGGAGCTGACCAAAGAGCGCCTAGTACCTCATGGCATCCCCATGCCTGGTGGCCGCATCGTTAATTGCGAGGAGCTTTACGAGAAAGACCCGCTGGCGCGGCCCTATGTGCTGAAACCGGTGAACGAGGGGTCTTCAGTTGGCGTCGCTATCGTCACCGCCGATGGCAACATGGGTAATCCGATCAGCCGTGGCGCCAAAGGGCCGTGGCAGGAGTTTAACTCGCTGCTGGCCGAGCCGTTCATTCGCGGGCTGGAGCTGACGACAGCGGTGATCGGCGACCGCGCTCTCATGGTGACTGAACTCAAGCCTAAGTCGGGTTTCTATGATTTCGATGCCAAATATACCGATGGCATGACCGATCATGTCTGCCCGGCCGAAATTCCCGATGATGTCGCCGAGGCCTGCAAGGACATCGCCTTGCGCGCACACCAGCTGCTGGGCTGCAAGGGCGCCAGCCGTTCCGATTTCCGCTGGGATGACGAACGCGGAATCGCCGGTCTGTTCCTGCTCGAGGTTAATACCCAGCCGGGCATGACCGCGCTCAGCCTGGTGCCCGAACAGGCGCGGCACTGCGGCATCAGCTATGAGGATCTGGTCGAAGTGATCATCACCGAAGCCTTGAACGACAAAGCAGCGGAGGCGCACTCATGAGCCAGACTATCCGCCGCAAGTCACCCAACGCGGGTAAAACTGCCGCGCAGCAGAGCAATGCGCGCAAGGTCCGCAATGCCAAGGCCAAGACCGGCTCGGCGCTCGATTCCATCATGGCCTGGTTGCCGTTCAGCGAGGAGCAGCTGCACCGCATCTTCCTCGCCACCATTTTTGGCACTGCCATCGCGCTGGTGTGGATCGTCGCGCGGATGGCGGGTGTACCGCAGCTGATCTCGCAGCAATTTGCTGCCATCGCAGCGGACACCGGTTTTGCCGTGAGCAAGGTCGAAGTGCGCGGGGTCAAGCATCTCAACGAGCTCAAGATCTATGCGCTGGTTGAAAGCGAGGTGGGCAAATCGATGTCGCAAGTCGATGTCGCCGCCATCCGGGCGCAGCTGGTCAATGAAAACAACGGCATAAACTGGATCGAGGATGCCCGCGTTTCGCGTCAGCTGCCCGATCGGCTAGTGATCGACGTGGTTGAGCGCACACCCCACGCGGTGCTGCGCAAACCTGACCGGCTGATGCTGATTGACGCTCAGGGGCACGAGCTTGATCCCGTTTCGCCCGAACGCGCCAAAGGCAAGCTGATCGTCTTCGGCCCCGGTGCGGGCAAGCAGATGTCGGCGCTATCGGCCCTGCTCGAAGCTGCCCCGGCGCTGAAACCGCAAGTGGCCGAGGCGGAATGGGTGGGTAACCGCCGCTGGAACCTCAAGTTCAATACCGGACAGGTGCTCGCCCTGCCCGAGGGAGAAAAACCATCGGCCAATGCGCTGATGTCATTCGCCCGGCTCGACGGGGTCAACCGGTTGCTGGGCGGCAAGGCTCTGGCCTTTGATATGCGCGATCCCGCCCGGATCTATTTCAGGGTTCCGGGCGGGGTTGTGCCTGGTAGCATGGTGAAGGGGGGGATCAAGTCGCTCACGGCTCCTGCCAAAAAGCCCAGTCCCGAGGTTGCTCTTGCCGGGAAGTCGGCTGAGACCAAATCCGATGATAAGGCGACAAACAAGCCGAAGACCAAGCCGAAGGCAAAGGAGCTGGATTGATGGCAAATCCCCGCATTTCCCGTGTTTTCGCCGCGGTCAATATCGGCAGCTTCCGCATCTCGGCGATTATCGCCGGGATCAGCGAAACCGGTGAGATGATCGTGCTCGGGTCTGCTCACCGCGCCGCCCAAGGGGTCAAGCGTGGTTATGTCACCGATATGACGGCGGCGACCTATGCGGTGCGCGATGCGGTCGAACGGGCGGAGCGCATGGCGGGGGTCAGCGTCAATTCGGTGTGGGTTGGCACCTCTGGGGCTGGGCTGGTCAGCCAGACCGCGCAAGTCGAGGTTGATATCGGCGGACGGCGGATCGAGGAGGATGATATCGAGCATCTGCTGGTTGCCGGGCGCGAGGTTATCCAGCCCGATGGCCGCATGGTGCTGCATGCCCAGCCAGCGCACTATACCCTTGATGGTGCCCACGGCGTTGCCAACCCGCGCGGGCTCCATGCTGAACGGCTCGGGGTGGATATCCATGTCATGCTGGCGGACGGCGCACCGATCCGAAATATTACAGAGGCGGTGCAGAACGCGCATCTGGATGTAGAGGCAGTGGTTGGTTCGCCGATTGCCGCAGGCCATGCCTGCCTCAGCCCCGAAGAACGCGATCTTGGCGTCGCTCTGGTCGAGTTCGGTGCCGAAGTGACCAATGTTTCGGTCCATGCCGGAGGAATGTTGCTCGGTCTCGCTTCGATCCCGATCGGTTCGGGTGACATTACCGATGCCATCGCCTCGGCCTTTGGCATCAGGCGGTTTCAGGCTGAACGGCTTAAATGTGTCAACGGCTCGGCCATCGCCAGCCCGGCGGATCACCGCGAGATGATCCCGGTCAACGCGCCCGGAGAAGAGGGTGCCGGACCCGTCGCGCGCCATGCTGACGATGCCAATCGCATCCCGCGCGCAGAGCTGGTTTCGGTCATTACCCAGCAGCTTGGCCGCCTCATGGAAGATATCAACAAGGCACTCAAAGGTCTTGGATTTACAGGTACAAAAGGACAGCTGGTGGTCTTCACCGGCGGCGGCGCAGAGCTGACCGGGCTGGCTGATTATGCGCAGTCCGCGCTCGGCAAGCCGGTGCGGATCGGCAAGGTGCCGCAGATCAAGGGACTGGCCGAAGCCCATGCCCGGCCGGGCTTTGCCACGCTGTCGGGCCTCATCCTTTATGCCGCCGCCGATCCGGTTGACATCCGGTCCATTGGCTCCAGCTATCAGCCCACCCATCGCTACAAGGGAATGGGGCTGGCGGTGCGTATCTGGAGGGCTCTACGTGAGTATTTCTAAGGGATTGTCCTTGGCACAGGGCTGTGGACTCTGGGCTGTGGACAACGGGTGAAAGACGTTTGGCGCGTCGAGTCGAAGCGTGTCATTGTAATGAGTGAATTTATGCCCTTGCGGCAGCAGCCTCTGTGGAGAGCGAAATGAGCATCAATATCGGACCCCCTGCGGTTGAGGAACTCCGCCCCCGGATCACCGTCATCGGGGTCGGCGGGGCTGGCGGCAATGCCATCGCCAACATGATCAACGCCCAGATCGAAGGCGTCGAATTCATCGTCGCCAATACCGATGCCCAGGCGCTGAATATTGCGGTTGCCGAACAGCGCATCCAGCTGGGGCCTGATATCACCCAGGGGCTGGGTGCCGGATCGCGCCCCGAGGTTGGCCGCGCGGCAGCCGAAGAAACCATCGCCGAGATCGAGCGGACGCTGGACGGTGTGCATATGTGCTTCATCGCTGCGGGCATGGGCGGCGGCACCGGCACCGGTGCGGCCCCGGTCATCGCGAAGGCGGCGCGTGACAAGGGCGTGCTCACCGTTGGCGTCGTCACCAAGCCGTTCCTGTTCGAAGGCACCCGCCGCATGCGCGCCGCCGAAGCCGGGATCGAAGAGCTGCAAAAGCATGTCGATACGCTGATCGTCATTCCCAACCAGAACCTGTTCCTCGTCGCCAAGGCGGAAACCACCTTCAAGGAAGCGTTCCAGCTTGCCGACGAAGTGCTGCAACAGGGTGTGCGTTCGATCACCGATCTGATGGTGATGCCCGGCCTGATCAACCTCGATTTTGCCGACGTCCGTTCGGTGATGGGTGAAATGGGCAAGGCGATGATGGGAACCGGCGAAGGTGCCGGCGAAAACCGTGCGCTCGAAGCTGCGGAGCGGGCGATTTCCAACCCGCTGCTCGATGGCGTTTCGATGCAGGGCGCCAAGGGCGTGATCATCTCGATCATCGGCGGCGACGATATGAAACTGCTCGAAGTTGACGAGGCAGCCAATCATATCCGCGAACTGGTTGATCCCAACGCCAACATCATCTGGGGCTCTGCCTTCAACCCTGATCTGCAAGGCAAGATTCGCGTATCGGTGGTCGCCACCGGGATCGAGCAATCGCCCGAGATGGCGCAGGAAGCGGCCAAACCGTTCAACCTTGGCGCATCGCGCGGGCCGGTGCTGCCCGTAGCCGCACCGGCGCAGGCTGAACCGCTGTTCACCCGCGCTGCTCCGCCTGTTGAGGAAGCAGAAGCGCCGGTTCCGGCAGCCTATGAGCCTGAACCTGCCGCAGAGTCGGCTGGTGATGATGCGGGTCTTGAGCTTGAACTGGGCGAATTCGCCGAAGAGGAACTGGGCGATGAGGCTCTGGACGAAGACGAAGCTCTCGAGCTTACTGCCGAGGATGCGGCTTCAGCCGAAAGCAGCGATGAGGCACTCGCCTCTGATGAATTGCTGCTCGATGCCACGAGTCTGGCTGATGATGATGCGCCAAACTCCCCGCTAGTCACCCGTAAACGACCGCTGGTTTCTTCCAGCTCGATGGATGAGGGCGAGGAGCGGACTCCTCGTCTGTCCGGCGCGGGCAGCACTCTGTTTGAACGCATGGCCAACCTTTCACGCGGCGGCAAGCCTGAAGAAGAAGAGGATGAAACCGAAGCTGATGATTCGCCTTCGATCAGTATCCCCCGCTTCCTTGGGCGGCAGAACAACCAGTAAGTCTGTAACGCTGCGTTGCGCCGGGACTGTCTCCGGTGGTTCTGCTGCGGTTCAGTTTGATGCGGGCATGTGCGCACCGCTCCGAGTGGGGGCGGGTATTTCCGGATGGACACAGCCATGGCTTTTGCCAGTCAGCCAGCAATGACACTCGGCCAGCAATGAATTTGAATTTTAGCTTGCGTAATGGGGCTTGCAGTGCCGTTGCAGTGCTCTTGTACGGCCTGTTTCTGGGCGCAATAACCATGCCCGTCGCAGCGCAACAGGCGATGATAGCGCAGCCGGTGGTCCAGCCGATCCCCGGTGCTGCGGGGCAGGCGCTGAACGCTGCGCTCGCCCGGCTGGGCAAGAATCCGCGCGATGTCAGCGCCTTGATCGACGCGGGCAATGCTGCTCTGGTCATGGGTGATGTCGATGCCGCTGTCGGCTTCTTCGCCCGAGCCGATCAGCTCCAGCCCAACAACCCGCGCGTCCGCGCCGGACTGGCGGGCGCGCTGGTTCACAGCGGCAACCCCTATGATGCCATCCCGCTGTTTGCCGAGGCAGAGGCAGCAGACGGCATGACTTCCAGCCTTAATGCCGAACGCGGTCTCGCTTATGATCTGGTTGGGGACACCGCCACTGCGCAAAAATACTATCGCGCCGCACTGGCCTCTGTGCCCAATGATGAGACCACCCGTCGGCTTGGCTTGAGTCAGGCGATTGCCGGTGATCGCGATGGCATGGAGGCGACGCTTTCGCCCTTGCTGCTAAGGCAGGACAAGGCGGCGATGCGGATGCGCGCCTTTGGCCTCGCCATTCTGGGGCGCGCTGATGAAGCGGTGGCTATTGCCCAGCAGGTGATGCCGGCGGAACTTTCGGCGGGTATTGCTCCCTATCTGCGCTATATGCCGCGCCTGACCAAAGCGCAGCAGGCGGCCGCGGCAACATTCGGGCACTTCCCGCGCGCTGCCGAGATCGGACGCGATGATCCGCGCGTCACCCGCTATGCACCGCCGGCCTACGTCGCCACGGCCACTGCGCTCGTCCCCAAAGGCGAACCACTGGGCGGCAAGAGCAAAAAGGCCAAGGCCGCAGAAGCCAGGATCGCGGCGATAACCCCGCCTAAACCGGCCATAGCCCGCGTTGCGCCTCCCGAATTGCAGCCGCGCCGGGTCGATAGTGGCTCGCCCGCTATGGCTGCTCAGCCAATTTCCTTGCCGGTCGCTTCAGCACCTCCACCGCCTCCTCCACCGCCAACGCCAGTCGTCGAGCCAGTCGTCGTGGCGACGGCGAGCGTACCCGCTACCGGAACAGGTGGCGGTGTTGCCACCGTAAATGCCGTCAAGCCCACGCTCATCGGCCCACCGACCGGCCCTGAGGACCGCGCGGCAACGGCGAAATTTGATCTCGCACAGGTTGGCAAGCCTGCTGCTGCACCTGTGCAACCGCCTGCTGCACCAGCAGCGCAGGCCGCATCGCCGCGCAGCTTTGCTGATGCCTTTGGCGATCTCGGCGCGCCGGTCATCAAGCCTGTCCCAGCCTCGGGCGCGGTGGATATTCGCAAGATCGCACCAGCCCGTCCGGCTTCAGCCAAGGCGGAAATGTTAGCCAAGCCGGTGCATCCCAGCCGCATCTGGATTCAGGTGGGGATCGGACGTGACAAATCTGCGCTCAGCTCAACCTGGAAAAGTCTGGTCAAGGAAAGCCCCGATGTGTTCCGGGGCAAAAGTCCCGCGATTACCGATTGGGGCAAGACCAACCGCCTGCTGACCGGTCCGTTTGATACCACAGCGGCGGCCAATGCCTTTGTCGCCAAGCTCAAGCGCGACAAGGTCAATTCATTCCTCTGGACCAGTCCGGCCGGCCAGGTGGTTGATCCGCTGGCAGCCAGGTGAAGGCCTTTTCCACAAGGTGTAAACAATCAAGTGGAGTTTTGCTCAGCCCAGCGCGTCTCCTCCATTGTGCAATGGTCCCTGTTCGCACCATCCACTCGCCTATGAACCGGGAGCACAAGACTTGAGAGCTGGGCACATCCACATGGACCGAGATGAGGATGCCGCGCCGGTCGAGATGCTGGCCTCGCTGTGCGAAGCGCGTGGCTGGGCTTTCGACTATGCCGGTGAAGACGAAATCTCGGTTGAAGTGCAGGGCAGCTGGGCAAACTACCAGCTGCGCGGGGTATGGCGCAGCGAAGATCATGTGCTGCAGCTGATTTGTCTACCCGATATTCGTGTCCCGGATGACAAACTGCCGCCGATGTTCGAGGTGTTGGCGCTGGTCAATGAACAGATGTGGCTGGGCCATTTCGATATCTGGTCAAATGGCGGAGTACTGCTCTATCGCCACGCGATGATGCTGGGGGATGATGGCTTGCTCAGCCTGGCCCAGGCACAGAACGCGGTTGAGGCGGCGATCGAGGAGTGCGACCGGTTTTACCCTGCGTTTCAATTTATCCTGTGGGGCGACAAAACTCCGGCTGAGGCGCTGGCCAGTGCCATGGTCGATGCAGCGGGCGAGGCCTGAGCATCATGCGCCTGCTCCAGATCGGTTGCGGCAATATGGGCGGGGCGA
>JANOYZ010000129.1:0-20430 GCA_031429135.1 Novosphingobium sp. | reverse complement strand
GCACCTCAGGCTCACCTCAACTTGAAACCAGTCAGGCCGCTATCCCAGGTCCGAGTGATCCTGAGCGCCTGATTCAAAAGTTCATCAAGCATAGCAATATCTTGCGGCACGGCGTGTGAGCATACGGATCGAGGCGATGTGCGCCCATGCGGTTGAGGAAGCGATGGAGCGCTCCCAGTCTTTGGTCAATCGCCTGCACCTGCCGAGCCATGCAAAGGTCCGCTCAACCACCCATCGGCGTGGCAGGAGAACGAAGCCTGTGGCGGTGTCGGAGCGTCTGATGATTTCGATGGTCCAGCTTCCGTGAGTCTTGAACGCCTCCCTGAGCTTGTCTCCAGCGTAGCCGCCATCGGCGAATATATGGCGCAGCAGTCTTCAACCCTTGCTGCAACCACGCAGCGATACGAAGGCATCTTGCAGTGCTATCCGGCCACGTCGCCCGCGGTGCTCCTGGCGTTCTGATCCTTGAACCAGCTGATCGATCATCCTTGGCGCATCCTGTCGATCAGTCTTCGCCAATGCGCCCATCGATTCTGATCAAGCAGACTTGGCAGAGATCAGCCGAACAATGCAGCGCCAGTCAGTGCCAGAGCGAAGGCCGCGAGCGATGCCGCAGCCACCGGTGCCGCTGAGCGCCATCCCTGACCGATCAGCAGGTGCATCGGTGAGCGGATGCCTGTCGCGGTAACGGCGAGCAGTAAAAGCGCGCTGGTTGTCTGGGCGCTCCATGTGGTGACGGCGCTCGGCAGGGAAACAAAAGAGTTCAGCGCACCAAGCGCCAGAAAGCCCAACACAAACCACGGCAGACCAATCCTCTGGCGCGATTGGCGTGACGTGACCGGGAAGACCATCGCGATCACTGCAAGTGCCGGTGCAAGCAGTGCAACGCGGGTCAGCTTGACGATTGTTGCGGTCTGGCCCGCCTCATCCGATATCGAATATCCCGCGCCGATTGCCTGCGCAACATCGTGAATCGCGCTGCCAACCAGCCACCCCGCTTGCCGGTCGGTCAGCCCGGCGAACTGAGCGAGCACCGGGTAGAGTGACATCGCCACAGCACTCGCGGCTGAAACCGTGACCAGCACCACAGTCAACTGCGCCTGGCTCGATCGCTTCTCGCCGAGCAGGCTCGACAGAGCGAGCGCCGCAGAAGCCCCACAGATCGCGACAGCCCCGCCCGCAAGCGTACCGAATGAAAGGCCAAGCCCCATCCAGCGCGCGGTAATCGCGCCGATGCCGGTGACAATGGCAATCATCGCGGCAATCCACAAGAAGCTTCCCCAGCCCAGATCGAGGATCTGCCAGAGCGTGATCTGCAAGCCAGCGAACACGATGCCCCAGCGCAACAAGGTGTTTGATGCCAGACGGAGGCCCGGATGCAGCCTGGTATCGGAATTGGTGAAGTTGAATGCGAGCCCGATCAACAGCCCCATCAGCATGCGGGGCGCGCCATAATGCTCAGACAACCACGCTGCTGCGAGAGCCGCGACCATGGTCATCGCCAGTCCGGGGAAATAGGTCTTCCACGGGCTTTTGTTCACAGGTGCCGAATCGAGCAGATCACCATAGAGATCGGCAGCGGCGGGCAACGGAGGGTCTGCGCTGACAGGCATATGGTTAAGCGGAAACCGCCGGCGCAGCCTCGGTACCTGCGGTGCGTCTGATTTCAGGCATGAACAGATGAAGCCACAACAGCGCCAGAAGATAGGACGATGCCGCAAAGATGAACAGCGGCATGTACCCAAGCCCCGCTGTCAGCACGAGGCCCGTGGCATAGCTGATGGCGACGCCGCCCAAATTACCGCAAAATGCGCCAAACGCTGTTACGCGGCCGACCGTGCTGCGCGGCACGACATCGGTTATGGTCGAGAAGATCGACAGCGAAAAGCCTTGATGACCAGCCATCACCACGCCCATCATGATGGCGACCGGCCAGTAGCTGTGCAACTGGAGAACGAACGGCAGCGGAACGACTATCAGTGCAGAGACGAGCATCACCGTTTTGCGGACGCGGTTGACGCTCCAGCCGTGCTCGAGCAGCCGTGTCGAAGCCCAGCCCGCCAGCAGGGCACCGGCCCCGGAGCCGAGAAAGGCAAGCGCAAGCGGAACCGCCAGCTCGGAAGTCGTCAGTCCAAACTCCTTGCGGTAAAAATCGGGCAACCAGAAGTTGATCAGCCACCACGTGGCATCGGACAATGTCTTGGCAATGACGATGGCCCAGGTCCGGCGTTCAGTGAGGATGGGACCATAAGCAGTGCCCTGATCAGTCACAACCTGCGCGCCGCGGGTTGGCGCAGCGCCAAAATCAATACCGCGCGCGAACCACAGCCACAGTGCCAGTGTAATGAAGCCGCCAAGCCCGCCAAAGATCAGTGCTCCGCGCCAACCGAACGTCTCGGCCAGCTGGGGGATGAAAAAGGGCATGGAGATCGTCCCGGCACCTGCGATGGCGGTACCGATGCCGAAGGCTAACGATCGCTTGTTCGGCTCAAACAGGGTCGCCACGGTCTTGATGGTGAGCGGGGTCTGCACCGCTTCTGTCGCGCCGAGCCCGATGCGAGCGATAACAACCTGCCACATCGTCATCGCCCAGCCATGCGCCATTGCCGCAAAGCTCCATGCCGAAACGCCGACGACCATCGATTTGCGGACGCCTATCCGGTCGACAAGCCAGCCGGTGAACAGAAAGGCCAGCGCCGCTGCGAACTGGGTGTAAGCGGCAAGAATGCCAAAATCCTTGTCGGTCCAGCCAAAATCGGCCGACATATCGGGTTTGAGGATGGCGATGATCGGGCGGTCCATCGCGTTGAAGACGCCCGCTCCGGCTAAAAGGGCAAACAGCGTCCACCGCAGGCGAGGGGTGATCTGGCTCATGTTTTGTTGCCCTTGCTGGTCACTTGCATATCATCGCGCACCAATCGGGTCTCATTCATGCCGATAATCGCCATGGATGCAACGCGGGCCAGAGGATTCCCCCCCGGCCCGCTTTCGCCCCCTGCTTTGGTACAACCCGTAGAGGCTTATTTGCCGCCAAAATTGACCCTGGCGGTGACGCCGAAATAACGGTCAGCTTCGCGCGGAATGATGAAGCGGTATGCACCTCCCGGTCCGCCCGAGACAATCGATGAGGCAAAGCTCTCGTCAAACAGGTTCTTGACCTGGAACGTCACCCGCCAGACGTCAGCCGGATCAACCAGTGCAACCGCCAGATCCACCGTGGCGTAGCCATCAACCGTCGAGCCAAGCCGGACCAACGGATTGGGGCTCAGCTCGTAAATCTGGTCGGATTGCATGGCTATCTGCATGCCAAAATCCACATTGGCAAAGCCGCCGGTTTCCCATTCATAATTCGCCCCCAGAGCGAGCTTCCATTCAGGGGCATTGGCGAGCGGGGTGCCCGGAGCGATCAGAGCCGTTGCGTCGGCACCTGGCGGCAGCTTGAATTCGACGACCCGCGCCTTGTTATAGGCAAGACCGCCCGTCACCGTGAAACTGCGTGATGGCCGGGCGACAAAATCCAGTTCAAAGCCCTTGGTCGAAACCGTTCCGGCATTGGTCAACCGGGTGGTGCGGACACCGGCCACAACGTCGGGGTTGTTCGCCTGGTAATTGTTGTACTTGGCATAATAAGCCGCAAAATTGACGATCAGATCGCCATCGAGGAAGCTGTTTTTGAGGCCAGCCTCATAGGCGCTGACTGTTTCGGGCGCGATCACGCCAGTACCAACCGTCGTCAGGTTATAGAAGATATTGTAGGCGGGCCCCTTGTAGCCGCGTGTGTAGCTCGCATAGGCCATGATATCGTCGGACAGGTCGAACTGGACTGCGGCCTTGCCCGACAGATTATTGTTGCTGGTCTGGGTGGCAAACGGGATGCCGTTTGAAGCGCCAGCAATGAAGCCCGTCGCCGGCAGCGTGGCGATAAGGCCATTATTGTAGACGCCAGCGTCGAAGTTGGGCTGGATGCCGGGGCCTGAAAGCACGGTGCGGCGAATATGATCGACGCTCAATTTGTCATTGGTATAGCGCAAACCACCGATCAGCCGGATGCGATCCGACAGGTTGAGCGTGGCCTGGCCGAAGAACGACATATTCTTGAACACCGAGCCAAAATCGGCAGACCCGAAGGGCTGGGTGATCGTTGAAACACCGGCCGCAGTCGAACAGGGGGTCAGGCCAGGCACAATTGCAGCAAGCGTTGAAGCCGAACAGGTCACCACACTGCGGGCAAAGGTCCGGTCAGAATCGGCCTTGGAATAATAGGCACCCAGCACATATTCGAGCAGTTGCCCGGTGGGCGATGAAATCCGCAGCTCCTGACTGAAGGTCTTCGATTTTTGCGGACCATTATCATGCAACTGGTTGAGCCCGATGTAGGGCCGGTCAAGCCAGTCACCATCACGGATTTCGAGGTTGTCCCA
Source organism: Novosphingobium sp. (assembly GCA_031429135.1). GTDB lineage: Bacteria > Pseudomonadota > Alphaproteobacteria > Sphingomonadales > Sphingomonadaceae > Novosphingobium. The sequence goes on along the minus strand of JANOYZ010000129.1, from coordinate 16,009 downwards.
GCCGCGATAGCTGGTGATCGAGGTCAGTGTGTGATTACCCAGCTCGATGTCTGCCTGCAGCGCAATGCCCCAGCTTTCTTCTTTGGTCGCGGTGACAAGGTTCTGGCGGATGGCACGGGTTTCTTCGCCACCGATGTTGGTTCCGGCCAGTGCCAGCGCGGCGGCATTGGACGGGGTCGTACCGATGATTTCGGCGCAGCAATCATCATTCGCCTTGCGCCAGTCGCCGCGCAGAGTGAACCTGATCGACTCGCCCAGATCGGCTTCAATCGCACCACGCAGGCCGTAATGCTTGTAGCCGTTGACCTTGTTTCCGGTGGTCAGGTTGCTGATGTTGCCATCATATTCACCGTAAAAGCCGGTAAAGCGCGACCGCAGGTTTTCACCCAGCGGGAGGTTGACGGTCACCCGGCCGCGATACTCGTTTTCGGAAAAGTAAGAGGCTTCGGCGGTTATGCCAAAATCAGCCGTTGGCCGTTTGGTAACGATGCTGACGACGCCTGCCGAAGCGTTCTTGCCGAACAGGGTGCCCTGCGGACCGCGCAGCACTTCGATTCGCTCGACATCGAACAGATCGGTAAAGCCTTCGCCCGCGCGGCTTAGTACGACGCCATCGAGGACGGCGGCGACCGATGGTTCAGCGGCAATCGAGAAGTTGATCGTGCCGACGCCGCGCAGAAACAATGCCTGGTTGAGCGATGTGCCAGACTTGCGGAAGTTCAGGCTGGGAACAAGATATTGCGCATTTTCCAGCGTGATGCCGCCATTGTTGGCAATCGCCTCACCGCCGATGACCGAGACGGCCAGCGGGATATCCTGAAGGTTTTCTTCGCGCTTTTGTGCGGTGACGATGATTTCGTCATTTTTGGCCTCTTCCTCAGCAGCAGCCTGAGCCCAGGCCGGGGTCGCCAGCGTGAATGCCAGTACAAGCAGGCTTGAGGCGGCGCTTTTTTGGAAATTGGTCATTTTCACTCCCTGAAGCCGATGAGCCTCATGCGGGCTCTTGACGATGATTCGGTATGACATCGCTGTCAGACATGTGACGCTATCATAATCCTCATGCGAAAGAAAGTGTTTCACTCAAAAGCCGAGTTCGACCATCTCGACGACGCGCTTCTCGCGCGCGCTGAGTTCGGCGGCGACACCTATGGACACCGCGCGCAGACCGTCTTCTGCCGAGACCAGCACAGGCGCTTCACCGCGCGCTGCCGATAGAAATGCCTGATGTTGATAATATTCCGATCCGTGATGCGAGCCCGCATCGAGCACGGCCTGTGACACTGGAATATGCGTCCGCTCGGGCGTCTTTGGCCCCATGCGGCCGGTGCGCGGCGAATAGACGATGATGCTTTCGGGCACCAGCATATCAAGCCGCGCCTTGTCTCCAACCGCTGAAATCTCTTCCTGATTCTGGGCGCCGTCGGCAAACATCGACAGATCGAGCATGGCACGCACGCCATTTTCAAAATCGACAACGGTGTAACTGTTATCGATAATATCGGGTGTGCGGCCATCATACCGTTCATCAAGATGGTTGACGTCCATCGCGCCAGAACAATAGACACGCACTGCCTCTGACTGGATCATCAGCCGCATCAGATCAAAGAAATGGCAGCATTTCTCGACCATTGTGCCACCCGTGTTCTCGGAAAAGCGGTTCCAGTCACCGATCTTGGGCAGGAACGGGAAGCGGTGTTCGCGGATGGAAAGCATGCGCAGTCGCCCCATCCGTCCGGCATGGACCTGCTCGATGAACGCGGCGGCGGGCGGCATGAAGCGGTATTCCATCGCCGTCCAGAAAATGCCTTTGTGCCGTTCGGCTTTGCTAGTGACCCAGCGGGCATCGTCGATTGTCGTACACAAGGGCTTTTCGCACAGGACATGCAGATCAGTTTCGAACAGCGGCTCAAGAACTTTGCGATGGGTGAAGTTGGGGCTTGCAACGATCACCGCGTCAATTTCCTTGTCCTGCGCGAGGGCCGCGCTGTTGCCATAGACGCGCACCGCATCGCCCGCAGCACCCAGGCTGGCCTTGGTCATCGCGATGCAGGCATCGACCGGATCGGCAATTGCCACCACTTCTGCATCAGGGATCAGCGCAAGGTTGCGGATATGCTCCTGCGCAATCATCCCGCAGCCGATGATGCCGTATCGCATTTTCTCTCCCATTCCGGTTTATCCTGTGCCATATGACAGCGATGTCTGATTTGCCACTCTCACCAGAATCCCGCCCGCTCGGCAAGAGCGGATTGTCTGTCAGCCCGCTTGCCTGGGGGATGTGGCGGTTCAAGGGCGATGACGTCAATGCCGCCCGCAGGCTTGTCGAGACAGCCTTTGAGGCTGGAATTACACTGTTTGATACCGCCGACATCTATGGCCCTGATAGTGGCGAATCGTTTGGTGCCGCCGAAGCCTTGCTTGGCCGGGTGTTTGCCGAATCACCATCGCTGCGGTCCAATATGGTGCTCGCCAGCAAGGGCGGGATCATCATCGGCACACCTTATGATTCGGGTAAAACCTATATCGCCGAGGCTATTGACGCCTCGTTGCAACGTCTGGGCACCGATCATATCGATCTTTGGCAGGTTCACCGTCCTGACATATTGACCCATCCCGCCGAACTGGCCGGTGCGCTTGCCGCAGCTCAGCACGCGGGCAAGATAGGCGCAATCGGTGTGTCCAACTTCACCGTTGCCCAGACGATCGCGCTGATGGCGCATCTCGATAGGCCGCTGGCCAGCATCCAGCCTGAACTTTCGGCGCTGTCGCTTGCGCCAATTGACGATGGCACACTTGATCTGGCGATGGCGCACGGACTTGGCGTACTGGCCTGGTCGCCGCTTGCCGGCGGACGCCTTGCTGCGCCGAGCAATGATCGCGAACGCGCGGTTACTGCCGCTTTGCAAACCAGGGCCGACGAGTCTGGCGTATCGCTTTCTGCCGCCGCACTGAGCTGGATCATGGCGCATCCTGCGGGGGCCATTCCGATTATCGGCACCCAAACCCCTGCCCGGATTATGGAGGCTGCCAATGCCTTCAAGGTACACTGGACACGGTCCAGCTGGTATCAGGTGCTGGTCGCCTCTCGCGGTGTGCCATTGCCATGACAGGTTCGTGCGAAGTCAGCTGGTTCTCGGCACTGTGCGACGATGACTACGAGTATCTCGGCGTCCCGGATCCTGCGCTGGCATCCAGCTGGGAGCATTGCCGCGATATTGTTCTTGCTGCGGAAAAAGGGGGGTTCGATAATATCCTGCTGCCGTCAGGTTATGCACTGGGGATTGATACGACCGCTTTTGCTGCGGCAATTGCGCCACTGACCGAGACTATCCGTCTGCTCATGGCGATACGCATCGGCGAAAGCTGGCCACCACAGCTCGCCCGCCAGATCGCGACGCTGGACCGGATGCTCGGCGGACGGCTGACGGTCAACATCATCTCGTCTGACCTGCCGGGTGAAACGCTTGCTTCTGCCCCGCGCTACCGGCGGACATTTGAGGCGATGGACATTCTCAAGACCCTGCTTGGCGGCCGTCCGCTTGATCATGATGGCGAGTTCTGGAAGCTGCGGATCGATCCGCCGCGCATCTCCACGGTTAGCGGCAAATGCCCGCCGCTCTATTTCGGTGGTCTCAGCCCTGATGCGCGTGAAGCCGCCGCCAAGGGATGCGACGTCTATCTGATGTGGCCTGATGAGGAAGGCAAAGTTGCCGAGATCATCGCCGACATGAAGGCGCGCGCCGCCCATCATGGTCGAACACTCAAATTCGGCTATCGCGCGCACGTTATTGTCCGCGAGAGCGAGGATGAAGCCCGCGCCTATGCCAGCCGGCTGCTCTCTAAACTCACTGAGAACACAGGTGATGCGATACGCGCCAAATCACTCGACAGCCAGTCGGCAGGCGTTCGCCGCCAGGCGGAACTGCGCGATGCAGCAGGCAATGAGGGCTATATCGAGGATCAGCTGTGGACCGGTATTGGTCGCGCACGCTCGGGCTGTGGTGCCGCGATTGTCGGCGATCCCGATCAGGTGCTGGCCAAGCTCAAGCGTTATCAGGCGATGGGCATAGAGGCGTTTATTCTTTCGGGTTACCCGCACCAGGCGGAGTGTGATTTGTTCGCCCGGTATGTGCTGCCCAGGCTTGATCATGGGCAGCTTGTACTCGACTGATTACACGGCGGCGGTCGAACCACGCACGATAATTTGGAAGGGCAGCTGCCGTTGCTCGGCGAGCCCGGCCTTGGCAAGCAGAAGATCCGCAGCAGCATAGCCGAGATCGCGAACCGGCTGGCGGATCGTCGTCAGCGGCGGCCAGACCACGGCGGCCAGATCAGTATCGTCAAAGCCTGCGACAGATAGCTGATCGGGAACGATGATGCCCAGCCGGTGCGCGGTTGCCAGCACTCCTGCCGCCATATCGTCACTGCTGGCGAAAATTGCCGTGGGCGGCAAAGGCATATGCAACAGGGCATCCGCCGCCGCCGATCCGGATTCAAAATCATAGCGACCAGGGTGAACCAGCTCGGGCGCGAAATCGAGGCCCGCAATATGCAGCGCGCGCCGATAGCCCTCCAGCCGCTTATGGCTTGATGCATAGCGTTCATCGCCCATGACGAAGCCGATGCGGCGATGACCTTGCGCGATCAGCCATGAGGTCATTGCGGCGGCGGCTTCGGTCTGATCGATAAACGCAGATGACACCGCATCGTCTGTGCGCGCCGGCGAGGTCATGACATAACGCACCGCGCGCCGCACAAGTTCGCCCCGCACATCGGCCCGTTCGGTAAACGGCGGCGTCAGGATCACACCATCGAGCTGCGCCTGATCGATCAGGCTGCCAATCTCTTCGATCAGACTGGCCGATCCGGAATCGCAGGGCTGGGCGATCATCCGATAGCCGTCCAGCGCACACCGTTCACGCACACCAGCCTGAATGTTCTGGGCGAAATAGGGGCTGGGATTGTCATAGATCAGCGCGATCTGGAATGAGCGGTGCCCGGCGAGCGCCCGCGCTGCGAAATTGGGATGAAAGCCAAGCCTTGCTGCCGCCGCCTCAACCCGCGCCCGCGTTTCTGCGGCGACATATTTCTCCTTGTTGAGCACACGCGAAACGGTCTTGATCGAAACCCCGGCGGCGCGGGATACATCCCCAATCGTTATGCCCACCGCACGTTCCCAGTTCCCGCCTTCGCAATTGATAACCAAAGTGTAGAGGGATCAGCACCTGCCACGCAATCCTCTTGCATGAATGCTGCACCAATGCTGTGCGCGGTCTCAATCCCGCGCCAGCAGCAGTGCCGCAGCCAACGGACCACCGCCCGATGTTGCTACAGCCACTTTCGGATCGCCGGGAATCTGCCGCTCACCGGCATTACCCCGCAGCTGCATCACCGCTTCATGGGCAAAGCCGAAGCCGTGCAGCCGGCCTGCGCCGATCTGGCCGCCAGCGGTGTTGAGCGGCAGTTCGCCGTCGCGGGCAATGCGGGTGCCGCCTTCAACGAACTTGTGACCCTCGCCCACCTCGCAAAACCCCAGGGCTTCCAGCCAGGTGATCGGAAAAAAGGCGAAGCCATCATAGAACTGGACAGTATCGACATCCTTCACCGTGTAATCGGTCTTGGCCCACAGGTCTGGACCAGTTGCATAAGAGGCCATCCATTCCGCCTGATCCCACGAGTGGCGATGCACCGAACCGGCAGTTGCGGCGATGCGCACTGGCGCGCCCTGTACTTCATCAAGCGCGTCGCCCGCCGAGACGATGATCACCGTCGAACAATCGGTAAACCGATCGCAGTCATGCAGGCAGAACGGCGTCGTGATCAGGCGGCTTGCCATATAGTCATCGATGGTCAGCACCTTTTTGGTAATTGCCCGCGCATTGGGATTGAGCAGCGCGTTGCGGTTGGCGTTGAGCGAAATCTGCGCCAGTTGCTCGCGGGTCATGCCATAGCGTTTCATGTGGCGGCTGGCATATTGCGCCACCCAGCAGGCTGCTGAAATGGCGAAGAACGGGGCGGTCCATTGCGACGAGCCATCAGCGAATTCGCGGCGCAACGGCGGATATTCTTCGGGCCGCGACATGGCGGCGGCTTCATAGACCGTGCGGAAGCAGATGATGTGGCGCGCCTGTCCAGTTTTCACCGCGTTGGCAGCTTCGGCAATCGCCGAGAGCTGGGCGGGTATCTCGCCCGCGCCCATGTGCCAGCGTGCCTTGATGCCGCAGACCTCGATCACTTCATCGACGCCGATCGGCGAAAACCCGAGATAGCCGTGTGATTTGCCCGGGTAACTGGCAACACCGTCAATCTGCTCGAAGGTCAGCCCGGCATCATCGAGTGCCTGCCGGATCGCATCCATGGTCAGGCCCATCGGTGAGCGGGTGAGGCGCACGCCGACTTCGGACTGGCCGACGCCGGTGATATAGGCTTCGTTCATCGTGGCCATGGCTCAGACATCTTTCTCGAACAGGGGGAACCACACGCCGTCTTGCTCCTCGAATGTAACCCGAACCCGGTCATCGATATCGACTTCATCGACTGCACAGCCGACGATATTGGTGGTCAGCACGACGCCGGGCACGCCATCGAGCGCCACACGGGCGATGACGAAGGGCACTTCAAGCCCCGGCATCCACGCCTGATGATTGACCGTCAGTGTATCGATCCTGCCAGTGCCCGCCACCGCCTCGGGCGCGACATTTTCCGATTGGCAATGGCGGCAAAATTCGCGCGGCGGATGCGTCCATTCGCGGCAATCGCCGCAGTGGGTGATATAAAGCTTGCCCCCATCATTCTTGGCATCGCCGCCGGTCCAGAACGGGCGGTTGATGGCATCGAGCCTGGGGCGGGGGCGTTTCACACTCATATTCAGCAACTCCTGTTGCACTTCAGCACAGCACGTGAACCTTGGTTTCACTGTTGGCCCCGCGCAGTGCGGTCATCATATCGGGCAGGTCAAGCAGCGGAATTTCATTGGTAATTATTACCTTGGGGTCAACATGCCCCCTATCCATTTGATCGGCGATATAAAGAAATTCGCGCATCGAATAGCCGACGAGGAACTGCATGGTCACGCATTTGTAGGCGGCCATCGCGGGCATCACCGGATCGGCATGGGTGCAGAAACCCAGGCTGACGATCTTTCCATAGAGCCTGGCGTGCATGATCGCCTTGCTCAACATGCCTTCGCTACCGACAGCCTCGCAAACAATGTCGGGCGATTGCCCTAGTGCTTCGATCACATCACCCACTTCGCCATCACCATAAGGGATGAAAGCGTCCGCTCCCATGGCAAGGCACAGATCCTTGCGCCGCGCAGAGCGCGACATGGCAACGATCCGGCCCGCACCCATCCGCCGCGCCCAGTAAATCGCGTAAAGCGCCACCGTGCCGCCGCCGAGCACCAGCACCTTGTCACCGGCCCGGATACCCGATTGGCGGACACCGTAAAGGCTGACGGCCAGCGGCTCGATCAGAGCGCCATCGGCCATTGAGAGAACATCGGGGAGCGGGATGGCGAGGCTGGCGGGGAGCCTTGCCAGTTCGGCAAAGCCGCGCATTGCCCCCTCGCCGGTGCGGCACAGCACATGGTTGCCGCCAGCGCAGCCCGCGCAATTTCCGCAAGCGCCCGAGGGCAGGACGGCGATCTTCTGGCCGATTTTCAGGTCTTCAACGCCTTTGCCCAGACCAATGATCTCGCCAGAATATTCATGGCCAAGCTGGCTGCCCGCACCGTAATCCCACAGCTCGCCCTTGGTCATGGCAAGATCAGTGCCGCAAATGCCGCAGCGGTGAACCTTGATCAGCACCTCGCCTGCGCCGGGTTCGGGATCGGGCACATCCTCGATCACGATGGTCTGGCCCTTGCCGGGATAGATCGCGGCTTTCATGCGCCTTGCCCCACCAGATCGAAACGCGAAACATAGTCGCCAAACCGCTCGCGCACGCCATCGGCAGTGAGGCCGAAGGTGCCGAGATCATAGCGGTGCGCGCCGCGCGCCTGTTCGGGCCGGGCCGCGATCCGCAACACCATGGCGACGCGGACGTCATCGTCAAGAGTGAGGCCTGCGAAAGCATAGATCCGCTCGACAGTTCCCATCGGATCGCGGTGGAAATCGCCGTGAGCCACATCGAGAATTTGCCGTTCATGCGCCTGCCGCACCGGCTCTGCACGGCGCAAGGCGCGCGCCCACTTGTCCGTTTCGCGGCTGCCCATCTGCCAGGCGCGCTCCGCCACGCGGCCTTGCTCGAACAGCGCATGATTGCCGATCAGCAGCGCGCAGAGTGACGGGATTGCCATGGCCGGATCGCGGTGAGTCTGCACCACCATGGCATCGGGAAAAGCGGCGAACAGTGCGTCGAGATTTTCGACATGGCCGGGGTTTTTGAGCAGCCAGCGTTTGTCCTTTTCGGTGCTGCCAATCAGCCGCAGCACGCGATTCAAATGGGCATAGCCAGGGACTTCGCTTGCCTCCTGCCGCCACAGGTCATAACTCGCGGCCGACCAGCCGCAGGTCCACAGGTTGGAAACGAAGCCTTGCCGCAGCACCAGGCAGCACTCGTCCACTTCCTCCGCCGCCATGGCATGGGCGGCAAGCGCGGCGGGCTTGTCAGCGTGGCGTTGCGCCATCTCAGCGACGGTCTTGCGGAACTGCGGATTGCCCTCCCAAGTTTCGCGCAGCGGGCGCGGTTGCGGCGCGCTGGTCAGCCAGGTCTGCAAACCCTGAAACTGAATATCGAGCGCCAGCAGCTTATGCAGTGCGGTGGTGCCGGTTCGCGGGATGCCGGTGATGATAATTGGCGCGCGGATTGGCGTTGCATCGAAGCCGGGGTTTTGCGCCATCGCCCGCACTGCATGGCCTCGTGCTGATAGTACACCGACAAGGACGGTCCAGCCGCGCGCGCGTCCGGCCTCGCTCCAGCGCGGATCGTAGTCCATCGAATGCAGCAACACTTCCAGCCCGCGCCGGTAATCGCCCGCGCCGAAATCATCCCAGCCGCCAAGCTGCGCGGCAGCGGCAGCATGGAGCTGATCCTCGCTTGCGGCGAAGGCAGCAGGAGGATTCATCAGATCAGTCATCGGTGCCGATCATGCCCTTCAGCTGCGGTCCGCCGCCGACGATCAGCGTTTCTCCGGTGATGTAGCTGGCGCTGTCACTGGCCATGAACAGCACCGCCTGCGCCACTTCCTCTGGCCTGCCGGGGCGGCGTAGCGGAAAGGCAGTGCAGGCCTTGCCCGCATCAAAACCGGTCTTGGCCCAATTGGCCAGGGCCAGCGGCGTGGCGATCATCCCGGCGGCTACGGCGTTAACCCGAATGCCCTTCGGCCCCCACTCGGCGGCGGCGACGCGGGTTAGCATCTGCAAGCCCGCCTTGCCCGCTGAATAGGCAGCGCAGCCCATAGTGCCGTTGTTTCCCGCCAGCGACGAGATGTTGACGATAGCAGCGTTCCCGGCGGCCTTGAGATGCGGATAAGCAGCCTGCGAACAGAAAAAGGCGGAATCGAGATTGAGCGAGATATCCTGTCGCCAGGTTTCAAGCGGCATCGAGCGCAGCGGTGCATGGCGCGCACCGCCCGCGTTGTTGATCAGCACATCGATGCCGCCGAAGTGCCCCGCCACCCTTTCAACCATGGCCTGACACTGCTCCTGCTCACGCACGTCGGCGGCGACGCACAGCACCTCGCCGCCTGTCGCCGCGCGCATTTTGGCGGCGGCAAGTTCAAGCCGATCCAGCTTGCGCCCGGCGATGGCGAGCTTGGCTCCAGCGCGCAGAAACTCGGTGGCGGTCACCTCACCGATCCCCGAGCCACCGCCGGTGACGATCACCACCTTGCCGGTAAAGTTGAAGGTTGCGCCCATGCTTCAGTTCCTCGCGACGTTTTCAAGAAATTCAACGCCCGCCGGTTCGGGCATGATATATTCAAGGTAGTGACCGAGTTCTGGCACATCGATGAAGCAGCTGGTGATGAAACCGGGGTTGACGCTGCTGTGCGGCATGGCCCAGCCAGCGCGTACGACCTCGGCTTCCAGCGCCGCCCACTGTGCTGCATCGTGGATGAAATAGCCGAGGTGGTGGTGTTTCATGGCGAAGCCCGCGCCCTGTGGCAGGCGGCTCATGTAGATTTCCGATCCCGGCCCGCTGGCGGTGATCAGTTCGTACATGATCGTCCCGACCCATGCCAATTCAACGCGCACTTCTCCGCCCGCCGCGAGAGATCCGCCCAGCGGGGTGAAATTGCGGATGCCGAGGCGATCTGACAGCAGCGCCCTGGCCTGATCGATATCACTGGTCGCCCAGGCCATCTGGAAATGCTCAGCGCGCAGCAGGCCGTCAGATGGATTCCAGTCCGAGCCGGGTCGTTGCAGCAGCGGCGCGTTATCGGCCATGCATTGCCATCCTCTCTGGCGGCAATGTCCCTGCAAGGCGGCGGCAAGGCAACTGCCAATCAGGAATCCCTGTCAAGCTGCCCCTGTCTATCGCCGGGGCGGGGCGCTGCTGGCTTGCCACTGGCGGAGCGGGGGGAAATAATGTGCGCCAGGAGAAGGCAAGGGATCGGTCCGCAGCCATTTATTCTCGTTTTAGGAAACCCGTATGGAAGTATCGACAATCATCGCCAATGCCAAATCCGCTACCGGACTTGAAGACATCGGCGATCCCTTCGCGCTTGAAGGGCTGGAGGTGCTGGTCAAGGCCTCGAACGAGGAGGCCCAGCTCAGCGCGCGCGGTGCGGCGATGTGGCAGCAATCGATCACCGATTACCTGATCAACCGGATGAAAGTGGTGGACTATGTCGGGCAGCACCCCGAATTGCTGACCCGTCCCATCGCCAAGCCGACCTTCGTTTTCGGCCTGCCGCGCACCGGCACAACGATGACGATCAACCTGCTGTCCGCTGATCCGGCGCGGCGCTGCTATATGCGCTGGGAGGCACTTGCATCGGTGCCACCCGCCGCCGCCGGGGCGCTGCGCAGCGATCCGCGCTATCACGCGCAGGTCACCAAGGGTGAGATGGCGCTGCAATATATGCCGCACATCGCCGCGATCCATTGGGAAGACGCCGACAGCCCGAGCGAGGATCAATATGCCATGGCGCAGTCATTCTGCTCGCAGATATTCGATTCGCAGGTGCATATCCCAAGCTATCGCCAGTGGTTTTTCGCGACGGACTACACGCCCGCCTTCCGCTTTCAGAAGCAGATCCTGCAAGTGCTGCAACAGCATAATCCCGGTCAGTGGACGCTCAAGAACCCGTGGCATCCGCTGTTCCTCAATGAGCTGACCGCGGTTTATCCCGATGCCCAGCTGGCGATGACCCACCGCGATCCGGTGGAAGTGCTGGGTTCGGCTTGCAGTTTGCTGAAGGCGGTGCGGCCGATCTATTCCGAAAAGGTCGATCTGCGCGATATCGCCCAGTGTCTGATCGAAACCTTTGACCAGATGATCGCCCGCTCGAACACCTACCGAGACAGGCACGGCGAAAATGCCATCCATGATATCCTCTATACCGCGCAGATTGCCGACCCCATCGGCACTATGCGCGGACTTTACGAGCGGTTCGGCACGCCCTTCACGGCAGAGGTGCAGGCGGGGATGGCGGCGATGATGGCCTACAATCCGCAGAACAAGCATGGCAAACACAGCTATACGCTGGAGGAATTCGGCCTCAGCGCGCAATGGGTGCGGACGCACTTCAAGGAATATACTGACCGCTTTGCCATCCCCGTGAAGGAGGTCTGATCATGCAATTATCAGCGGCCAATCACGCCTTCATCAGCGGCGGGGCGAGCGGCATCGGCCTTGGCATTGGTGATGCCCTGGCCAAGCGTGGCGTGCGCGTGACGCTGGCCGATGTCAACGCGGAGGCGCTGGCAGCGGTGCTCTGCGCCCGGGGTGGCCAATTTCAGGGCGTTGCACTTGATGTCCGCAACCGGGAGCAGTGGCAGGCGGCCAAGGCGCAGGCCGAAGCCGCCTTCGGTCCGGTCGATGTGGTGATCAACAATGCCGGGATCGCTCCCGATGGCTGCGAATTTGCCGATTCCCTGCCTGAAAGTTTTGAGCGGATCATCGGCATCAATCTGATGGGTGTTTATAACGGTGTGCATTGCTTCGCGGCACAACTGCGCGCCGCCGGGGGCGGTCATATCCTCAACATGGCATCCATGGCCGGGATTTCGGTGCCGCCACCCGGCACCGGTGCCTATACCACCAGCAAATTTGCCATTGTCGGCCTCACTGAGGCTTTGCGCGATGAAATGGCAGCCCATGGCGTGGGGGTGTCGGTGATGTGTCCGGGGCTGGTCACCACCGATCTTGCCGCCAATACGGCGCGCATCGGCGGCATGGTCCGCGCGCTCACCCGGGCAATGCCACCGGGGCTCGATGCGGCGGTGGCCGGTGAAATGGCGGTGCGCGGGATCGAACGCGGCAATTTCTACATCCTCACCGCGTTCGGTCGCGATGAACCGGTCCGCCGCCGCTTTGAGGAGCAGTTGGCGGCGTTTGCTGCGGGTCCGGATGCGGATATTGTCTGACCCAGAGATTTTCCGTTTAATATGGAGCCAACTTAACCCCTCCCCCCTCCAGGGGATAGGGCAAGCGATTCATTTGCAAACGTTTAGACTCCAAGCCGCGTGAATCGCCGTGCCTTCGCCTATTCCACCACCACTCTTGCCCTGGCGAGGTTCGGTAGCCTCGCATAAGGCGTTTCGGCATCGCCATTGCGCTGCGCATAGCCGCGCAGGGTGACGAAATAGGTGCCGGGTTTATTATATGTCCAGCTCATGGAGACGCGGGCCGATCTGGCACCTTTGGCAACCGGCGATGACTGGGCGAATTCGCCCGAGCCATCAAAGTCCCATTCAGCGCCGACCACTGATCCGGCCCCCGGCGGCACGGTGATCGTGCCGCTAAGCCGCACCAATTGCCCGGTCTTGACCACTGCGCGTGCGCCGCCATTGGCGGCAAGCGTGATGACCGGCTGGACGCCGCGCCGCGCGGCAGCCGTCGGTGCCAGGATCACCTGACCATCGACAACCTTGTAGCTGGTGCTGGCAGGCGGCGGTTTCCCCTTTTCCACCCAGGCCGCAACATCGCGCAGCGCCTGTTGCAGGAGCGGGATATAATTGATCGCCCGGGTCGGCGCGCCATTGGCCTCTGCTGCGCCATGCAGGGCGTTCTCGGTGTACCAGATGCGGTAGCGATTAACCGCGTCCTTGCCGTAATTGGCATCGAAGCGGCGGCGATACCAGTCAGCCTGCCATGGCACGGCCTCGCGATCGAGCATTGAGTCAACCGTGATGATCTTGCCAGTGAATTTGCCGGTCGGCACGGTTCCCGCCGCGCCCTTGGCAAACATCGGTGCCAGCAGCATCTTGCGCTGCGGATAGAGCGGCTTGCCGTCCGCCCCCCGAAACTGGTTATAGACCGGGTAGGAGGCATCCGGAACCTGATGGCGGTGATAGGTCTGCGCGGCGAGGAAGTTGGAGTTATCAACCCGCACTTCGTCGCCGGGTTTGATCCTGGCGATGGCTGCGAGATCGACCACGCCCAGCGTTACCAGATCGTCCTTGAGCATGCGCAGCGCAATGCGCTTGCCCTTGGACACGCCCGAAAGGATAAACAGATCACCACCAAGGAAGCCGACATTGGGCGGCGTGCCTTCCAGCTCAAACGCGACCGTGCGCTTGCTGCCATCGTTGACCGCCTGCTGCCAGGCCGATTCCGCCGCGCCGCGCGCTGTCCCGGGAAGGCGAAGATCATCAAGTCCCTTGGCCACGGCCTCATCTTCCGACAAGGGTTCCTTGATCCGGGTAACGAATTGCAAGCGCGCCGCCTTCAGCGATTCCGGCGGATTAAAGCCGAGATATCCCGGTTTGGTCCAGAAATCGTCGAAATAGGCAGGATCGGCCATGACCATGCCTTGATAGAGCGCGGTGAAGGCATGGACACCCATGGTCTTGTGGCTGAACCAGCTCGTAAGCGGAAACCCCATGGCGGTAACTTCGCGCAGAGCCGCAGACTCTTCCGCATCCAACCCCTTGTAGGGATCGCCGCTGCCGCCGGCATCCATGGCATCGACAATCTGCGGGAACTTGTCTTTGAGGATGCGCATGGCGTGCATGCGAATAGTAAAGCTGTTGGGCGCGGCCATCGGCGATCCGAGCACGAAGGGCACTGCGCCGTCCCAGGCATCGGAATTTTCCATCGAGCCAAGCGTGCGATAACCGCCGCCAGAGCCGCCGTAGAGGTAGCCATAGACTTTGCCGGGGCCGTACATCTTATTGGCGATGGTTCGCGAATAACGTGCCGCAGCAGCATTGGCGCGGTAGGCGGCGATGGTGGGATCAACGGTGAAAGCCGGCCCCGCAGTGGCTGAAACGCCGCCGCTGTTGGTCTCGATAAAATAACCGCCTGAATCAATTGAAAAGCCGATCTTCTCGTCGCCCGGCATCTGGGCGAGGTTCTCATTATCGGGAACCGGGGTGACATACTGGAAGAAGCGCCGCTGAAATTGCGGCTTGGGCGGCATGTAGAGCGAGAACCGCATGTCGGTGCCCTTGAAGCCGCCATGGACATAGCGGTGCCGCACGGGTGCATCGCGCCACTCGTCAATATCGACATAGGGCTGGGTGAACAGCGGATCGACCGCAGGGGCGGCAGGAACAGGTTGCGCTGCACCGCCCGCCGAATTTGCATCAGCCGGTGCAGCAAAAACGGCAAGACCGGAACTGGTGAGCAGGGCAAGCGCCAGCGGGGCCATCATTGTTTTCATCGGCTTACTCCCATGCTGATTTGTGCAGGATCGCCTCATTTGCGCGGCAATGAAAGCACTTGGCGAGAACCGGGGCGAAACCGCTGTGGCGATTGCCGCTTGGGCGCGCGCTGGGTGTAGACCGAGGCATTACGGCAACCGGGTGAGAGTGAGCGGCAATGGCGACCTTTGCAGGCAAGACTGCGCTGGTGATCGGTGCGGGGCAAAATATCGGACGGCAGGTGGCGCTCGAATTTGCCCGGCGCGGTGCTCGCCTGGCGGTGGCCGATATTGCGCAGGATGGCGCGGAAGCGACTGCGGCCCTGATCCGCCAAAGCGGCGGCGAAGCGGTGGCCTTTGGCTGTAATGTTACCGATGAAGTGTCGGTGCTTGCCGCGATTGACGGCGCTGAGGCCGCGCTCGGCCCGCTCGACATTCTGATGAACAATGCCGGCATCCTTTCGGGCGGCAACCCAGAGGATATTCCGCTCAGCGAGTGGAGCCGCATGTTCGATGTCAATCTGTTCGGCATGGTCCGCGCCAATAATGTCATGGTGCCCCGGATGATGGAGCGCGGGCGCGGGCACATCGTCAACACCGCCAGCTTTGCCGGACTCTATCCCTTCGCTGCCAGCCGGGTGCATTATGCTGCCGCCAAGGCCGCCGTGGTTTCGATGTCGGAAAACCTCGCGCTCTATCTGCTGCCGCTGGGGATCAAGGTGAGCTGCCTGTGCCCTGGTCCGGTGATGACCACTTCGACTGCGGGCATGAAGGAGTTTAGCGAGAATTATGTAATGCGCGCGCCGGGCAGTCACCTCATGGTGAAATCACAGCAGGAAACCGCGCGGGTGCTGGCCGATGGCATGGCAGCCGGGCGGATCATCATTCCAACCCATGATGAGGCTTGGGCAACGCTGAAGGAGCGCGCCGCCGATCCTGATGCCTTCATCGCCAGGAAGAACGCCGAGTACCTCGCAGGTGATCCGGGCAAGCCGGGGATCACGCAAGACGTCATCGATTCGATCAAGGACTAAGCCATGACCAGATTGAACCGCCTCGGCATCGAACAGCTCACCGTCATGGGCATGCCGCCGGTGGAACTGGTCAAGCTGGTCGCGGCCAATGGCTGCTCCGGAATTTCGGGCGCGCTGGGTCCGATGCCGATGGCCATGTTCGGCTATCCGGAGTTCAACCTCTACCCGGCGTGGTCGCTGGAGGATGACGCTGCCTTGCGCCGCGATGTGCTCTCGATCGAGG
>JANOYZ010000128.1:0-2048 GCA_031429135.1 Novosphingobium sp. | reverse complement strand
CGCCAGCACATCCAGCTCCTGATCGATCAAGGCAATGAAGGGCAGGAAGTGTTCGCGGTTAAGCCCGTCCTTGTAGAGCTGTGACGGCTGGCGGTTGGAGGTGGTAACAATCGCTACACCCTGATCGAGCATCAGCGAGGTAAACAGGCGGCTCATGATCATGGCGTCGGCGCTGTTGTTGACCACCATTTCATCAAAGGCGAGCACTTTCAGCCCCCTGGCAATGGCAGCGGCGACGGGGATAATCGGATCACCGCTTTCCTTTTTGCGTTCCGCATGCAGCAGCGCGTGAATTTCGAGCATGAAGGCATGGAAGTGGACCCGGCGCTTCTGGGATATCCGCAAGGTATCATGGAACAGGTCCATCAGCATGGACTTGCCGCGCCCGACACCGCCCCAGATGTAGATACCGCGCGGGCTGGCAGCCGGCTTCTTGCCGAACAGCCGGCCGATCAGACCCGATCCTGAGCCAGGCCGGGTTTCAAGCTCGCGCTGCAACAGGGCAAGCCGTTCGGCGGCGGCTTCCTGCTCGAGATCAGGGCGCAGCTCACCGCCAGCGACCATCGTCTCATAACGCGCGAGCAGCCCGGTCATCTGGGTTGGCTCGCTTTTCGGACCGTCGCCGTAAACGAGGCGACGAGATCATCGTCCTGCACCACCAGGCCACGCAAAAACACCAGCCGGCGGGTTTCTCGCAGCAGCTCGGCCACAGAGTCCAGCGGGCGCGAGGCATCGCCGACGCCGATGAACTGGGCTTGCACGTCCAATGTCACCGCGTCGGTAACCGGGATGCCGCGCAGCAGGCAGATCGCCGCAAACAGCGATTCATCGATCAGGCCCAGGGTGATGCCGCCGTGGATATTGCCTGCCGAATTGTGGTGGGTCGCCATCGGGTGCAGCCGTGTACGGCAGTGATCCGAACCTTCGGCCCTGATAATCAGATCACCCAGCACCGCGCGGTTATATTGCCCCGGCTCACCCAGTTCATAGCGGTGCCAGCCTTGCTGGGCGGGATCAGGTTCGCAGAGAAAATGGGCCATTGCCTGATGCTGGCTTAGCCGGAGCGAACCTCAGACATGCCGCTCGGCCTGCATCTTCTTGATCTCGCCAATTGCCCGCGCCGGGTTGAGGCCCTTGGGGCAGACATTGGCGCAGTTCATGATCGTGTGGCAGCGATAGAGGCGGAACGGGTCTTCCAGCTCGTCCAGCCGTTCACCGGTCATCTCGTCGCGGCTGTCAGCCAGCCAGCGATAGGCCTGTAGCAGGATGGCCGGGCCAAGGAACTTGTCCGAATTCCACCAGTAGCTGGGGCAGGCGGTCGAGCAGCAGGCGCACAGGATGCATTCGTAAAGCCCGTCGAGCTTTTCACGCTGCTCAGGGCTTTGCAGGCGCTCTTTGCCCGAAGGCGTGGTCGAAACGGTCTGTAACCACGGCTTGATCGAGGCATATTGCGCATAGAAGTGCGTGAAATCGGGAACCAGATCCTTGATCACTTCCATATGCGGCAGCGGGGTGATGCGGACATCGCCCTTGAGGTCTTCGATGGCGGTGGTGCAGGCCAAGGCGTTGCGGCCATTGATGTTCATCGAACACGATCCGCAGATGCCTTCGCGGCACGAGCGGCGGAAGGTCAGGCTGGGATCAGTATCGGTCTTCATCTTGATCAGCGCGTCGAGCACCATCGGGCCGCAGGCATCCAGATCAATTTCAAAGCTGTCATAACGCGGATTTTCGCCGCTTTCCGGATCATAGCGATAGACGGCGAACTTCTTCACTTTGGCCGCACCATCGGCCCCGCTCGGGACATGCTTGTGGACCACGCCCTGCTGCTTGATCTTGCTGTTCGCGGGGAGGGTGAAAGTGGCCATGTGTCCCTGTCCGTCTGGATGGTCTGGCACCCCCTTAGCGGATCAACGCCGTGGAGCAAGGGGAAGAGCACTGTGTGGCGTGGTGCTTGCTTCGGGGCCTTCCGCTCATCCTGAACTTGTCTAAGGATTGCGTGTCCCTGTCCGGTGGCGCAGATTGACGCAGGGCTGCGATTGTTCGGA
>JANOYZ010000127.1:0-24390 GCA_031429135.1 Novosphingobium sp. | reverse complement strand
TCCACGGCCCCTGCGCGAGGCCGGACAAGCCGGTGAACAGTGTCCAGACGAGGCACCCCGTGCAAATAATGGCGATGCGTGAGGTGCGATCAGCGAGCCGGGCGATCGGGATGCCCAGCGTGGTGTAGAGCACTGCGAATGCCGGACCCATCAGCAAGCCCATGAATTGATCACCAAGCCCGAATTCAGCCTTGATCGGCTCGACCAGACCGGAAATCAGGTAACGATCAGCATAGTTGAAAATGTAAATGGCGAGCAGCAGCAGCAGCACCACCCAGGGGTTGCTGCGGCGATCGGGATGAGGTCTGCCGGGCATGAAATTCTAGTCCCGCATCTGCGTGCCGCCATTAACGTGCCAGACTTGCCCGTTGACCCACGCGCCATCGTCGGAAGCCAGAAACGCTACCGCCGCAGCGATGTCGCGCGGCTCGCCCAGCCGGACGTGGGGGGTCTGTTTGCGCATGCCCGCAACCTGATCGTCGCTCAAATGCTGCTTGACCGCTTCGGTCATCACCAGCCCCGGGCAGATCACATTCGCACGAATGCCCTGCCTGCCCCATTTGGCGGCGACATGGCGCGCGAGGGCGTGAATGGCGTTCTTGGTCATTGGATAGGCAACCTGCCAAGTGGCACCGCCCGAGGCAGCGCCAGATGAGGTATAGATCATCGCTCCGCCGCCACGCTCCAAAAGCGCGGGGAGCGCGGCCTGGGTCGCGATGAAATGGCTCCTGGTGTTGATCGCAAAGCTCTTTTCCAGCACCTCAAGCGTGCAATTCAGCGCGTCGATATCGCCTTCGGTTCCGCCAGCAAGGTTCGAATGGAAGATGTCGATTCCGCCAAACGCGCTGAGCGTACTTGCAACAAACGCGGCCTGCGAGGCCTCTGACGTCCCGTCAAGATGCACCCCGATCGCCTTGCCGCCAGCCTCAGCAATCGCGGTGGCGGTCGCCTTGGCCCAGTCCTCCATGATGTCACCGATGACAATTGAGGCACCTTCTTCGGCGAGGCGATGCGCCGTTGCAGCACCGATACCCCTCCCGCCGCCGGCAACCACTGCAACCTTGCCTGCCAGTCCACGCATGCTTGTCTCCCGCGATATGCGTAATTTGAATTACTATCCATTACGCATATCGCGAAGACATCCCCTAATCAACCCTTAAATGCGGTTCGCTGGCTGCTTATTCAGCAGCTTCAGACATCGCTGCATCGTCATTTTCGGCGCGTGGGTCTTCGCTGAGGACGTTAGTGCCTTCCCACAGATCCTTGGGTGGAACCGGCGAAATACCCAGTTCGGTGCGGATATCGTCAATCTGTACATCGACATATTCGCGCCAGTTGACCAGCATCAGCGGATACTTCCAGCTTTGCGCCTGGATGTGCCCGCGATATTCCGCCTCAAGGTTGAGCGCGGCTGCGGCAGGATAATGCAGGCCATCCTTCATGATCGTCTTCGCCTTCAGATAGGTCGGAATTCGATTGAAGAAGGCGGCCAGCTCAGGCCGGAAATAGCGCACCTTGGAATGCATGTTCGCGGTCAGCAAAGCGACTTCGCCGCCGTGGTTCGGTCCGAAGCCCGAGACCATATGTTCGATGTCATGAGTCAATGCCGTCTGGCGCAGATAGAAGGTGAAGTCATTGACGACCTGTATCTCGCGAAAAAAGATATCCAGTTCGTAACCGCTGTTGACCATGAAGTCATAGAGCGCGGCCCCCAGTGTGCCGGGTGCGCAATCTTTCACCTCCTCCTTCTTGAAATCCGCCAGCAGGTGCTTGTCCAGCCAGTCCTTGAATTCAGGAAGGCGGGCTTTCTCTTCCTCAAACAACTGCACGATCTGGCCCAGATCTTCACACTGGAACAGCAGCTGCGCCACTTCGGGAATGAAGGCCGTGTTGGGCATATCCGGCCCATTGCGGCGCAACATCTCCTGCGCGATCAGGCCGCGCAGCTGGGCGTTGTTGAGATGGGGTGAGGAACTGACCAGCACCGAACTATCGGTGCTGACCTTTTTTATCGCACCATTGAAATAGGAGCGCTCGCCCTCGCCAATTTTCACTTCATCCATCGCGCTTACTCCGCTGCTACCGCCATCAGGGCGTCATCGTTGGCCGGTGACAGGAATGTTCCCGGCTTGGTGCCGGTATAGGCACCGTTCTCAAACGTCGGCACGCCGTTGACCAGCGTCAGCCGCATCGGTGCGGCCTCCCGGGTGAAACGCCAGCCCAGTCCGCCCTTGCCGTCGGGCACATCCCATGCCTTGATAAATGGCTGATAGGTAATCTCATCAAGGTTGAAGACGGTAATGTCTGCCCGCATGCCCGGCGCTATCACGCCGCGATCGTTGAGGAAGAAATGCTCGGCGAGCTTGCCGGTCATCACATGCACGGCTTGCTCAATCGTCAGCGACTTGTCCTTGCGGACATAGCTGGTGAGCAACAGGGCATTCTCACCGCCTCCGCACAGCATCTGCAAATGCGCGCCCGCATCCGAGATATTACCGACAGTCCTGGGATCCTTCATCAGCTCTATCGTCAGTTCCTCATTCTTGGGAAAAGGTGCCATGTGAACGGTCGAAAGCAAACCATTGGCGAGGATCCAGTCGGCCATGGCGTCGCTGCGGTGAAGTCCCTTGGCCTCGGCATATGCCAGCAATGTTCCGCCAATCGGACCAGTGCCATTTTCGGAATCGAGCAGGAAAAGCTCCTGGGGGTTCTTGAGTGGCGAATGCCCCCAGGCTTGGGTGTCCCAGCTTTCACGCGCCCGCGCTCGCCAATCGGGATCGGCCAGTAACCGGGCTTTTTCCGCATGGGTTTCGGCCAGGACCACCTCGTGCCAGACATAATCGTTCGACTGGGCAAAGATCAGCGATTTGGTCAGGCTGAGCACGCTGGTCGGCGAGACATGGGCATAGCCCGGCCAGACATCGATCCCGCTTGCGCGCATACTTTCGATGCTCTTCTGCATTTCCGGAAGGATGTCCGCCTGGAAGTACAGCGTCGGGATGCCGCCAGCAATCTGGACCCGGATTTTGCGGCCAGTGAGAAGCTTTTCAAGCCGCTTGAGGTTGGCCGGCCCGTTCATCCGCATGAAGGTATCGACAATCACCTGATAGCAAGTTGCCGGATAGCGATCCATCACATCGAACAGCGCGGTAAACTCGGCATCGTCGGCCAGCAGCGACGGGACCGGGCGGTCCGTGCCGTCATGATCGTGCATATTGTCCGACAGACCCAGCGCGCCCGCAGCCAGCGCATCATCAAGCAATTCGGCCATTATCTCGATTTCGGCTGGCGTGGCTGCACGGTCCCATGCCTCGACACCCATCGCCGCCAGTCGCAGCGGGATATGCCCGACGTAGCTCGCATAATTGAGCGGAACCTTGATGTTGCGTTCAAAGGATTTGCGATATTCGGACCATTTGATCCAGTCCCACGGCACGTTCTGCTGAAACGGACCGAGCGGAATATCTTCGAAGAACGAGAAAATTCCCATCACCTCGTCCTGCGCCTCTTTGGAAGGGTGGAGCGGTGCCATCGAAAACCCGCAATTGCCCATGATCAACGTCGTCGCGCCATAGCCGGGCAGCGGATCAAGGTTTGAATCCCACCACATGCTGGCATCATAATGGGTGTGCGATTCGATGAAGCCCGGACTGACATAACAACCGCTGGCATCGACAATGCGTTCGCCGTCCGGGACAAGTCCCATGCCGACTTCGGTAATCATGCCGTCCTTGATCCGCACATCGGCGGCAAAAGCCGGGGCGCCGGTGCCATCAACCACGGTGCCATTTTGAATGAGAATATCTGTCATCGTGCTCTCCAACCCCGCTTCGGGGACTCGTCCCCGTGAAAAAACCAAAAAACCATGACTCGCAGTCTATTGCCAGGAACAGTCTCGGGCCATTTGGACTTTTGGTAACAGATCGTTTAATGATCTATATAAGATCATAAAACGATCTGTCGGAGTAGCCAACATGCCGAACGAGCGTGAGGATCAAGCCAGAGCCATGCTGGCGACATTGCGGCGCAACCTCAGGCGCACTGGCCTGACAATTGCGGTGCTGGCAGATCGTCTGGCAGTGGGTGAAGCCACCATCAAGCGTTGGCTGGTCGGCAAGGGTCTGACGCTGCACCGGCTGGATCAACTGGCCGGACTGGCCGGACTGAGCCTTGCCGAATTGGCCGAAGAAAGCGCCACCCTGCCCGAATATCTCAGTGACGAATTGACCTTCGCTCAAGAGCGTGCGCTCTCTGAAGATGAGTTGATGGCATTTGTCTTCATTGTCATTCTGGGTGGATATGACTGGCATGAAATTCTCAGCGACTTCGCGATTTCAGCATCGGCAATGGCAGGAATGCTGGACCGTCTGGAAAAGCTGGCCCTGATCGACCGGCTTGCAAGCGGCCGGGTGCGTCCGCGGATCAATCGCAACATCATCTGGCGCAAGGCTCCGATGCGGATGCAGTTCGAAGCGCGGATGAAAGCGCAATTTCTCGCAATGGATTTCTCGCAGCCCGATGCAGTCTACGCCTCTGATATCTACAAGCTGTCGGATCAGGGTGCGGCGATGCTGGCCGAACTGATCGAACGCCACCGGCGCGAAATCAACGCTCTGGCCGATCAGGACCGGCAAACCGCCCGGCTGGCGCGCAACTGGTACGCAGTGCTCGCCGCCGCTCGTCCGCTCGATACCTCGGGATTGCGCCAGACATAATTGCGCATGCCTAAACCCCAGGCTGATCGCTGGGCACGTGAACAACCAGCCCGTCCAATTCTTCGCCAAGCTGTATCTGGCAGGACAGCCGACTGGTCAAGCGGACCTCGACGCTGCCCTCCAGAGCTTCAAGCATAGCCGCCTCATCCTCACTCGGCCCGCCAACTTTTTGGGCCCAGGCGTCATCGATATAGCAGTGGCAGGTGCCGCACTGCATCACCCCGCCGCATAACGCATCAATGCCATCGACCAGATTGCCAACGGCGAGATGCATCACTGTCATCCCCTCAAAATTGATGCAGGTGCGGCGCGTTCCGTCGGGCTGAACATAGGTGATCTTGGCCATCAGGCATGCACCGGACAGCCAGCGGCCTTGGCCAGCGCCGCGATATCGGCAGCCGCACTATCAGCCGGCACAGCATCGCCGCGCTCACGCTTGCTGTAGCGGACCCGGCATGGCTGGGCGGGCCAGTAGGTAGCAGCGCCAGAGATCGGCTTGACCTCGTCCAGCAACTCCATGTCATAATGCTGGAGCAGAACCGCAAGCAGCACCTTCATTTCCATGCGGGCAAAGTTCACCCCGGCACAGCGATGCATCCCGCCGCCAAAGCCGATCAGGCTGTTGCTCTCAACCTTGGCTCCTTCAGCGTTCGGGTTGAACCGTTCGGGATTGTAGCTGTCCGGATCAGCGAAATGCTCGTCCATCCGGTGGGTGATCGAAGGTGCCAGCAGGACCCAGTCGTCCTTCTTGATGCTGTGGCCATCACGCTCAAAATCAGCGGCGGCCTTACGTGACATGATGAAAGCGACCGGATGCAGCCGCTCGGTCTCGCGCAGCGCCAAATCCATCTTCTCCATCGCAATCGCCTGTTCCCAGCTCATCGCGCTGCCGTCATTGTCACCGAGTACGGCCTTGAGCTCGTTGCGAATGACCTGCTGGTAATCCCTGTTCTGGATCAGATCGGCCAGCGCCCAGCTGACCTGCCCGGCAGTTGTTTCGTGGCCTGCCCAGACCAGCAGGATGATCAGATGGCGGATCAGTTCATCTGGAATCGGACTGCCGTCTGGATACTTCGATTCGATCATTCCCTGGAAGAAATCAGGCTCATCGAGCGGGGCAGCGCGGCGCTTTTCGATCCACTCCTGAAGGATCGCATGGATCTTTTTCTTGGCACGCTGGCTCTTGATCATCTTGGGCGTCGGCAGCCACAACGGCAGGACAAATTCCATCCCGCCAGAAAAATCACGAAACAGATCAAAGAATTCATGGCCAAGCTGCTGATGGAATTCGCGTCCCATGAAACTGTGTGCGGCAATATCCATAACCACCGGGCCCAGCGTCGGGATCAGATCAAATTCGCCTGAATCGCCCAATTTCCCAACGAGATTCATCGATTGCTCTGTCATAGCGCCAACATATTGCTTCATCACGGCGGCCTTGAAGCGCGGCATGATGACAGCACGCTGCCGCAGATATTCGTCCATCTCGGCAAAGCTGTAGAAATCGTGGCTGAACATCTTGAGGAAATAGGGCATCGATTCGCGGATCGAGAGCAGCTTGTCGGTCTGTTCGAAAACAAACCGGTTGTTCTCCGGCCCGAGCAGGACATTCATCCGCCGCCCGCCCATCTTGAACGAGAAGGCATTGCCCTTGGCCTTGTAACCCGATTTGAGCAGGCCCACCGGATCCTTGAAGAAATGCGTCAGATGACCAAGCAAGGGCAGGCCGCCTTCAAGCGGCGGCGGGGGTGCAAAGGTGACAGACATCGACGGCTCCTCAGTTTAGCTGCTGAGAGGTTGGCGAAGTTGTCACACAGCGCATAGCATCAAACATGAAGTATTATATTTTGATACGATACAGCTATTTTTTTGGCAAATCTCGCGCCATCAGTGGCCGTGCGATCGGGGTCAGTGCTATCAGCATTCCGATATTCTCCTTGGCCGACAGCGGCAGGATAGCATCGGCACCGATCAGATCGCGAATTTCGCGAAACAATTGACCAATCCGGCGGTTGACCAGCGCCCGCGATGCAGCCGACAGCTCGCCAACCTCGAACTCCCAGATCGCCCCCGGCACATTGAAATCCTGATCGAGAAACGCGGCCTTCACCGTGCTATCAAACATTCGCCGCATGGGCCCGCCGCGCCGATACTCGATTGACCGCTGGGTCGTCAGCCGGATCTGGTTGCTGGGCATCAGCACAATCAAACCTAGCCGATCGAGCCTGAGCAGGGCGGGTAATAGCTCGGCCTCGGCTATTGCATATTCGGCGATGATCCGCTCGACCGTCCAACCGCCCAGCACCAGGTGAAAGGCGAACACCAGCATCGGCTGATCGGCCAGCGCCTGTTCCTGCGCGTCGCTGAGCGTAGCCGGGCGAACCGAAGCCGAATCCTCGGCGCGTCTGGCCAAATCGAAAAAGCTGATACCGGCCAGATCACAGATCGCTTCCAGCCGGTCGAGACTGAAACTCTGCTTGGAGAAGGCGCGCTTTATCGCCGCTTCGCTGATCCCGAGTTCCACCGCGACATCACGATAGGTCAGGCCGCGCCCTTTGAGCACCTGCTTCAATGCAGCGGTCAAAACCGAAGTCTGCGCAAGAGAAGTTCGATTACGCATGGCGTCACTATGGCGGCGAACAGCAGAACGCGAAAGAGGCTAACCGGTCATCGGACCCGGCCATTCGCCGCCGCTTTTTCCAGCGCCGCAAGTCGCGCCCTCGCCCGGTCGGCGAAATCGAAATCGACCAGCCTCGCTTGCCCCGGCATGTCAGCCGCGCCATGAAGACATCCATGGCCAGGCGCAGAGCCTTGGGCCAGGCGAAGCGTAGCTTTCGACCGGCATCTTGGCCTTGGCTGCGGCGACCAGTTCAGGGGAATAGCTCAGCATGGCGCGGGCGATTGCCGGCGAGGATCGCGCGTCCTTGCTGCGCGTTGGCGCTTGCACGAGCACCAAGGCAAAAATCACGGTCAGCGCGGCCTGTATGAGGGCGGTCGCCGGTTGAACCACGGCTGCGCCTTTTCCAGTTGCCCGGCCAGACGGAACAGCGTCGCCTCGTCGCCATAGCGCGCGGTAAACATGCTACCGATCGGCAGACCGCTCTTCGACATACCCAGCGGAACCGACATGCTCGGCTGCCCGGTCTGGTTGAACAGACCAGTCCATGGGGTGAAAGCGGTGATATGGCGGACAAAGGTCTGGAAATCCTGCGCGAGGTGGATCGTGCCAAGCCGGGGCGTGACTACGCCCAGCGTCGGGCTGAGAATCAGGTCGTACTCCCCCATAAACCGCGCAAGCGCAACGGCAGCGACTTGCAACGCATTGTTGGCGCGAACCCAGTCAGTCGCCAGGTATTTCGCCCCGATTTCACGGAAGGTGAGGGTAACTGGCTCGATCAGGTCGGGGCCGAGCGCGACTCCCAAGGCCTTGGCGCGATCGTCGAGTTCGGCGGCGACCGAAGCGCCCATCAGCACAAACGAGGCGTTGCTGGTGGCTGCGGCGTCAATTTTTGGACCCGTTTCCTCGATATGGTGACCCAGACTTTCGCACAGTCTCGCCGTTGCCCGCGCGGCCTCAAGGCATTCTGGATCGACCGGTGTGCCACCCGGTGTCGTCAGCCACAGCGCGATGCGCAACTTGCCCGGATCGCGGCCCGCCTCTTCGAGATAGGGCCGCCTTGGCGTAGGCGCAGCATAGCGTGAGCCCGGTTCGAGGCCTTGCACTGCATCGAGCAGCGCGGCGCTGTCACGCACACTCCAGCTCACTGCATGGTGCGAAGACATCCCGCCCCAGCCTTCGGTGCGCAACGGGCCCATTGGTGTGCGCCCGCGGCTCGGCTTGAGACCGAACAGCCCGCAACACGAGGCGGGAATACGGATCGAGCCGCCGCCATCGGTGGCATGTGCCGCCGGGATGACACCCGCCGCCACCGCTGCCGCCGCGCCGCCTGAGGAGCCGCCTGCGATGTGCTCCGGGCTCCACGGATTGCGCGTCGCGCCGGTCGCCAGCGATTCGGTTGTGCCGGTCAAACCCAGCTCGGGCGTCGTCGACTTGCCGAAGATCACCAGCCCGGCACGCTGGTAACGCTGGACGATCTCCGAAGTCACCGTCGCGCGATTGTCCTTGAACAAGCGGCTGCCCTGACCGGTAATGGTCCCTTCGATATAGGTGTTGAGGTCCTTGATCAGCCACGGCACACCGGTGAGTGGCCCTTGTGGCAGCCCTTTGGCGATAGCCTGTCGGGCGAGGTCATAGTGCTCGCGGGCGAGGAAGTTGAACTTCGGATTAGCGGCTTCGCTGCGGGCGATTGTGGCATCGAGCAATTCACTTGGGCTCACCTTGCGCTGCTTTACCAGCGCCGCGAGGCCCAGCGCGTCATAGCCCGTGAATTCATCCGACTTCGCCATCTGTCGCTCCTTTGCCTGAACCGCGCCGACCAGTCCTGATGCTGCGCCGCCTGCGAGCACCGCGCGCCGTGTGGTGCTCATGCCCTATCCCCTGAATCGAACTGGGCATAGAACTGCGCATAATGCTGGCGGAACTTGGCAATGGGCCCGTCTCCGGCACAAACAAGCGCATCGGGCAGATATTTCTGGCGGTCCCACACCACCTTGTCCTGATCGAACTGCTTGCAGATATCGCGGATGATCGCGCGCGACACCCCGGCCATTGGCCCCTCCGCCTGCGCCTTCGGTTGGGTGAAGCAGAACCTTACCCGGACATGATCCTGCTCAACCGGGGTTATGCAGGAAATCAGCAGTGTTTCTGAAATGCCGGTAAACCGGGTCCAGCTTTGACCTGGTCCGATATTCTTGAACGCGATCCCGCCATCGACCTCGCCGCGCGGGGTTCCCATCTTCATCTCCAGCGAGGCTGAGCGCCAATGGTCTCCCCACTGATAGTCATAATCGGGCATTGAGGCGGCACCGTGAATATATTTGAAATGCGCCGCATCAACTCCGTTTTCGGCCATGTTCTGGATGCTGCCGAAAACGTTCCACTCGAAGATATCATAATCGGTCCACGCGGGATCGGTCGCTTCGGGAGCGACCTCAACTTCCCACATCGGGGCCGCGCCGGTCGGATGGTACCAGAACCAGATCCAGCGGTTCTGCTCGGTCACAGGCCACTGCTTTTCGCACGGCCGCTTGACCTGCGGCGGGATCGATTTGGAATAGGGAATTTCCTCAACCACGCCTTCGCCAGTGTAGCGCCAGGCATGGAAGGGGCATTCCAGCCGATTGCCATCAACCTTGCCGCCGTGGCCCATATGTGCGCCCAGATGCTTGCAATAGGCATCAAGCATCCGCACCGTGCCATCTTCGCCGCGCCAGAGCACCAGTTCGGTCGCAAAGGCGCGGAGCGGCTGCACTTCGCCAACCGCCAGTTCGCTCGATAGCAGCGCCGGGTACCAGCCATAGGGAAACGGCAAGTCGAGATTGCGCTCGGCCGCGGAGGGTCGCCCTGCAACTTCGGCGGTGCGCCAGTCGAGCAGTTCCTGCCCTTTCATCTTCTCCAGAACTTGCCAGACAGCGACGGGTGCGGTGCGGGCATCACCGGCTGTATTGACGGGGGCGCGGTTATCAGCTTCAGCCATGATCAGCTCTCCAATCCAAAGACCCTAACTGCATTCTCGCGCAGGAATTTCGGCCAGACCTCGTCCTTGAACGGCACGTTCGGCATGTCGCTGAAGATGCGGTCAAGGCTGAGCCCCATCGGGAAATAGCCAGCGTAGATAATCTTGTGAGACCCGCGCGTGTTGGCATAGTCGATGATCGCCTTGGGGTAATGCTTGGGCGCAAAGGCGCTAGTCGAATAATAGAGGTTCGGCCATTTGAGCATCAGCTTGACCGCCAGCGCCTCCCATGGCTCAGCCCCGTGGCGCATGATCACTTTCAGGTCGGGGAAAAACCAGCAGACCTCGTCCAGGTGCTCAACCTTTTGTGTTTCCATCGGAATGCGCGGGCCAGGAATGCCGACATTGAGGCAGATCGGAATGCCAAGTTCAGCCGCGCAGGTGTAGAGCGGGAACATATATTTATGGTTGATCGCGACCTGCGGCAGCGTGCCAGCCGGAAAGACGCTGATCGCCGAGAGCCCAACCTCGGCATGGATCCGCTTGATCCGGCGGACTTCATCGACACCCCTATTGGGATCGCAAGGCAGATCGAAAAAGAAGCGGTCGCCGAACATCTCCTTGGCGCGGCGCGATGTGGCATTGTCATTCCAGCCGATCAGCGCCCTGTCGATGTTGAAGCGGTCCATCTGATCGACCGTCCACGTGACATAATCATCGGCCTTGCCGGTTTGCGGCACATCCTTGAACATGTACTGCGCGGGCATGGAGAATTGCTGGAGCGTCTCGGCATCCTTGATCAGCGGGCGGAACGAGGCAAACCATTCGGAGCGATCCTCCGCTTCGGGAATGCCCAGCATACAGTCGATGATCTTGATGTTTGTGGGCATGCCCATTTCAGGCGTCTCCAATCAGTTGCTGCCAGGCCGTGCGCAGCTTGATTTTATCAATCTTGCCGACGTGATTGCGGGGCAAAGGCCCAGATGAGAAAGCAACCCGGCCGGGTTGCTTGTATCGCGCCAGCCGCTCACCGACGCGATTGATGATCTGCGGACCATCCGTGCCTTGCGCCACCACTACCGCGACCAGCAGCTCGCCCAACCGCTCGTCGGGAATGCCGAAAGCGGCACATTCACTAACCTCGGGCATTTCACCGATGACGCGCTCGATCTCGGCGCAGTAGATATTTTCGCCACCAGAAATAACCATGTCCTTTTTGCGGTCAACAATGAAGACATAGCCTTCCGCATCGAGATAACCGATATCACCAGTGCGGAACCAGCCATCCGGCGAGAGCGTGGCTGCGGTCTCCTCCGGCCTGTTCCAGTAGCCCGCCATGACCATCGGTCCGCGCACTGCGATTTCGCCGGTTTCGCCAACCGGTAGCGCCGCTCCCCCCGGACCTTCGATCCGCATCTCGACCAGATCGAGCACCCGACCCGCCGAAACGCGATTGCGGATGAAGTCTTCGCCTACCGCCATCGCTACGCTGCCAGCTGTTTCGGTCAAACCATAGCCGGTGCCCAGAACGGCTTGGGGACAGGCATCGCGCACGGCATCGAGCAGATTGATCGGCAAGGCCTGCCCCCCTGTTCCGATGTTGCGCACCGAGGACATATCCGCATCGCCAAGCTCTGTGCGGTTGAGCACATCCCACAGCATGGTCGGGACCGCTGTGAACTGGGTGATCCCTTCTTCGGCGATCAGACGCAGCGCCTGTGCCGGATCCCAGCGCGGCAAGATGACGACCTTGCTCCCGGAAAACATCGGCGACAAGAATGCCGAGCCTAACCCGGAAATATGGAACAGCGGATAGACTTGCAGCGTTGCCTGCTGCGGCAGATTGGCCAGGATCGCCTCAACCGGGATGCCATGGGCTTTGGCGGTGTTGTGCAGCACCATCAGCCCTGCAAGCTGGGTGGCCATGATCCCGGTAATGAGATTGCCATGGGTCAGCACCGCGCCTTTGACGCGCCCTGTGGTGCCCGAAGTAAACAGGATCGCCGCCGGATCATCGCTGCGGGCCAGTCTCACAGGAGGAGGCGCGGCACATGGTGCTGGATATTCTTCCGTCGTAATGATCCGTCCGGTATAACCGCCCTGGCGCAACAGCGCCGCGCGCTCCTCGTCAGCAAGCACAATATCGGCCGCGACATCGTCCAGCATCGCAAGCATCTCGGCAGAAGATCCACGACTGTTGAGCAGTGCGGCGATGCCTCCGGCGCGGATGATCGCCAGGAAGCCGATCATCCATTCCGCGCTGTTGCGCATACAGACTGCCACCCGGTCGCCCGGCTCGATCGCGAGCTGTGCCGCCAGCGCATCGCGCAGGGCAAATGTATCGGCGAAGCTCAAGCGCCGCTCACCCTCAACAATAAAGGTATCATCACCAAATCGCCGCACGCTCTCAATCATCAGCCCCAGATCTGGCGGCGCATTGACAAATCGCCGCATGCCGCCGCACGCGCCAATCTCGAAGGGCGTGCCAGGCGCAGTGACGGCAGCATAGATGGGATCGATCTGGCTCATACGGGTGCCGCGATCGCTCGGGCCGAAACAGGAATGTCAAGCAGCATCAATAGACTGCCGCCGGGTTCTTCACCGGCGGATTACCGAGCATTTCTCGGTACGACGGACGTTCTTTGCCGCGATCGGTCACGCCCAGCTCCTGCGCGATTTCCGCACCGATCAAGGTGCTTCCTGACAGCGCCGTTCCGCGTGGATCGGTGGCCAGCGCATGGAGGATATGCGCGGTGAATTCCGGATTTTCAGCACTTTCGATGAAACCTTCATACTGCTCGGGATGCTGGGTCCTCGCGATCATCGAACGCTCGGTAATCAGCGGTCCCATCCAGATGGAAAAGGCTCGCACACCGGTGCCTTCAAGATCATGGCCCATATCATGCGCGAACTTATCCAGACCCGCTTTCTGGGCTCCATAAGCCGGGCCGTGCATGTAGCAGGTGCCGCCGAAAGACGAGCCAAAGCCGATCACACCGCTGCCACGCGGAACCATCAACTGCGCCGCATACCAACTGGCGACATAGGCCGACCGCAGCCCGACATCGAGAATACCGACTGCCGCGATTTCTTTCTCCCAGAATTTCTTCTGCTCGATCAACTGGTGATGCATATAGGCGGCATTATTAACGAGCACATCGAGCTGCCCCTGCTCGGCTTCAATCTGGGCAAAGACGCCGGCAACCTGGGCGTCGTCACCATGATCGCATAGCACCGGAATGCCCTTGCCGCCTGCCACCGTAACTGCTGTGGCGGTTTCAGCGACGGTTCCAGGCAGGACAGATCCATCCCAGCCCTTGGCGTCTCCTGGAATTGTTGTACGACCAGTGACGTAGACGGTGTAGCCCAGTTCCCCAAATCCGCGGGCGATTCCAGCCCCAGCCCCGCGACTGGCTCCGGTAACCAAGGCAATTTTCGGTTTAGCCATCATAATCCCCATGCAATTCGACGCACTTTGCCATTTGAATAGATAAATAGCCTAGATTTGCGAATTGAAAAGTGATAATTTTTACGCATGTGTTAGGAGAGCTTATGGACGAAATCCCTTATCTGGCTCGCGGCGTAAATCTCCTCGGCACCGATTCAAGCGTGCTTGTCTCGTCCTCGAAATACCTCAGCAATGCCCGCTTGCGTGAGTGGATTGCGATGATCGCGCTCAAAAAGAACGGTCCAGACTATCCCCCCGCAGCCGAAATGCATGAACTGATCGGCATTCTCGAGGAACTGCGCGATTTCGACCATATCGAAGCGATGTTTACCGCTGAACGCAAGATCAATCCCCAGCTGGATGCCTGGTTCAACGCGTGGTTCGTCTCCGATTACAAGATTGACGAGCTCGCCACCTGTGCCCCCGGGACGGTCGGCGGCATCTATTATGATATCGCCAAGAACGGCAATTACGAGATTCAGATCGTCCCGTTTTACCAGCCCAAAAGCCAGTGGGACTTCTATTCGATCCGATCAGGCCAGACGCATGATTATGAGCATATACTGACCGGCGGCGGGTTTAATTATATGGGCGAGCTGATCCCCTACTGGTTCCGCCTGTCAACCATTCACACCCACATCCACAACAAGGAGCTGGCCGGGGAGATGAGCGTGCTGTCGATCCTGGGCACGATGCGCTATGTAATCCGCACCATGCTGCACTATCCGCAGATCTGGGAAACCGCGCTCAAATGCATCCAGCAGGGCATCGCCGTCGGTCAGCAGTCTGACGCCTTCTGGATGGCGAAGATGGAAGATGTCTGGCACACGCCGCTGGCACAGGCACGCGCCATGCTTGGGGTGCGCGGCGCGGTTGATCGCGATACGCGTCGTGAAGGTGATATCTGGAGCGGGCGGGTTCCGGCATGAGCGAATATGATCTCGTCATCCGCAGCGGCACGATTGCCGATGGCAGCGGTGGAGAACCGTTCATTGGCGACCTTGCCATCGCCGGCAACATTATCGCGGCGATCGGATTGTTCA
Organism: Novosphingobium sp.; assembly: GCA_031429135.1. GTDB lineage: Bacteria > Pseudomonadota > Alphaproteobacteria > Sphingomonadales > Sphingomonadaceae > Novosphingobium. Next base: position 9,608 of record JANOYZ010000127.1, on the reverse strand, counting down.
GTGGCAGCGGTCGACACGAAATCAATGCGAAGGGCCGGATCGTTACGCCGGGCTTTGTTGATATCCACACCCACTATGACGGGCAAGCGCTCTGGGGCAAGGAAATGGCACCCTCTTCCAGCCACGGTGTTACGACTGTAGTGATGGGCAATTGCGGCGTTGGCTTTGCGCCATGCCGCGCCGATGATCGCACGATGCTGATCAATGTAATGGAAGGGGTCGAGGACATCCCCGGCGTCGTCATGGCCGAGGGGCTTCCCTGGAATTGGGAGACTTTTCCCGAATATCTCGATGCGCTTGATGCAGGCACCCGCGATATCGATGTCGCCGCTTATCTCCCCCACTCTCCGTTACGTGTCTATGTCATGGGCGAGCGTGGCGCAAACCGCGAACCGGCCACTACGGACGATCTCGCCAGGATGCGGGCGCTTGCCAGGGAGGCGATCGAGGCTGGGGCGATCGGCTTCGCGACCTCGCGACTTTCGATCCACAGGACTGCCGATGGCGGGAGCATCCCCAGCTTCGCAGCGGACATCGCCGAGCTGGAAGCAATCAGTTTGGGAATGAAGGATGCTGGCAGCGGCACTTTCCAGATCGTGCTCGATGCATATGGTGGCTGGGACCAGGAGTACACGGTTATCGACGCGGTCATGCACGCCAGCGGACGCCCGGCGACCTTCACGCTGGCAAGCGGCAATGAAGGGCCGCCGCTTTGGCGCAATGTGCTTGCAATGATGGCGCGGTCCAAAGCGGCAGGCCATCAGGTAACCGCGCAGGTCATGCCCCGCCCGATCGGCCTGATCGCCGGGCTGGAGCTGAGCGTCCACCCGTTCAGCCTGTGTCCCAGCTATCAGGCAATCGCGCATCTGCCACTGGCGGAGCGCGTGGCAGCGATGCGCCAGCCAGAGATCCGCACCGCGCTGCTCAGCGAGGAATTTGGCGAAGGTCATCCGTTCAATGTGCTGGCGCGCAACTGGAAATGGTTGTTCCCACTCAACGATCCGCCCGATTACGCGCCGCCCGCCGATCAGAGCCTAGCCGCACTGGCGGCCACGCGCGGGTGCAGTCCGCAAGAGATTGCCTATGACCGACTGATGGAAACGGACGGCAAAGGCCTGTTCCTCTCAGCACTTGGAAATTATGAGAATGGCTCGCTCGACAGCGCCTATGAAATGCTAACCCACTCCGATTGTGTGCCCGCTCTGGGCGATGGCGGTGCGCATTACGGGGCGATCTGCGATGCGAGTTATTCGACCTTCCTGCTCAAGCATTTCGTCCGCGATGGCGCGAACCACAAGCTCGATCTGGCCAGTGCGATCCATATGCTCACCGCCAAGGCCGCGCGCGCTGTGGGGCTCAATGATCGGGGGCTGCTCAAAGTGGGTATGAAGGCCGATATCAACGTGATCGACCTTGACCGCCTGAACCTCCACATCCCCCACATCGTCCATGACCTGCCAGCTGGCGGGCGGCGACTCGATCAGGCCGCCACCGGCTATGACGCAACGATTGTCTCGGGCGAAGTGATCCGGCGGATGGATCAGGGGACCAGGGTGTTTCCGGGACGGTTGGTGCGGGGCGCTCAGGCTGCCTATACCCAAAATCCCAGTAACCGCTGACCCACTGACTTCGCCGCCGGGTCGAGCCGCTGGCTGGCGTTGATCCCGCCGGGGAGGGCTCCGTCGAGGACGATGTTGAGACCGTGGATGCCGGGGACGTCGAAGATGCGGACGCTGGTCGGCGCAAGGTCGGCGAACCAGTTTTCCATCGCCTCTGGGGTAAGTGCGGCGCGCAATATGGGCAGATATTCAGGCTTGCGGGCGATGATGGCAATATTGATCGTCTCACCCTTCTCGCCACTGCGGGTAAAGGCAAGGTCGCCGGTTGCTCCACCTTGCTGCGCTTCGTTTCCGCCGGATGGAACTGGTGGGCGGATGATCATCGCCGGATCGAATCCTGACACTGCCTCCTGCGGAGAAACCGCGCCGTCCACCGTAGCCTGCACTTCGTCTTTGGGTATCAGGAATGACACCAGCCCCATACATTGCTGCACCTGCGCGCCAAAGGAGACGCTCGTTCCCGGCGCCATTGCCGAGATTGCTGCAAACTGCTCGCGGACGAACATGCCCGCGCCAATGGCGTCATCATGTTCGACAATCAGCTTGGCGACAACTTCCTCGCCACTGCCGATCAGCACCAGCTCGGTCCGCCGCCAATCGGCCAGGCCGCGCGCGCGCAGCATCGCGCTGCCGCGTTCGAACAGGGCGGCGGCTTGTTTACGGGCTTTTTCTTGTGCCGCTGGCCCAATGATCGGCTGATAGGCAATCCCGCGCCAGCCATCATCATAGGTCGCGCAGACCTTGAGTGTATCGGTCGGCGGATAGCCCGTGGCGCCGGTCACGCGGACGCGGTCCGGGCCGATTTGCTCCAGCATGACGGTCGAGAAATCCACCGTCACATCGGGAACGAAATAGGTCTGCGGATCGCCGACTTCGTAAAGCAGTTGCTCAGCCACAGTGCCCAGACTCACCAGCCCGCCGGTGCCTTCGGGCTTGGTGATGATGCAGCTGCCATCGGCAAAGCATTCGGCAATGGGCGAACCGATCGTCGCCCAGCCTTCAACATCGCGCCAGTCGGTGAAAGTTCCGCCCGTGACCTGCGCACCGCATTCGATCAGATGTCCGGCAACGGTTCCGCCCGCCAGCAGGCCAAAATCTCGCGGTCCCCAGCCGAATTCATGGATCAGCGGACCCAGTGCCAGCGCGCTATCGACCACGCGCCCGGTGATGACAATATCCGCGCCGCGTGCCAGAGCCTCGGCTATCGGGAATGCCCCAAGATAGGCGTTGATACTGGTCACGCCGCCGGGAAGATCGGCAAAACTGCGCCCCATCAGATCATCGCCAGCGATAATGCCGACCTGCAAGTTCAGCCCCATTGCTGCTATTTTACCACACAACACTTTCGCAAGCCCGTCAGGGTTTACCCCGCCCGCATTGGCGATAATCCTGATCTTCCGCTCAGCCAGTTGCGCCAGGAACGGTCCGATATGCACATCCATGAAGTCCGAGGTAAAGCCGCTCTCCGGATCGGCAGCGCGCATCCGCCCAAGCAGGCCCATGGCTCCTTCGGCCAGATAGTCGAGAATGATGTAATCGACGCCCGCGCCGATCAGCTGGGGTACCGCCAGCGCGCTGTCGATGAAGAAGGCGCTGCCGCCGCCGATACGGACCGGCTCAGACATAATTGTACTGACTTGTGATCAGCACATCGATCCGGTCAAAATCGATAAACCGACCACAACTTTCCATCATCGTTGCCAGATTGGCATCAAATTTTGCCCGATCACCAACTGCATCGAAAAAGACGAAAGGATCGGTCAGTGCTTCGATCGGGAAGCATTCCTCGACAAATCCGGCAAGCGGCGGTGCATCCTCTGTCAGCGCACGGACCACCAGATTCTGGACATATTCGAAATTGCTCTGAGTCTTGATCGCGACCTTGGTATGATAACCCTGCCATAGCGAACGCCACCCCTCATGGCTCAGTCGCGGCGGCAGGCCAAGAAAGGCGAGCTGGGAGAACCCTGTTGTACGTTTGCCAAGCAAGCTGGGATAACTGGTATTGGAGATGATCGTCGATTCCGCAACCAGCCAGGCGGCGTAACGATCACTGGCCGCAGCCAGTGCATGATGAACCTCGGCCATGAAAGGGGCATAAGTGCTCGGCACCCAGAACTGGGCGACTGCCTCCATTTGCGGATGGGTATTGACCTGCCGCAATGGCGCTCCGGGCAAGACTGTTTCATCCTGCAAATTGATGCGAATCCGGGTCGCGCCAGCAGCCGCAAGGGCCAGGGGAAGCTCACCCAGCAACTCCGCATTATCACAGCCCCACAGCGCGCAAACGATCTTTTCCATTTCCTCTCCCTAAGCGAAGTAAGCCTGACCGCCATCAAGCGGGATCGTGGCACCGGTCAGATAATGCATCTCCGGCGCGCACAAGGCGAGCACAGCGGCACCGATGTCTTCTTCGCATTTGCCGACATGGCCCAGAGGTATAGTCTTGAAAAAGGCCGCAGCCTCTTCCGGGTTGTTTTCGATCCACCATTTCATCCCCGGAGATTCGGCATGGGGCGCAAGGTTGAGCACACGGATGCCGTCCCGCCCCCATTCGGCAGCAGCGGCCCGCGTCAATGCCTGGGTCGCCGCCTTGACCGCAGCATATGCCCCGTATGTCGCCATGTCCCAGCGGATCATCGCCGATGACACCAGGTTAAAGATCACCCCACCGCCGCGCGCGACCAGGTGCGGATGGGCCAGTTTCATCAAACGGTGGCTGGCAAGCGGTCCGGATTCAAACCCGGCGATGAACGCTTCATCGCTGACATCGTGAAGCGCACCCAGCGGCACTTCCTGCGCATTGTTGACCAGAATATCGATCCCGCCCAGTTGCCGGACCGTATCGGCGGCGATCCGTGCGAGATCGTCTGCGGATTTGACATCGCAGGTCAGAGCAATCGCGCGGCCGCCCGCCGCGGCTATCATGGCGCAGCTTGCCTCAAGTTTCTCAACCGTGCGTCCGGTTACAGCAACTGCCGCACCCGCCTTGGCCAGAGCCAGCGCAATGCCCTGTCCTACACCCTGACCAGCACCCGTTATCAGCGCGACCTTACCACTCAGATCGACCATAAAACCTCCTGATTCGCAAACTGATATAAGATTTATTACGCATTACGTTGACAATATGCCATACTAGACGGCAATTGCGTTACAATGACAAGGGAGAGTGTCAGTGTCTGAATCAGTCAATATCTCACCCTTCAGCCCGTTAAAGGTCGGGCCGCTGACTCTGCGCAATCGTTTCATCAAGTCGGCGACGAATGAGGGGATGTGCAAACGCGGGCTGGTCAGCAAGGGACTCGCCCGGTTTCATGAGAATATCGCTGCCGGGGGAGCAGCACTATCGACTGTAGCATACTGCGCCACCTCGTTGGATGGGCGGACTTTTGTCGATCAGGCGACGCTCGGTCCGGACTCTCTTGCCGACTTCAAGGCGCTCACCGATGGCATCCACAAGCACGGCGGGGCAGCCTCTGCGCAGCTGACCCATGCCGGATGCTTTACCTTTCTCGACAAGTCACAGCTTGCGACCAACCGGCCCCTATCGGCCAGTGGCGGGTTCAACAAGGTTGGCGTGATGTCCAACCGCTGGCTCAAAAAGAAGATGAACCGCGCCGATATGGACGCGATGATCGCTCAGTTTGTCACTGCCGCTATCAACGCCCGAAAGGCAGGCTTCGATGCAGTCGAGCTGCATATGGGGCATGGTTATCTGCTCAGCCAGTTTATCTCGAAATTCTACAACAAACGCTGGGACGGCTACGGCGGCACCATTCAGAACCGCGCCAGATTTCCCAACGAGGTGCTCGCCCGGGTACTCGACGCGGTGGGCAAGGATCTGGCTGTGATCGTCAAATACTCGATGACTGATGGCAAGGCTGGCGGCAACACTATCGAGGATGGCATAGCGGTTGCCCGCAGCATCGAGGCTACCGGCGCGCATCTGGCGGTGCTTTCCAACGGACTGAATGTCGAATCGGTCTCCGCAATCTTCGGCTCGCCATTGCCCAAGGCCGGTCGCGGGACGGCGGCCAATCCGGTGATCGCTCTGGGCATGTGGCTCCAGGCGCTGAGCGAGCCCAAAAACGTGGTATTTCACGAAAATTACCTGCGCGATAATGCCCTAAAGGTTCGCGCTGCGGTGACAATGCCGCTGGCCTATCTGGGCGGGGTCCAGTCGCTTGGCGCTGCCGAGCAGGCGCTGGCCAACGGTTTTGAAGCTATCGCACTGGGCCGGGCGCTGGTCCATGATCCCGGCTTCGTCAATGCGCTGAAGAGCGGCAGCGCAGCTCAATCAGGCTGCACTGCCTGCAATCGCTGCGTCACCATGATGTATTCGCCGAGTGGAACATCCTGCGTTCTGGGCGCGCCGGGCGACGCAGCACTCAACAAAATTCCAGCTGGAGCAGCACAGTGAGCCAGGATTTTACCGGACAGGTTGCGATCATCACAGGCGGAAGCGACGGTATCGGCCGGGCAACCGCCGAATTGCTGGCCAGCCGCGGAGCGACGGTCGTGGTCTGTGCGCGGCGGCAGGAAAAGCTCGACGAGACCCGGGCGCTGATCGCAGGCGCTGGCGGAAAAATCGAGACCATCCAGCTCGATGTCTCGGACGCGGCTGCCTATACTGCGCTGATCGAGGATGTCGCCGCGCGGCACGGGCGGCTCGATATGCTGGTGAACAACGCAATGTCGGTTCACTATGCCCCGATCCAGCAGCTTACACTCGATCATTGGCGCAAGGATTTCGCGGTCAATGCAGAGGCCGTGTTCATCGGCACAAAAGCGGCGATGAAGGTGATGATGGCGGCGGGCAAAGGCAGCATCGTCAATATCTCCTCGACCACGGCGATCCGCGCGGCACCCTATATGTCGAGCTATTCGGCCTCGAAGGCGGCGCTGATCCAGTTCACCGCAGTTGCCGCGATGGAGGGCGCGCCAAGCGGGGTGCGTGTCAATGCGATCGTCCCCGGCCAAGTGCAGACGGCGGCAACCGAAGATTTCGGAGCAAAGGCACCCGACATCGCCGCCAAGACCGCCGGGGCCATCCCGATGGGGCGCGGCGGATATCCTTCAGAACTGGCCGAAGCTATTGTTTTCATACTTTCCGATGCGGCCAGCTATATCACCGGGGTGGCACTGCCAGTTGATGGCGGCAAATCGGCTCAACTCTATTTGCCATCATGAAGCGCGATGACCACGGGTGAGTGAATCAATGCACAAATCGCTGAATCAGCTGCACTCTGATCGACAATTGCGCAGTGGCGAAGTGTGCTTTGGCACCGCTGCAAGCGATGCTGTGTGATGAGCCAGGTTGCCGTCATAACCGGGGCAGCGAGCGGCATCGGCGCAGGCCTGGCGCGCTACGCTGCCACACAGGGCATGCAGGTAGTCATCGCTGACCGTGATGCTGTGCAACTGGAGGAAGTGGCTCGCAGCATTGGCAAAGCCGCGCTCGCTGTGCCCACTGATGTTACCGATCCGGCGGCGCTTGAACATCTGGCCGATCATGTCTGGGCCGCGCATGGTCAGGTCGATTACCTGTTCAACAATGCCGGTGTGCTTTCCACCGGCTTCAGCTGGGAAATCCCGGCCGCGACCTGGCAACGCTCGCTCGACGTCAACATTGGCGGGATCGTCAACAGCCTGCGCGCCTTCGTCCCCCGGCTGATTGCTTCTGGCCGGCCGGCACGGATCATCAACACCGCTTCGGTCGGCGGTTTCCTGCCCTCACCGATGATGGCCCCCTATTCGGCAACAAAGTCCGCCGTGGTCGCCCTCACCGAGGCACTCGCCGGGGAGCTGGCAGCTCTGGGCAGCAAGCTAACCGTATCCTTACTGGCACCCGGTCCGGTGAAATCCGGGATATTCCGCGAACCGCCGCCGGGTTCGGCGCAGCATTTTCACGCCGCGATGAATGCGATGCTCGAACAGCACGGGCTGACGCCGGACGAGTTCGCTCCGCTGGTCTTCGCCGCGATTGCGCGCGGAGACTATTGGATTATTCCGCAGCCCGAGGCTCTTGACGATGGGTTTGCCGCACGCAACGCAATCATCGCGGCTCGGCAACCGCCGCAATTCTATCTGGTGGAAGACAGCGCATGACGAACAAATGGGACAAGGAAGTCGATGTGCTCGTCATTGGCTCAGGCGCGGGCGGCATGCTCTCAGCACTTGTCGCGGCCAAGAACCATGCCGAAGTGCTGATCGCCGAAAAGGAAAAGCTGTGGGGCGGCACCTCGGCCACATCGGGCGCAGGCATCTGGATCCCGGCCAGCGATCAGGCAGCGGCGGCGGGCTTCAAGGACAAGACTGCCGATGCCTTCAAATATGTCCGCAAGCTATCCGCCAAAAACGTACCCGATGCCAATATCCGGGCCTTTGTCGAAAATGCTGCACCCATGCTGCGCTGGATGGGGACCAATACCGAGATCGAATACTGTGCCTTCCCCTATCCCGATTACCATGCCGAAAATCCGGGAGGCTCGCCCAGCGGATATCGCACCCACATGCCGCTGCCGATCGATGGGCGGAAACTGGGCAAGGAGGTTGAAACGCTGCGCTATGCCTCGCCAGCAGCGTCATTGTTTGGCTATCTTAACTGGCACTTTGACGAGACCTATATCATCCTGTTCCGCGCGCCGGGCTGGTGGTGGCATCTGACCAAGAGCCTGGCACGGTATTGGTTCGATTGGCCGTTCCGCTTCAAATCGGGCAAGGATCGGCGGCTGACACTCGGCAATGCCTTGGCGGGCGGATTGCGGCTCGCGCTCAAGGATCAGGGCGTACCGTTGTGGCTGGAGAGCCCGATGGAGGAGCTCGTTCGCGACAGCGATGGCCGGATTACCGGCGCTATCATCAGGCGGGATGGCAAGACATTGCGGATCGGAGCGCGCAAAGGTGTGATCCTTGCAGCTGGCGGCTTCGACAAGAACCAGGCGATGCGCAACGAGTTTGCCCCTGAATACCGCAATGCGCTCTATTCGGGCGGCACCGGCGGCAACACTGGCGACAGCATCAGGGCCGGGATTGCAGCCGGAGCCGAAACGATGAACATGCATTCGGCCTGGGCTGCCCCGGTGTTCTATGTGCCGGGCGAGGATCGCGGACGGCTATGCACCATCGAACGCGCGCTACCGGGTTCGATGATGGTCAATCAGGCTGGAAAACGCTATTTGAATGAAGCGGCATCCTACCACATTGTCGGCCAGAAAATGGCGCGGGCCGAGGGCGCGAACCCCAGCTGGTTCGTGTTCGATGCCAAATATCGCCACAATTATCCGGTCGGGCCGCTGATGCCGATCTTGCGTGACTGGATGCAGAGCGGAGCGGTTAAACTAATTCTCAAAAAGGGCCGCACTATTGCTGAACTCGCCGCAGACATGGGCGTTGATCCGGTGTCGCTTGAGGCAACAGTCACGCGCTACAACGAATTTGCCAGCAAAGGCGAGGACCCCGATTTCCAGCGCGGCGAGGCAACTTATGACAAAATGTATGGCGACCCGCGGGTCGGACCCAACCCCTGTCTCGCACCGATCAGCAAGGGTCCGTTTTATGCCATGCCGATCTATCCGGGCGATATCGGAACTAACGGCGGACTGCTTACCAACGACAAGGCGCAGGTAATCGATACCAAGGGCAAGCCCATCACAGGACTCTATGCAATCGGCAATAATGCCGCCTCGGCTATGGGGGAGAGCTATCCCGGAGCCGGCGTCACCATCGGCCCGGCCCTGACCTTTGGCTATATCGCCGCACTGGATATGACCGGAGCGAATGCCTGACGCGATTACCTCGCTTTCGCCCGCGCCTGCACCAATCCTCCCGTCATGCCGGCGTAGAGACTGCCATCAGGCCCAATCGACATGCTCGCCCAATTATTGTCGAACGCCTTGCCGCGCCCGGTGGGTATTTTGATCACCTGCCTGCCGGTGCGGAAATCGAGACCGACAATCGCCCAGTCCTGCGTTTGCTTGCCATCCGGCC
>JANOYZ010000126.1:0-6462 GCA_031429135.1 Novosphingobium sp. | reverse complement strand
TTTAATGGCTTGGTGGTGGGTGACTGGAATGGCCACGGCCAGCTTCCCGGTTGCAGCAGCAAGGATTGCCCTGATAGCCTGATTGCAGGACTCGATGTGTATATGGTGCCGGAAGACTGGAAGGCGCTGCATGCCAACCTTGTTATTCAGGCAAAGGATGGCCGTGTGCCCATGGCTCGGCTGGATGATGCCGTGCGGCGCGTGCTGCGGGTCAAAATCAGCTACGGCCTGTTTGACAAGCCCCGCCCATCAGCGCGCGTATTGGCGGGCAATTCCGGGGTTCTGGGTTCACCTGAGCATCGCGCCATTGCGCGAGAAGCCGTGCGGAAATCACTGGTCTTGCTCAAGAATGATGGCGTGTTGCCGATCCGTCCCGGCACACGAATCCTGGTGGCCGGCGATGCTGCTAACGATATTGCTCGCCAATCGGGCGGCTGGACCATCAGTTGGCAAGGCGGCGGCGATCTGACCAATGCCGATTTCCCCGGCGCGCAATCAATCTTTGCCGGGATCGCTGAAGCTGCACAGCAGAATGGTAGCGCAGCGACCCTGTCGGTTGATGGTGACTTCACTCAGCGCCCCGATGTTGCGGTAGTGGTATTCGGTGAAACGCCATACGCGGAGTTTTCTGGCGATATCAAGACGCTGGCCTTTGCTGATACCCGGCCACTCAGGATTATGCAGCGCCTGAAGGCTCAGGGCATACCAGTGGTCACGGTCTTTCTTTCGGGTCGGCCGATGTGGATGAACCGCGAGATCAATCAGTCCAGCGCCTTTGTCGCGGCTTGGCTGCCAGGCAGCGAGGGCGGCGGTATTGCTGACCTGCTGATGGCGAACGCCAAGGGGCAGCCGCGGTTCGATTTCACCGGTCGCTTGCCCTTCTCCTGGCCCAAAGCCTGCGAACAATATGCCCTCAACTCCGGAGAGGCCGGTTACGCACCGCTGTTTCGCTTCGGATTTGGCCTGGATTATCGCCAGCACCAGCCCGGTTCTGTACTTGATGAAGGCTGCGCAGCAGCTTTCGCCGCGGGTGATCAGGTCATACCGCTGCTGTCGGCCGGTCGGCCACTGGCGACCTCGCGCCTGTCTATTCTCGATCGCGGGGGGCCGGCGCTTGCCGTGCTTGGCCCCAGCTTCAAAACCCCGCTCGGTAATCTCAGCACCGCCCCGGTTGATCGCAAGGCGCAGGAGGACGCGCGGCGTTTCCGTTTCTCGGGGCCAGCCGCGATCAGTCTTGCGGCAGATTGGGATGCCCCGCAGTGGGCCAAGGCCCAGAGTGGCGCACTCACCATAGAATACAGCGTGGCACAGCGACCGTCAGGCCCGGTCAAGCTGGTGCTGCGCTGCGGCCCGGATTGCGGTGGCGAGGCCGACATCACGCAGGAACTCGCCATTGCCGAGGGCAAGGGCTGGCGCACCATGACGATCCCCTTCAAGAGCCTGCTGGCCAAAACAAACAGATCGGGGCCGATCGAGCTGCAATTGCAAGCCGCACAAGAACTGGACCTGACGCTTTCAGCGATGGACATTGTCACTTTCTGAGTTCACCAAAACACCGGATACCTGTCAGGGTGCTGCACAGTGAAAGCAGCGGAGCCAAACCGATGACCAGCAGCATCACCAAACAATCCACCGTCAAAAACGGCGATCATTGCACGGTGATCATGGGCGCTCACAAGGGCAAGGCAGGCAAGGTCGAAGATAACCACACCAGCAAAAGCGGCCACATCACCATCACCGTCCGTCAGGAAAATGGTGGCCGCTTCAAAACCCTGGCGCGCAATGTCGCGGTGCAGGATCAGGCAAGCTAATTACTCTCCGGCGATTACCCCAGCCTCATTGGCAACGATCTTCAGCACAGCTGTCCAGGCATCGACATTCTGCTGGAGCATGGCCGGATCGACCTGATTGAGCGTGTCATCTGGGGTGTGGTGCAGATCGAAATAGTGGGTGCCGTCCTGCCCCAGATCGATCACCGCAAGCTTCTGTTTGGCAATGATCGGCTCGACATCAGCGCCGCCATCAGGAACGCCTTGTCCCTGAATGATACCCATCGGACCAAGTGCGGCAAGGATGCTGTCCTGGAGCGGCTTGTTCGCTGCGGCCAGCTTGAGCTTCACATTCCACACCCGATCCGCGCCAAAATCGCTCTCCATCGCCAGTGCATGGGGTTCTGCGCTGTGTTTGAGCGCATAGGCCTGTCCGCCAAACGCCCCGATCTCCTCGCTGCCCGCCCACAACACGCGGATCGTTCGCAAGGCCTTGCCGCCTGACTGCGCTTTCAAGGCCGCCGCTGTGATGATCGCGCAGCCAGAGGCATCATCAATCGCCCCGGTGCCGAGGTCCCAGCTATCGAGATGGCAAGCGACGAGAATCGGCGGCAGCGAGGGATCGCGCCCCGGCAGATCGCCGATGACATTGCCAGATGGCATGCCTTCCTGCGTATGTCCGGTAAGCACGAGGTTGATCCGCATGGTTTTGCCACTGGCTGCCACGCGCGCAATCAGGCTGGCATCGGGGCTTGAGACCGCTCCTGCCGGTATTGGCTTTACGCCCGCCGGAAAATTGGTGCCACCGGTGTGAGGGTTGCGGTGGTTGTCGGTGCCGATCGAGCGAATGACGACACCAAGCGCCCCCTTGCGTGAGGCTATGCCCGGACCTTGCCGGCGCGCCTGTCCAAACGGGCCATAACCCGAGCCGTCCTGATTGGGCTTCATCGCATGGTCGATAAACGCGATCTTGCCGGTGAGCGAACCATCGGCTGCGGACTCCAGCGCAGCGAGCGTCGGGAAATAGACCAGATCGGCGGTGATGCCAGTATCGTCAGTCGTCCCGCTGTAGCCAAGCGCCGTCACGGCCAGCGGCTGGTCATAGGGCGCGGTCAGCCTGGCCTTGTCGGTCCCACGCACATAGCCGCGCACGGTGAACGGTTCGATGGCGACATGAGTAAAGCCCAAGGCCTTGAGGCGCGCCACCGCCCAATCGCGCGCCTTCGCTTCGCGCGGGGAACCAGCGGGCCGGGGGCCGATCTCGGTCGTCAGATCAGCCAGGATTGACCATGCGCCTGCCTTGTCTTCAGATAGGTCGGCCTTGTCTTCAGATGGGTCGGCTCTGGCTGGAGTGGGGATAGTGGTGGAAAGCACGGCACAGGCCGCAGCGGCGAACATCAGATGGTTTCTCATGGCTGAATGTTAGCCGGTCATTATGTGTCTGCCAATCCCGTGACCAATTGCGACATTTTGCTGCGTGACATAGGTTCATCGCACGATCAGCTTGGTTCAGACATATGGTGTCAACCAGAGGTGCAGGATGCCGCAAGCACAGATCGCACTCAATCGCTTCGGACTTGGTGCCAAGGCTGGCGAAGCGCCGCCCGGTGATGGCAAGCACTGGCTGCTCGATCAGTTCTCCCGCTACGATCCGGCTCCACCCGCAATTGCTGCCCTGCCCCGCTCCCCGGCGATGGTTGCGCAGCTTGCCGCGCTGCGGCTTGAGCGCAGGGACCGCAAGGATGAGAAGGCCGAGGCGGCCAAGATGGAACCGGAAGCTGGTATGGGTAAGGTGAATCCAAACCCCGAGGCCAATCTCTACAAGCCATTGCGCGAAGCCTATGTGCAGGCAGCGGGTGTGCGGATGGCTGTTGCCGGCACTAGCGACACACCTTTCGTCGAGCGGCTGGTGGCCTTCTGGTCAAACCATTTCGCCGTTTCGGTCGACAAGGTGGCGGTGATAGGCCTCGCCGCGCCGTTCGAGAACGAGGCGATCCGCCCCAATGTGCTAGGCAAGTTTTCCGAGCTGCTGTTTGCCGCCGTGCGCCATCCAGCGATGCTGCTCTATCTCGATCAGGCACAGTCGATCGGCCCCGACAGCCAGATCGCCGAATTTGCGGCACGACGCGGGGCGCAGCGCCAGCCGGGACTCAACGAGAACCTCGCGCGCGAAATCATGGAGCTGCACACACTCGGTGCGCGCAGCGGCTACAGCCAGAACGATGTCACCGAGTTCGCCCGCGCGATGACCGGGCTTACCGTGTCAGGCCTGGGGCGGCTGGCGCGGCTGGCTCCATCAGCAGAGCCGGGCAAACCGATTTTCGTCGAGCAAATGCATCAGCCCGGAGCGCGGCAAGTGATGGGCAAGCGTTATGACCAACAGGGCGAGCGCCAGTTGCTGACGATCCTCTCCGATCTGGCCAGCCATCCTGCTACGGCACGCCACATCGCCATCAAACTGGCGCGACATTTCGCTTCCGACGATCCGCTACCGGCCTTGGTCGCGCGGCTGGAGACGGCGTTCCTGAAGAGCGGCGGCGATCTGCCGGTGGTTTACCGCGCGCTGATCGAAGCACCTGAAGTATGGGCTGCGAGTGCCCCCAAATTTCGTCCTCCATGGGACTGGCTGGTGGCATTGCGACGCGCCACCGGGGTGGAATTTCCGGCACAGCAGACTGCCTTCGCACTCAATCAACTGGGCCAGCCGACATGGCGCCCCGGCTCGCCCGCTGGCTGGGATGATGTAGCCGCCAGCTGGGCCGCTCCTGATGCCCTGTTGCGACGGGTGGAATTTGCCAACCGTTTTGCCCAGCGCGTCGCCACGCTTGATGCTCGCCAGCTTGGCCCGACGCTGTTTCCCGATGCCTTGAGCGAGCCGACCAAACAGGCAGTGGCGCGCGCTGACAGTCCGGTGCAGGCGCTATCGCTGCTGTTCGTCGCGCCAGAAATGCTGAGGAGGTAGGCCATGACCTTTGTGTCCCTCAATCGCCGCCACCTGATTGGCTCCATGGGCGCTGCCGGAGCGGCGTTGCTAGTCCCTCGCCTCGCCTTTGCTGCCGCTGCCGATACCGATCGGCGCTTCATCTTTGTCATCCAGCGCGGCGCAGCGGACGGACTGGCGACGCTTGCGCCGCTGGGTGACCCGGCCTTCGCCAAGGCACGCGGTTCGCTGGCCGAGGATTTTGCGGGAACAGCCAAGCTCGATGGCATGTTCGCCCTGCACCCCTCGCTCGCCACCGTGGGTCAGCTTTATGCGGCAAATCAGGCGCTGTTTCTCCACGCTGTCGGCATTCCTTACCGTGATCGTTCGCACTTCGATGCGCAGAACGTGCTCGAGACCGGCGGGACACTGCCTTATCAGATCAAGGACGGCTGGATGAACCGGCTGCTGGGGCTTCTGCCGGGATCAACGCGGGCCATGGCCATCGGCGCGACGATTCCGGCGGCGCTGCGCGGACCGCGTGAGGTTGCCAGTTATGGCAATTCGGCGCTGCCAGACGCCAGCGAGGAACTGCTCCAGCGCGTCAGCCAGATGTATGCCGGGGACGCGCAGCTGCACTCCCTGTGGGACAGCGCCTTGCAGGCCAGGGGCATGGCGGGCGGTGATACCGAACAGGGGCAAGACCCCGTCGCTCTCGGCAAGCTGGCGGCAAAACTGATGTCCGGTGATCAAGGCGCGCGTGTGGCAATGATCGAAACTGGCGGTTGGGACACCCATTTCAATCAGAACGGGCGGCTGCGCAACCAGCTGCGGGGTCTCGATGGACTGATCTCGGCGCTGCGCGAGGGACTGGGTGCCAGCTGGAACAAGACGCTGGTGCTGGTAGCCACCGAATTTGGCCGGACTGTCGCGGCCAACGGCACCGGCGGCACCGATCATGGCACAGGCAGCCTCGCCATGCTGCTCGGTGGTGCGGTCAAGGGTGGGCGGATCATGTCGGATTGGCCGGGGCTGGCGGCGGCGCAACTTTACGAAGGGCGAGATCTGAGGCCGACCCTGTCGCTCGATGCCGCGATTGCCGGGGCTGTCGGCGGGCATTTCGGCATCGATCCGGCGCGGGTGCTGGCCAGTGCATTTCCGGGCAGCACGGGCAAGGCGGTCGAAGGGCTCATTCGCGCCTGACGCTTGCAATTATCCGGCATCTTGCCCCGCAAGGCAGTGAGGCTGCGCGCGATGGCCGATCTGTTCCACGCCATGCTTGCGAGGCGCGAAGCCGCCCTGTAGAGGGCCGCCAACTCCCTAAAACGCAATCCCGAAGGAATACCCCGTGGCCGCGCAATATGCCTACGTCATGAAAAACATGACGAAGACCTTCCCCGGTGCTCCCAAGCCGGTGCTGAGCAACATCGATCTGCAGTTCTATCAGGGCGCCAAGATCGGCATCGTCGGGCCAAATGGCGCGGGTAAATCAACCCTGATGAAGATCATGGCGGGCATCGATACCGATATCACCGGTGAGGCATGGCCGGGCGAATATATCACCGTCGGCTATCTGGCGCAGGAGCCAGAACTCGACAAGACCAAGACCGTGCTCGAAAACGTCAAGGACGGCGCGCGCGAAACGGCTGATCTTGTGGATCGCTTCAACGAGATCAGCAATCTTATGGGCGATCCGCCAGAGGACGCCGATTTCGATGCGCTGATGGACGAAATGGGTACACTTCAGGAAAAGATCGACGCGGTTGACGGCTG
>JANOYZ010000125.1:0-4583 GCA_031429135.1 Novosphingobium sp. | reverse complement strand
CGCTGATCGGCCGGCCAAGGTGATCATGATCGCCTCGGTCGATCAGCGCTGGCCCCGGCGCGGAGCAGGGGGTGGAGCTTTTGCGTCAGATAAAACGGCGCCTTGAGGTTCAGGTCCATGACCTTGTCCCAGCCGAGTTCCGGAAAGCTGTCAAACGGCGCGCTCCACGCCACCCCGGCGTTGTTGACGAGCACGTCCAGTCGCTCTTCCCGCGCGGCCAGATCAGCGGCCAGCGCCTCGATCCCCGCCATGTCGCCAATGTCCCCCGGCAGGGCAATGCAGCGTTCCCCCAACTCGGCGGCAGTCGCCTCCACCTCGGCCACCTTGCGCGCGGAGATGTACACGCGGGCGGCCCCGGCGGCGAGGAAGCCCTCGGCGATCATCCGGCCAATCCCGCGTGAGCCCCCGGTGACCAGCGCAATGCGGTGCTCAAGCGAAAACAGCCGGGTGATGTCCATGGGGGGTTCCTTATTCAACACTCGAACGCTTCAGAACCCCATCTGCCACATCAGCCCCAGTCCGTAATCATCGGGCAGCTGCGCATAGTTGCCCGGATCACTGCGCCAGTAGGCGCTGGCGTTGAGCGATCCCCCGGCAAACCCGCCGCGCCATGCCAGTTCGCGGCTGATCTCGCGCCCGGTGGGGGCAAGATTGATCCGGCGGATGGCATCGGTTGCCGACAAAGTCTCATAACTGTAAGACACCGGCAGCAGCAGATTGATCCCTCCCGAGCTGACCCGCAGCGGCTGCGACAGGCGCAGTGACAAGCTGTCATCGCTCTGGAACAGACCCGTCCGGCTGGCGTCGATCGCCCAGCCATTGCTGGTCAGGCGTGAACCTGCGGCCAAGGTCCCGCCGATCCGCGCTTTGGTCCAGCCCTGCCGCCATGCCGCTCCCAGCCGCCAGTTAGGAGCCAGATGCCACGCGCCATTGAGGTCGATAAACAGACTGTCCGCCCCGCGCGCGCCAAAACCCTGGTGCAGATGTGCGCCGAGCACGCTGCGCTTTTCATTCAGCCAGCTGGCGGCAAGGCTGGTCTCGAAAGCGCCAAAGCGGCGATCAAGCGACAGGCCCATGCGCACAAACCGGTCTTGCCGGCGCGCTTCGCTGAGACTTTGCACCGAAGCGAATGGCGATCCTGACAGCACTTTGCCATTTTCTACTGCAAAGGTCGCGCCCCATGGGCCGAAGCTGCGGCGCAACGCCAGCGAAGTCAGCCCGCTCCGCGAAAAGCCAAAATCTCCTGAAGGATCACCGGCGACGAGGAACGCGGGGCGCG
Source organism: Novosphingobium sp. (assembly GCA_031429135.1). GTDB lineage: Bacteria > Pseudomonadota > Alphaproteobacteria > Sphingomonadales > Sphingomonadaceae > Novosphingobium. The sequence goes on along the minus strand of JANOYZ010000125.1, from coordinate 3,304 downwards.
TCTGCCCCTGCAACTGGGCAACCACGCCATCGGCGCTCATCGCATAGGCAAAGCCGAAGCTGGCACGCGGGGACAGCCGCGCGACAACCTTGGCCGCCAGCACCCGCGCCACTTCGGCATCGCGCGGTGACAGGCTGAGCTGTCCGGCCCTGCCGCGACCGCCACCCAGCGGATCAGCTATCGAAAAGGCAAGCGAGGTTTCGCCCACCGTTGAGTTCACGGCGCGCCCCTGTCCGAGCAGTGCTCCGCCCAGCCTTGGTGCAGCCCGCGCCGTTCGCAGGCTTGCCCCCAGATCGACCAGATAGGCGCGGCCATAGCTATCAAGCACTACGGCATTAAGGCTTGCGCCCTGACCGGCATCACCCATCGCACTGGAGGTGACGATAGTGCTGTCCCCCAGCGGTATCTGCGCGGTGGCATTATCCGCCAGTGAAGTGACCCCTTGTGGCGCGAAGGCGGCCCCGATGTCCATGATGCCACGGCCATAGACATCGTCCGTCCCCGCCGCTCCGGCATCGCGCGCGGTGCGCAGCAGCAGTTCTACGGTCTGCGCGGCGGTCAGATTGGGGAAATACTGCCGCAGCAGCGCCGCCGCACCGGCGATCTGCGGGGCTGAAAAGCTGGTGCCCGAAACCACCGTGACAAACCGCGCACCGCTGGCATCGGTGGTGATCTTGATCTGGCCGTTCTCATAAACACAGCAGACCCGCTCTCCCAAAGCCATGAGATAGCCTGCCGCTTCGGTTCCGGCGTGATTGCTGAAGCTGGAAATCGTGCCGGTATTATCGACCGATCCGGCAACGATGACATTGGCACCACCAGCGGCGCGAATGCCCACCGCGAAGGGATCGGGGTTGGTGGTGCTGCTCACCCCGTCATTGCCGGCCGAAACGATGATTACCACGCCCGCCGCCGATGCCCGCGCAATCGCGGCGTTCAGCGTGGCATTGGTCGGCGATCCGCCCAGCGAGATGTTGAGCACTTTGGCACCGCCCGCGACGGCGCGATCAACGCCGGCGGCAATAGCTGAACTGAAAAAGCTGCATCCGCCGGTATCGCCGACCCTGGGCGTCGCGCAGCTACCGGTGGAATCGGCGCGGAGCGCCTGGATCGTCGCACCCCAGGCAATGCCGACAATGCCAGTGCCATCGCGCGCAGCAGCAGCGGTAAGCGCCACCTGTGTGCCATGGCTGGAATCGGCATTATCGAGGCTCCGGCTGCCCACCACATCGGCAGAGGCCGAAGAAATCCGCCCGGCAAATTCCGGATTGGTGGTGTCGATCCCCGAATCGATGATCGCCAAAGTCACGCCAGCGCCGCTTGCGCCCAGCTGCCAGGCCGGAATGGCATTGTGAAAGCTGGGCCCGGTGGAGCGGCGGTATTCGGTGGTGTCAAAGGTGGCCGCAGGGGTTGGTGTCGGCGTTGGTGTGGGTGCAGGCGTGGGTGCAGGGGCTGGCCCCGGAGTGCTCACCGTTCCGCCACCGCCACAGCCATAGACCAGTAGCGCCAGAGCACAGATCAGCCCGCTTCGCGTCTGCAGCTTGCGGCGAGGATTCCCGTCAGAGCGAATAACGTCCATGCCTGATGTCTCCCATGCAGGCAGCCTATGGTGCAACTCATTTCTTATTTCTGAACGCGCCAACAGGAAGAATTCGTCGCGCCGCTTGCTAGACGCGACTTGTGGCGATAGTCGCCGCGCGAAATCAGCCGAGACCATTCATTCAGCCGGGAATTGCGCCATGTCAGAACTCGAAGCCCAGATCGAAGCCGCTTTTGAAGCGCGAGACAGCGTCACCCCCGCCAGCAGTGATGTTCGCAGCCTAGTCGATGCGGCGCTGGGCCTGCTCGATTCGGGCCAGGCGCGTGTTGCCGAGCCTGATGGTAACGGTGGCTGGAAGGTTAATCAGTGGCTGAAAAAGGCGGTGCTGCTGTCGTTCCGGCTCAATGAAAATGCCGTAGTGGAATATGGCTCAGCAGGCGTCCCGGCGTTTGACAAAGTGCCGCTCAAGTTCGCCGGCTGGGACGATGCCGCCTTTCGCAGCGCCGGTTTCCGCGTCGTGCCGGGCGCAGTCGTGCGCCACAGCGCCTATATCTCCAAGGGCGTGGTGCTGATGCCCAGCTTCGTCAACCTCGGCGCTTATGTCGGCGAAGGCAGCATGATTGACACCTGGGCCACCGTCGGTTCCTGCGCGCAGATCGGCAAGAACGTGCATATTTCGGGCGGGGCCGGGATTGGCGGGGTGCTGGAGCCGCTGCAGGCCGGACCCGTGGTGATCGAGGATAATTGCTTCATCGGTGCCCGCGCTGAAGTCGCCGAAGGCGTCATCGTCGGCACCGGCGCGGTGCTTTCGATGGGCGTCTATCTTGGCGCATCGACCAAGATCGTTGATCGCGCGACTGGCGAAATTCACATTGGCCGCGTTCCGCCCTATTCGGTAGTCGTCTCGGGCTCACTGCCGGGCAAGCCGCTGCCTGATGGCAACCCCGGTCCCTCGCTTTACTGCGCCGTCATCGTCAAGACCGTCGATGCCCAGACCCGCAGCAAGACCGGGATCAACGAGCTGCTGCGCGATTGATACGGAACCTCTGCGGGGCTAAGGTGTTTCCCTGTCTGCCCCCCTGTTCGGGGCAGCAGTGAAGGAGACGCTGATCATGGAACGTCAAGGCGACGAAATTCACATCACCACCGACGAAGCGCGCGGCGGCAGCACACCCCATATCGTGCGCTATGTTCTGGGTATCAGTCTGTTACTGGCGATTGCCGGGCTTTCGGCTGTCTGGATTACCGGGGCGCTCAACACGCCAGAGCCAACCCCGACCACCGCCACCGCGACGCGGGCACCTTAAGCGGCGAATCTGGCTTGAAGAACCCCAGCAACGAAACGCATGGAAGGCGGGCAATCGTCGAGCGGCTGGGATGGAGCGATGCCCTGCTTGCTGAGCTCGTTCTGCCAGCGGGCGTTATGCGTCTGACATGCAGCCTGACATCGGGACTGACGCGGGCGCGGCACGATCCTCCTGACGTGTTCTGGGGTGTGGGTGATCGCGGCCCCAATATCAAACCTGCGGCGGCTGTAGAACGATACGGCCTCACCCAGCTGGCCAGCCATATGGCAGTCGATGGCGCAAAAATCATGCCGCTGCCCGGCGAAGGCCCAAGCCTTGCCCGTTTTCGTATCGCCGGAAGCCAGATTGTGCTCGAAAGCCATGTCCGGCTGACGACACCCACCGGACTGGCCTTGTCCGGTCTGCCGCCGCCAGCGGACCCTGAGCATGAGAGCGAACCCGCACTGACTCTCAGCGG
>JANOYZ010000124.1:0-10356 GCA_031429135.1 Novosphingobium sp. | reverse complement strand
ACCTTACGCAACCCGTCCATGTCGTCGCTGAACGCCACCAGCCGGGTCGGCGCCCCGCCCGACAGCACTTCATAGGCCCGCCGGACCAAGGTGGTGCGCAGCACTTCCTGAAAGGTGCCAATATGCGGCAGGCCTGAAGGGCCATAACCAGTCTCGAACAGAACGGGAGAGCCATCGGGCTTCCCCCCCGGAAAACGCTTCACCAGCTTGCGCGCCTCTTCAAACGGCCATGCCTTGGAAGTCTGAGCGGCGGCGAGAATATCTGCGTCTGTCATGCCCCGCGCCTTTCACCACTTTACAGGCAAGGCGCAAGGGAAAGCTGATTTCTAGGCCGGTTGCATCACCTTTGCCCTCGGCATGGCCAGCCAGCCGGTCAGCCGCATTGTCAGATAGGCAAAGCACAGGATCGAAATCACCGCCATAACCGGCCCATGGCCCGATGCCTTGGCGAGGTAGATCACCGGGAAGTGGACGGCATAGACCGGGAACGACAGATCACCGAGCAGGGCGAAGAAACGCTGGCCAAAGCGGGGGGCGGCCAGACCTCCGGCGACGATAAACGGGCACAGTGCGAAGACGAACACGAAATCGGCCCAGGCAGAGCCGCTGGGCAACAGTCCGGCCAGAACTATCCCGCCGATCAGCATCAGCAGCGCCCACTCATTGGCGAACAGCGGCTTGTCTCCGCGCCAGCGCCACAAAGCTATGCCCAGGCAATAGGAAAATAGCACGCGTGGGAAAGCGAGCCAGAAAGTCGCCAGATCTACGCCGACATCGAGATCGCGCGAAAAGCCGAGCAGCACTGCGCCGCTCAGCACCGAGATCGCCAGCAACTGGCGCACAGTCAGGCGGCACAGCACCAGCACATGAACAAGGTTGGCGAAAAGCTCGAAGAAGATCGACCATGCCGGCGAATTTTCGGGAAAACACGGGTAGTCATTGTGGAACAAAGGCACGAACATCAATGCCATGAGAAACAGGATTACCGCCAGATTGACCGGAAACAGCGGCCAGTAGGCGGCAAGGCCGAAAGCCGCGCCAATCGCCATGGTCGGCCACAATCGCTTCAGACGTACCTGCATGAAGCCCCGCAGATTCATGCCCCGGGCAAATTTTCCTTCATAACTGCGCGCCATGACATAGCCGCTGAGGCCGAAGAACAGATCGACCGCCAGATAGCCGTGGCTCGCACCGAAACTGGTCTTGTAGAAGAACTGCAAATGCGCGCCGACCACCAGCAAGGCTGCCACGCCGCGCAGCGCGTCCATTCCCAGCAGTCTGCCCCCGCGCGATGCGGGTTCGCTCGTCGTCATACCCAAGTCGTCCCTTCGGCCTGCCTGGCGACCATGGCGGACAATGTGTTGAAATTGCGTTTACCATGAGCATTGAACGCCGGAACGCATGGCCGATGTTTACATTTCGTTCCACTGTTGCCATCAACGCTCGATGGTTTCACTTCCCCTTCCCGCACTGCATGCCAGCCATGGTGGCTGCTGGCTGCGTGATGGGTCCGGGCATACCCGCGGGCTGGCCAAGGGTGAGGCGATCATGGCGGCGGCCGATAGCCCGCTGCTGATGCTCAACGCGCCGCTGGTCGCCAGCCGCCTGGGCTATCCCGATCTGTCGGGGCTCGATCTGCTGGAACTGTTCGCCTTCATCCATCCGGCGCGGTTCATGGTGCCAACGCCCAAGGGACTGGCGCATGTGCTGGGGCTGGACGAGCCGGCGAGCGATGCCGAGGTTCCGGCTCTGCTCCAGGCCGCTGCCGGTGCCTTGCTCGAACATTGCGAGGCTGCTGACTGGGCGACACGTGAGGGTGCCTGGACCGCGCTGCAATCCCTCACCCGGCTGCGCTGGCCATGGGCCCCGCTGCTCGCCCCGCGCATTGCCAAGCCCGAAAAGGCCGAACGCTGGTTGTTCACCCGCCTGCCAGAATGGGACGAAGCGCCCGAACGTCCGCAACCGGCACAGGTAACGCTGGATGAAGACGAAGTGCTGGAGCGCCTCGCCTTGCTGACCGGCAGCGAGGCTGAGGCTCGCCCCGGCCAGCGCGCCTATTCGGCTGAGGCCGCGCACGTTTTCTCGCCCCGCCAGCGTGAGAATCGCCCGCACGTGCTGCTTGCGCAAGCGGGAACGGGCATCGGCAAGACGCTGGGCTACCTCGCCCCAGCCGCGCTCTGGGCGGAAAAATCCGGCGGCACGGTCTGGGTCTCGACCTATACCAAGGCGCTGCAACGCCAGCTGCGGCGCGAATCTGGCCGGGCCTGGACTGTGCCGCGCGCCGATGGCTCGCCAGCCGTGGTGGTGCGCAAGGGTCGCGAAAATTACCTGTGTCTGCTCAACCTTGAGGATGCGCTGCAAGGCGGCTTTACCGGCCGCGCAGCGATTCTGGCGCAACTGGTAACGCGCTGGGCTTCGTACTCGCAGGATGGCGATATGATCGGCGGCGATCTGCCGGGCTGGCTGGGCACGCTGTTTCGCCAGCGCGGGGTGGCGGCGCTGACCGACCGGCGCGGCGAATGCGTCTATGCCGGCTGCCCGCATTACCGCAAATGCTTCATCGAACGCTCCGCCCGCGCCTCGGCACAGGCCGATCTGGTGATCGCCAATCATGCGCTGGTCATGGTCAATGCGGCAAGAGGAAGAGATCAGGCCCAGCGCCCGACTCGCATCGTGTTTGACGAAGGCCACCACGTGTTCGAGGCGGCGGATTCAACCTTCGCCGCTGCGCTCACCGGGGCCGAGGCGATTGAACTGCGCCGCTGGGTGATCGGGCCGGAACGCGGCTCAAAAGGACGGCGGCGCGGGCTTTCAGCAAGGCTCGCCGATATTGCCTCCTATGACGAGGCGGGTGGCAAGGCGATTGCCGCTGCGCGCCATGCCGCCGAGGCGCTGCCCGGTGACGGCTGGTTGCAGCGGCTGCATGATGGCACGCCTTCGGGTCCGCTCGAAGATCTGCTCGCCGCTGTCCGCGCTCTGACATATGCGCGCGATGAAAGCGGCGGTCAGGAAGCGGGCTACGGGCTGGAGACCGAGGCGGCGCAGCTTGAAGGCCCGTTCATCGAACTGGCCGGCGCGGCGCAGGCGGCGCTGGCCGAGATTCGCTCGCCGCTGATGCGGCTGGGGTTGCGGCTGGAGGCGATCATGGCCGAACCGCCCGATTGGCTCGACGGATCTGGCCGCGCCCGGATCGAAGGCGCGCGGCAATCGCTGGCATGGCGGATCGACACCCTCTCGGCATGGGAGGCGCTGCTTGATCGGCTGGGCGGTCCGGCGGACCCCGAATTCGTTGATTGGCTTGAGGTTGAGCGTTCGGATGCGCGCGAATTCGATGTCGGTCTGCGCCGCCATTTTCTCGATCCGATGAAGCCCTTTGCCCGCACGGTGCTCGAACCCGCGCACGGGGTGATGCTGACCAGCGCGACGCTGATGGACCGCACTGGTCGTGATCAGGAAGACTGGGACGCGGCGGTGGTGCGCAGCGGGGCCAATCACCTTGATGGCCGCCCGCGCTTGTCACAGTCCGAAAGCCCGTTCGATTACGCGAGGCAAGCCGAAGTTCTGATCGTCACCGATGTGCCCAAGGGCGATATCCCGGCGCTGGCTGCCGCCTATGGCCGCTTGATCGAAGCATCGGGCGGCGGCGCACTGGGGCTGTTCACCGCGATAAAACGATTGCGCGCAGTGCATGGCCGCGTGGTTGATCGGTTGGCGCGCGGCGGGCTGCCGCTCTATGCCCAGCACGTCGATCCGATCGATACCGGCACCCTGGTAGATATCTTCCGCGATGATCCGCGCGCTTCACTGCTCGGCACCGACGCCTTGCGCGATGGGGTGGACGTGCCGGGGCACAGCTTGCGGCTGGTGGTGATGGAACAGGTGCCCTGGCCCAAGCCCTCGATCCTGCACCGGGCGCGGCGCGCGGCCAATGGCGGTGCAGCACATGATGACCGCATCATCCGCGCCCGGCTGGCCCAGGCCTTCGGACGGTTGATCCGCAGCCGCGATGATCACGGTGCTTTCGTCGTACTCTCTGCCGCCTTCCCCAGCCGGTTACTTTCGGCCTTTCCGCCTGGAACCGCTGTCACACGGCTGACACTCGAAGAGGCTTTACAACGCGTTGCCGCGCGTGTTTCAGCACTTCCTGCTCCCAGTGAAGTCCCCAGCCCATGAAAACCCTCGGCCTGTTCCGCCATGCCAAGTCTGACTGGCACGATGCCAAGGCGCGTGATTTCGATCGCGGACTGAACGCGCGCGGGCGCAAGGGCGCAGGCCTGATGGGCCAGCATATCGCGCAGCACGGCATCCAGTGGCAGCGCATTCTTGCCTCACCGGCGGTGCGCGTCACCGAAACCATCGAGCTTGCCGCCAAGACCACCGGACTTACGGTTCCGGTACAGTGGGACCGGCGCATCTATCTCGCCAGTTCGGTCAACCTTGCCGAAGTGCTGCACGAGGTGCCGGAGACGATTAGCAGTGTGATGATGGTCGGGCACAATCCGGGGCTGGAAGACCTGATCTTCGATCTGGTTCCCGATGATGGCAGCTGCCCCTTACGCGCGCATGTCGAGGAGAAGTTCCCGACGGCGGCCTATGCCGTGCTCGAATGCGATATCGATCACTGGGCGGATCTGCGGGACGGCTGCGCCCGGCTGGTGCATCTGGTGCGGCCGAGGGATCTTGATGCCAATCTGGGGCCGGAACTTATTGACTGATCAGGCGTCGAGCGCGGCTGCCAACCTCATGCGAATACTCGCCAGCCCTGAAATCAAAGCATCATCAGCAGCCACCGCGGCTTGCGGTGCTGCTGCGAGCGGTGCGGCAAGTGGAGTGCTCTCGCTCTTTCCCAGCAACACGCCTTTCGCGCCTTTCAGCGTATAGCCTTCCTTATGCACCAGCCGGTCAATCGTCTCGACCAGTGTCACATCTTCGGTGCGATAATACCGCCGCCCGCCGCTGCGTTTCAGCGGCCTCAGCATCGGGAACTGTTCTTCCCAATAGCGCAGCACATGCTGGCGAATGCCAAGCGACTTGGCGACCTCACCAATGGTGCGCAAGGCTCCCGGTGCCTTCTGGTCTGAAAACGCCTGCTGATCGTCAGACGCCTTCTGATCGTCAAACTGGGGGCCGGCGTCATCCATTATTTGGCGACGCGGTCCTTGAGCAGCTGGCTGGCGCGGAAGGTCATCACCCGGCGCGGGGTGATCGGCACTTCGATGCCGGTCTTGGGATTGCGACCGATGCGTTGTGCCTTGTCCCTTAGCAGGAACGTGCCAAAGCCCGATACCTTCACATTCTCTCCGCCCGCAAGGGCATCGCTCATGTGATTGAGGATCGCTTCGACCAGATCGAGCGATTCGGCGCGCGAAAGACCGACCTTGCGGTTGATGGCATCGGCCAGATCGGCGCGTGTTAATGTACTTACGGAGCGCATATTGCTCCCTTCCCCCAGTGTGCGATCCCGTTGCGAGTCGGAAGCATATGCAATTTATGAAGAAACGCAATCTAATCGCTTGATTAGCAGAGGAATAGACGCTTTTCTGCCCGGTTCCTACATGCGCAGCAGGCTGGCACCCCAGGTAAAACCGCCGCCCATGGCCTCCAGCATGACCAGCTGGCCCTGCTTGATCCGCCCGTCGCGCACCGCCGCATCAAGCGCCAGCGGCACCGATGCCGCCGATGTATTGGCATGGCGGTCAACCGTGACGATGACCTTTTCCATCGGCAGGCCAAGCTTTCTGGCCGTAGCATCAAGGATGCGGGCATTGGCCTGATGCGGCACCACCCAGTCCAGTTCGTCGGGAGTAACCCCTGATAGTTCAAGCACTTCGCGCAAGACATCGGCCAGGTTCGTCACGGCGTGCTTGAACACTTCCTTGCCGCGCATCCGCAGTTTGCCAACCGTGCCGGTGGTCGAAGGGCCGCCATCGACGAACAGCATTTCGTTGTGCGCGCCATCGGCATGCAGCCTGGTCGCCAGAATGCCGCGCGCATCCGGATCATCACTTTCCTGCGCTTCGATCACAATCGCTCCGGCGCCATCGCCAAACAGCACGCAGGTGCCGCGATCTTCCCAATCAAGGATGCGGCTCATGGTTTCAGCACCGATCACCAGCGCGCGCTGTGCCATTCCGGAACGCAGCATCGAATCGGCCACGCCCAGCGCATAGAGAAAGCCCGAGCACACCGCTGCCACATCAAAGGCAATGCCGCCATTGCAGCCAAGGTTCGCCTGAACCAGGGTCGCGGTGGCGGGGAAAGTCTGGTCCGGGGTGGTTGTTCCCAGCACGATAAGATCAATAGCGCCAGCATCGATCCCAGCGGCAGCGATAGCTTCGCGCGCGGCGGCAGTGGCCAGAGTTGAGGTGGTTTCATCGGCACCGGCGATATAACGGCTGTGGATACCGGTCCGCTCGACGATCCATTCGTCAGTGGTATCAACCATTTTTGCCAGTTCGGCATTGTCCATCCGGCGTTTGGGCAGCGCCGATCCGGTGCCAATGACCACCGAGCGCCGGATCACGCGCTTGTTCCCTTGGCGGTCGAGCGCGGCGCGCGCAGGCTGTCAGCCCCGACTCGGGCAAGATCAGCAGCGATGCGGTCAGTCAGATTATTTTCCAGCAGCCGCGCGGTAACCGCCACGGCATTGGCGACGCCCAGCGCCGTGGCACTGCCATGGCTTTTCACCACCACGCCGTTGAGTCCCAGAAAGACCGCACCGTTATGATTGTTGGGATCAAGATGATGCTTGAGCAGCTCGGTCGCCGGGCGCGAGATCAGGAAGCCGAATTTGGAGCGCAGCGAACTGGCAAAGCTGCGGCGCAGCAGATCGGCGACAAACCGCGCGGTGCCTTCGACCGCTTTCAGCGCGATGTTGCCCGAAAAGCCGTCGGTGACGACCACGTCGACATCACCCCGGCAGATCTTGTCCGCCTCGGTAAAGCCATCAAACACCAGCGCCAGCTCACCTGATGCCGCCTTGAGCTGGTTGGCTGCATCACGGAGCGTTTCGGTGCCCTTGTTATCTTCTGTGCCGATGTTGAGCAGCCGCACCCGCGGGGCATCGAGACCAGTGACGATGCGCGAATAGGCCGCGCCCATGATCGCGAACTGGACCAGATTGCGGGTATCGCATTCAGTATTGGCACCCAGATCAAGCATGACAATGTCATTGGCGCCGAGCGTCGGCAGCAGTCCGGCCAGCGCCGGGCGATCAATTCCGGGCATGGTGCGCAGCGCCACTTTGGAAATCGCCATCAGCGCGCCGGTATTGCCCGCACTGACCGCAGCGCCAGCGTCGCCCGCTTTCACCGCGTGGACCGCCATGCCCATCGAAGTGTTCTTGGCACGGCGCAGCGCCTGGCTCGGCTTGTCCTCGCCGCTGATCACTTCGGTGGAATGCAGAATTTCCGAGGCACCGCGCAGATTGGGGTGATTCTCTAGCGCAGCCTTGATCTGCGGCTCATCGCCAACCAGCAGGAATTTGAAGCGATCATGATCGCGGCGGGCCAGGGCAGCGCCCTCAACCATGACGCGCACACCGACATCGCCGCCCATCGCATCAACGGCGATACGCGGCAGGCTCATTTTCCCCAAGCCCCCTTAGTCGGCTTAGAGGCCGACGGCGACGATCTCGCGCCCGTTATAGTGACCGCAAGAGGCGCACATATGGTGCGGCCGCTTGAGTTCACCACAGTTGGAGCATTCATGGAATGCATCGGGCGACAAAGCATCATGGCTGCGGCGCATGCCCCGACGTGAGGGCGAAGTTTTTCTTTTGGGGACAGCCATTGCGGCACCTGTTCCTGAAAATTCGAATTTGCAATCGATGAGCCGACCAAGGACCACAAGGGGTCCGGCAGCAGCGAAGGCGCGCCTATAACGGATTTAACGTGCGTTGCAAGCATTGCGGCGATAGCTATCACGATGGTTATTACCAATGGGGAAGAATGATATGAATTTACTGCTTCCGACAACGCTATGCCTGACTGCAGCGGCACTGGTTGTCAATTTCTGGTTGGGCATGCGCATCGGCAAGCTCCGCCACGGAACAAGTATCTCGGTCGGCGATGGCGGCAATGAACGGATCATGCGCCGGATGCGCGCACAGCTCAACTTTGCCGAGCAGGTTCCGCTGACTTTGCTGCTGATCGCTCTGGTCGAACTGGCCGGCAAAGGCGGTGTCTGGCTGGCACCGGCCGGCGCGGTGTTCATGCTGGGCCGGGTGGCCCACGCCATCGGCATGGACGGCACATTCAAGGCCGGTCGCGGCATTGGTATGCTCACCGGAATGCTGCTCCAGCTGGCGCTGGTCGTGGTCGCCGTGCTGATTTCACTGGGAAAAATGTAATCAGAATGAGCCTCCCCGTTCGCGCTTCGGCGCGGATGGGGAGGGCATTCATCACCGATAACGTTTGTCGGCCACAAAGGCGTTGGTCAGCCGCTCCTGCCCGAAGGTGCTGGTCGGGCCGTGGCCGGGAATGAAGGTCACGTCATTGCCCAGTGGCCACAGTTTCAGCGTGATCGAATCGATCAGATCCTGATGATTGCCGCGCGGAAAATCGGTGCGTCCGATGGAGCCCTGAAAGATAACATCCCCCACCACCGCCAGCCGCGATTCGGGATGGAAGAACACGACATGGCCGGGCGTATGGCCGGGGCAATGGACCACCTGCATGGTGATTTCGCCAAATGACACGGTATCACCATCGACCAGCCAGCGATCGGGCTCAAAACTTTCACCATCCAGCCCGTAACGTTTGCTCGGATCATCGAGCGATTCGATCCAGAAGCGATCATCCTCATGCGGGCCTTCGATGGGAACACCCAGATCGCGGGCGAGAACTCCGGCCATACCGCAGTGATCCATATGGCCATGGGTGACGAGCAGCTTTTCGACGGTAATCCCGGCGCGTTCAATCGCCAGCTTAAGCTTTTCCAGATCACCACCCGGATCAACCAGCACTCCGCGCATGGTCTTGGTACACCACAGCAACGAGCAGTTCTGCTCGAACGGGGTAACAGGCACGATGGCGGCGCGCAGCGGCATTGGGGCTTCGGTCATGCGAGTTTCGGTCATGGCGGGGAAATGGCCGCAGCCGCCGCCAATTGCAATGGCTAGAGCCGCCCGCCCTTCCAGACGACACGGCCGATCACCTGCACATCTTCTGGCGGCAGTTCGATCGGGCGGTAGGCAGGGTTCTCGCTTTCCAGCACGATCCGTCCCGGCACACCGACCTGCAACCGCTTGACCAGCAGCGCATCGCCGACGCGCACGACATGGATGCCATCGCGCAACGGGTGCGGGCTGCGATCGACGAGAATTTCGTCACCATCGCGCAGCAGCGGCTCCATCGAATCCCCCGCCACAGCAATCGCGCTGAGCATGTTCGCCTCAAAGCCCTGCGCCCGCAGCCAGCGCGCGGAAAAGCGGAAGGTATCGACCGGCAGTTCGTCGGCAGCATATGCGCCCGGCCCAGCCGAGGCATCAAGCGGCAGGCGCGGCACATCGACAAAGTCATTCCGGCGGGGTGATCCGGCGCGAATCGGGGAAATTTCCTCCGGTGCGCCAAGCTCCCCCTCATCGACACCAAAGAAGGCGGCGAGCTTTCCCCGGTCCATCTCCTCCAGTTTTCGCGGGCTGCCTTTGCGGACAAACTGCTGTAAATAACTGGAATTTCTTCCGATCAAGGCAGACAGGCCAGACAGGCTGACGCCGCGTTCTTCGGAAAGTTCCAGCAATCGGGCTCTGGGATCATGCTCGGTCATGAATCTTTACTACATGATGTATTTTTCCTAGACAAGTAGGATTTCACACAGCACCTAAGGATTATTCCTATGGCGATTCGTAAAAAAGGGGGTCCCGGTGCTGATCAGACGGATTGAGGTTTTTTTGCGCAAGACCGGGCTTCCCTGGACCAAGTTCGGACGCATGGCGGTGGGCGATCCCCGTTTCGTCGCCGATCTGCGCAACGGTCGCAGCCCTCGCCCGCAAACGACGAAGCGTGTGGAACATTTCATGAACACATATCTGGAGACCAATGGTGCATATTGAGCCACAAACCGCCCGCGCCATGCAGGATACGATCCGTCAAAGAACGCCGCGCGGTGGCGGCCCACGCGGTGATGGCCCACGTGGCGTCTGGGCAAGGCTGGTTGATGCCCTGCTGGCGCTGACTGGCGGTCATGCCCAGCTGGTCCGTCACAGCGAACGCCCCTGGGCCAGCGCCACTTTTTCAGGGAGCCGCCACATGTTGAACCTTGCGTTCGAAGGCGCTGAGGCAGTGGTAGCAGCCGAGCAATTTATCGCGGACCTGCCCGATCATGAATTCAGCATCGCAGGTCAACTGGTCGCCG
>JANOYZ010000123.1:0-4525 GCA_031429135.1 Novosphingobium sp. | reverse complement strand
CGCCGGGGCAACCCGACCGCCAGCCAGAAAGCCGCTGCGCTGGCCTTGCTGGTGCTAGTCCCGCTGGTGGCCTTCAGCCTGCCGACAGAGCGCAGCTCGGCAACGGGTGTGGCGATCTATGCTCTTGGCTTAGGGGCTATGGCGGCCAGTGCATGGCTCAGCGCCTATCCGCGCTACCGCGTCGGCATCGGCGCGGTGCTGTTCGTCATTTCAGACCTGCTGATCTTTGCTCGGATTGGCCCATTGGCGGTAAGCCCGCTGCCCGATCTGTTGATCTGGCCGCTGTATTACACCGGGCAGTTGTTGATCTGTTTGGGAGTAATCGGCGCGCTCAAGCACCCGGCAAATGAATAGCACCGTTTTCGCCGCGTTCGAGCCTGCCATGCGCCACCACTGCGGATAGCGGCAAAGGCCCATAGATATGCGGAAACAACTGCCCACCGCGTGAGGGTTCCCAGCGCACTGTCTCCCCAAGCTGCGTCAGATCGACCGCCGCGATATGCAGATCGTGCTGACCGGAGAAGTGCCTGGCAACAGTCTCGTCCACCTGCTGAGTGGTTGAGAGGTGTATGTAACCATCAGCAATATCAATTGGCGCGCCAGAAAAGCTATCCGAGGTGAGCAGTTCAGCCATCTGCGTTTCTGTCAGAATTTTATAGGCGATCAGTGACTCATCACTCATTCCGTTTCAGTTACTGCCGGAGGCTCTCCAACCGCATCGCCTGCCTCAGATTCGACCGCCTCTGCAACTTCGGCATCGTCCTCATCGCCGTCGTCAGCCAGTCGCACTGCGCTGACGACATGTTCCTCTTCGGACACATTGAACAGGCGGACACCGGCAGAACCACGCCCGATCACCCGCAGCGATACCAGCGGCAGGCGGATCAGCTTGGCCTGATCGGTCACCAGCATCAACTGATCGGCCTGAACTGCGGGGAAGCTGGCGACAACCGGCCCATTGCGGGCGATATTGTCGATATTGGTGATGCCCTGGCCGCCACGTCCGGTGCGGCGATATTCATAGGCAGATGACAGCTTGCCATAGCCATTGGCGCAGACGGTGAGGATGAACTGCTCGCGTTCCGCCATTTCATCCATGCGCGCCTGAGCAAGCTCGCAATCGCCTTCGCGTTCGGGTTTCCACGGGGCGAACTTCAGGTACTGTTCGCGCTCTTCGGCAGTGGTGCCGACACGGTGGAGGATCGACAGTGAGATCACCTCGTCGTCATTCTTCAGCGTCATGCCGCGCACACCGGTGGAGGTGCGGCTGGTAAATTCGCGCACTTCATCGCCGGCAAAGCGGATCGCCTTGCCTGCGCGCGTCGCCAGCAGGACATCATCCTCGCTGGTGAGCAGTGCGACGCCGATCAGGCGGTCAGCACTGTCATCATCAAAACGCATGGCGAACTTGCCGTTCGACGGGATGTTGGCGAAGGCATCCATCGAGTTACGGCGGACATTGCCCTTGGCTGTGGCAAATACCACCGATAGGTTGCCCCATTCCGCCTCATCCTCGGGCAAGGCCAGCACGGTGGCGATAGTCTCGTCCTTGTCGAGCGCGGGAAGCAGATTGACGATCGGACGACCGCGTGTTGTCGGGCCGCCTTCGGGCAAGCGCCAGACTTTCAGGCGGTATACCTTGCCGGCGGTGGAGAAGAACAGCACAGGGTTGTGGGTGGAAGTGACGAACATTGTCGCCACGGCATCTTCCTGCTTGGTGGCCATGCCCGCGCGGCCCTTGCCGCCCCGGTTCTGCGCGCGGAAGATAGAGAGGGCGGTACGCTTGATATAACCGTCGAGGGTGACAGTGACGACCATCTCCTCGTGCTCGATCAGATCTTCGTCTTCCAGACCATCCCAGGCGGCGGTAATTTCTGAAACGCGTGGTGTGGCGAATGCTTCGCGCACAGCCATCAGCTCGTCACGCATGACGCCATAGAGCTTCACCCGGTCAGCCAGAATCGAAAGGTAATATTCGATATAGGTCGCCAGCTCTTTCAGCTCATCGCCAATCTCGTCACGGCCCAGCGCGGTGAGGCGGTGCAGACGCAGATCGAGGATGGCCTTTACCTGCACTTCGGACAGCTTGTAGGTGCCGCCGCTCTGTTCGGCATCCGGCTCGATCGCTTCGACCAGCCGGATATATTGGGCAATATCGCCAATCGGCCACTCACGCGCAGTCAGCGCGGCACGGGCCGCCGCCGGATTGCGCGATCCGCGAATGATCCGCACCACTTCATCCATATTGGTGACGGCCACCACCAGACCCAGCAAGATATGCGCTCGGTCACGCGCCTTGTTGAGTTCGAACTTGGTGCGCCGGGTGATAACTTCTTCGCGGAAGGTGATGAAGGCCGCGATGATGTCGCGCAGCATCAAGGTTTCCGGACGCCCGCCGCGAATCGCCAGCATGTTGGCCGGGAAACTTGATTGCGCTGGCGTGTGCCGCCACAACTGGTTGAGCACCACTTCGGGTGTGGCATCGCGCTTCAGATCAATGACCACGCGTACGCCCATCCGGCTCGATTCGTCGCGGATATCGGAGACACCCTCGATCCGCTTGTCCTTGGCGGCTTCGGCGATTTTTTCGACCAGATTATTCTTGCCGGTCTGATAGGGCATCGAAGTCAGCACGATCGAGCGCCGATCCCCGCGCCCTTCCTCTATCGCATGGCGGCAGCGCTGGATGATCGAACCACGCCCGGTGTGGTAAGCCGACCGCGCGCCTGCGCTGCCAAGGATCAGCGGCGCGGTTGGAAAATCCGGTCCCGGGATGATTTCGAACAGTTCTTCGGATGTAATCGCCGGATTTTCGATGAAGGCAAGGCAGCCGTCGATCACTTCACCCAGATTATGCGGCGGAATATTGGTCGCCATGCCAACCGCAATCCCGCCCGCGCCATTGACCAGCAGATTGGGGAAGCGGGCAGGCAGGACAGAGGGCTCGCGCCGCGATCCGTCGTAATTGTCCTGAAAATCGACTGTATTCTTGTCGAGATCGTCAAGCAGGCTGTTTGCCACTTTGGCAAGCCGGGCTTCGGTGTAACGCATTGATGCCGGAGCATCCGGATCCATCGAACCAAAGTTGCCCTGGCCCTCGACCAGGGGCACGCGCATTGACCAGTCCTGCGCCATGCGGACCAACGCCATATAGATCGCAAGATCACCATGCGGGTGATAATTACCCATGACGTCGCCAACGATCTTGGCGCATTTGCGAAAAGGCTTGCCGGCAACCATGCCGCCTTCCTGCGCTGCGAACAGGATGCGGCGATGCACCGGCTTCAATCCATCGCGCACGTCGGGCAGTGCGCGGGAAACGATCACGCTCATCGCGTAATCGAGATAGCTGGTCTTCATCTCATCGACGATGTCGATGCGGGTATATTCGCCGGGTGGTGGCGAGGTATCAGGGATGTCGGATTCTTCGCTCACAGTCGCGGTTTTCTTTGCTTTTGTCGGATGTCACCCGCCCCTAGGCGAATGCGGTTGAACTAGCCAGCGCGGGGCTCTCTATGTGGGGTATTAGCGGTGGTTTTTCCACACTTTGCGAGTCGATTGCGTGAGCGGGCTTTCAGGCGGTCATTCAATCACCATTCACGCGCCGCTTTCTAGGTGCCGAACCATTGCCAAAGATGGAAATTCGCGCCAATGCGAGAAGTGAAGTCTGTGCTTTCGTCGGCTTATTCCGGCGGATTGGATTGAGGAGTTTTATGCCCATGTTCACCCGTTTTCGGCTTATTCGCCTGCACTCGCACGGCGCTCTTGCCCTCGCTCTGGTCGCCGCTGCTGCCACGGCGTCGCTTGTCGCCAGTCCGTCCTTTGCCAAGGAAAAGAAGCCTGCCGCGGCTCCTGCCGGGGCCAAGATCACATTGTCCAAGCCCTTCATGCCGATCTTCGTTGCCATGAACAAGGCCATCGAAGATGCCAAGAAAAAGCCCGAAGTTCTGGCCGCGCAGCAGAGCCTGGCAGCGGCTAATACCGCATATAATGCCGCCACGACTACAAGTGCGCGCAAGACCGCCAATGCGCAGCGCGATGCTGCCATCGCAGCACTCGGTGCCTCGGTTGCAGCAGAGAAAGCGCAGCTTGATGGTGCCTTTGCAGCAGCGACCACACCCGACGATAAATATATCGCCGGTCAGCTTGGCGCACAATTCGGGGCGCTCTCTCAGGATCGCAAGCTCATTCGGCAAGGCTACGAAACCATGCTGGGCAGCGGCAAATACCCCGCCGCCGATGTTCCCAAGCTGCAAAGCGCGATTGGCGAGATGTGCTATGACCTGAAAGACTACGCCTGTGCGCAGCTGCAGCTTACCGCAGCAGTCGCCGCCGGGCAAAGAGCCGGCAATACCGAGGTGTTGCTGGCAGACAGCATGATCCAGCAAGGTCAGGTAACGCAAGGCCTGCAGCAGCTGATGACGACGATTCAGGCACGCAAGACGGCTGGTACTTTTGCGCCTGAAGACTGGTACCGCCGGGGACTGAGCGCCGCTTACAAGGCCAAGCTGCTTGATCAGGCGGC
>JANOYZ010000122.1:0-9546 GCA_031429135.1 Novosphingobium sp. | reverse complement strand
CGAGATGCCGACCCCTTCTTTGGGTATGCCAATGAAATTGGTCTTGAGCTTGCCGTTGCTGTCTTCGTCATGCTGGACACTGGCGGCGTAGCTGCCGGGTGCAAGGTTCGAAAACCGTATCGTCATACTCGTCGAGCTGATCCGCAAAGACTGGCGGATCGCCGAGCGCGAATTTTGGCAGGTTGGAAAACCGGTCTGGTCGCGAAACACGCAGGCGATCAACACCCCAGTAGAGTTGCGGAGGCCGCTCACGTTGATCGTCAGCGAGCCGGTTTCGCCCGCACCGAGCAGAACTGGCGCGGCACCGGCAAGGGCAAGGACGGCGAGCTTGTTGTTCATGATTTCAAGTCCTCAAAGCGTTTCGGGCACCACGCCGCGTTTGCGGCCTAGCAGGCCGGACAGCATCCGGGCGGTGATCTTGCCATTGGTCAGCCAGCGAATTCGACGGCCATGTTCGCCAGCTGCCAGCACTTGCTCGGCGAGCCACGGAGCGACATCTTCAACCCGGTCAGCCAGCATGTCGAGCTGACGGCGCAACCGCGACCATTCGGCGGGGTCCAGCTGCCGCGCCTCGCGCGCGAAGCCGTCAGAGAGCAGGATTCCCGGCAGGATCGTTCCGATTCTGACCAGACCGTTCTTGCTCTCGCGGATCAGCGCATCAGTGAAATAGCGCAGTGCCAGCTTGGTCATGCCATAGCCGCCCATCCGGTCACGCTGGCGCCCGTCCGAACCGCCGCCAAGCACGGTGTAGATCCAGCCACCACCTTGCAGCTCCATCGCCTTCAGAGCAATTCGGGTACCGTGGATGCCGCCGAACAGGTTGACCTCGGTCATAGCGCGCAGCTCGTCGAGCGTGAGATCACGGGTCCACTTGTGGGTGATCGCAAAGCCGGCGTTGTTGATCCAGATGTCGACCTTGCCGAACTTGCCAGCGGCGAAATCCCACAATTTCTTGACCTGAACCGGATCGGAGACATCGCATCTCACCCCGGCTGAACCAGGCAGTCTGGCGACCAGGTCATTAACCTCGTCCTGGTTGCGGCCGCTTACCACCACGGAATGGCCGCGCGCGGTGAAGGCCTCGGCAAGTCCTTTGCCGATCCCGCGCGTTGAGCCGGTGATGACGATCACTGCCATGAATCAATCCGCCTTAAGCCCGCGGATCACGGTGTTGGGCAACAGGCTGTTATCCCACTCGCCAGGTTGGCCGTATTTAGGCTTGGGCGTGGGGCCGAAACGCAGCACCACCAACTGTTTTGACGGGACAATCCACATCGCCTGGTTGCCGCTGCCGTCCCACAGGAACAGATCGTCGGCGGCAAAAGGTTCGGAATGCAGTACGCCGATCTTCTGGCTGCGTTCGGGAAAAAACCGCACCCGCTGCTGGTAAGGCTTGCCCAGCCACATATGCAGCCCCCACTTGGGGTTGGCGGGCGATGGCTTAAGCGTTTCGGCGACCCAGCCCTCGGCGAGGATGCGTTTGCCATCCCACATCCCATCATTGGCGAGCAGAATTCCCATGCGCACAAAGCTCTCGGCGGGCAGCATCATGCAGCAACCCGAATGGGCGAGGCCACCCGGACGATTGATATAGACCGTGCCGCCCTGCGCGCCGATCGGCTGTAGCAGTTCCTTGCCGACGTAATCTGCATAGCGTTGCTTGGTGGCGCGTTCGATCACGATCGCCAGCATGTCTGAAGTGATCATCGAATAGTCATATTCGCTGCCCGGTTCGTACTGATACTCGGTCTCATGGATCAGCAGGTCTTCGTGGTGCGCGCCAATGTATTCACGCATCGTCTGGCTCCATGGCATGTTGTTCGAATAGTCGAAGCGCGAGATGCCGCTGGAGTTCTGCAGGAAGTTGCGGATCGTCGATTTTGCCTTGGGCGTGCCCTTCCATTCGGTGATGAAATCCGAAACCGGTTGATCAACTGACTTGATATGGCCCTGTTCGATCGCCCGGCCGATGATCAGTCCGACGATCATCTTGGCCATTGATTTTGAAGCAATCAGCC
Organism: Novosphingobium sp.; assembly: GCA_031429135.1. Classification (GTDB taxonomy): domain Bacteria; phylum Pseudomonadota; class Alphaproteobacteria; order Sphingomonadales; family Sphingomonadaceae; genus Novosphingobium. The sequence continues at coordinate 7,528 of JANOYZ010000122.1, read as the reverse complement.
GGTTGCGATCAAAACCTTGCCAGTATGAAGCGTCTTGCAGTTGTCCGCCCTGCCAGACGAGGAAGCCATAACTGTCTTTCGAGCGGGCATAGTCTCGCGCAGTCTTGAGCGCGGCTGGATCGATAGCCAATTGCCCCGGTGCAGCCACGGCCAGTGCCGGTCCTGCTGCCCCTGGCACCTTCTCTACCGGGTCATACCATTCCGCTTGCTGTGATTGCCCCCGGATCTGTGATCCTGCCATGCGGAAATAGCTGTCCATATAGCGTTTGTTGGTAAAATATCCGATCAGGCCGCCCGCGATCAATGCGAGCAGCAGCCAGCCGATCCATTTGAACATCCGCTTGATAAGGCTCATGCCATGGCTCCCGAATTGGCCCGCCCCCTGGCGGAAACGATGAAAGCGGCGCCGAGCGCAAGCAGCATGATGCCAGCGCCGATGCCAAAGGGCGAACGATGCCCCAACGATTGATAAATTGTGCCCGAGACCGCTGGACCAAAAACCCGGCCCAGACTGGATGCGCCCTGAGTCAGCCCCATAACCAGTCCGCGATCACCGTCATTCGTCTGGTCCGAGGTCAGCGTCTGGAATGCCGGGTTGAACAGGCCGAGGCCCAGAGCCAGCAAAACAAGGCCGGCGATCATCGCGGAGCTTGATCCGGCGGTGGCCAGCATAGTGAGCCCGGCTGCTTGCGCAGCGACTCCGGCGATGGCCAGTTTTGCACTGCCAAAGCGCCGCGCCAGTGGTCCCGCAGCACCACCCTGCAAGCTCGCCGATATCAGCCCGACCGCAGCGAATGATAGTCCGACATCGCTTGGGCCCCAGCCAAATGCATCATGAGCGAAGAACGCCAGCGTGGTTTCCATCAACGCCGCTGCGCCGATCACCAGCAAAGTCAGCGCCATCAGTGCCAGAACTACCGGTTTGGCACGAAGCAACGCGCCCAAAGCGATATCGTTGCGCGCGGCATGGACTCCGGCTCGGCGTTCGGGGGGTAGGCTTTCCGGCAACAGGAACAGCGCGGCGATCGCTGCCACTGCGGTGATCGCCGCCGAAGCATAGCCAATGATCGCAAAATCGTTGAGATCGGGTTGGTTGCCCGCGATCAATCCACCAAGTGCTGGACCGAATATGAAGCCCAGGCCAAAGGCCGCACCGATCATGCCCATGGCCTTGGGACGCTCCTGAGGCGAGGTAATATCGCCAACATAGGCAAAAGCCGCAGCGATATTACCCGCCATCAATCCGCCGAACAGCCGTGAGGCACCGAGCACCCAGATGTCGCGGGCATGGGCCAGCACCAGATAGGATAGAATCGCGCCGATCAAGCTGGCGATGAGGATGGGTCTTCGCCCATAACGATCAGACAGCTTGCCCCATAGCGGAGCACCGACGAACTGGCCGAGTGAATAGGCTGCCATGGCCAGCGTCGTCTCGCCCGGGGTGGCCTGCACCATGTTGCCAAAAAACGGGAACACCGGCAGGACCACGCCGAAGCCGACGAGGTTGATAAAGGTAATCAGGAACAGGGCCGATAATTGTCGGCGCTGCGATGGTGCCGCCATGGTTATTCTGCCGCCACCGCTTCGGGAACGCCATCTGCGGGGAGCAGCGGTGCGGTTTTGAGCACGAAATTGCGACCCTGTTCTGCGCGTCGCGACGGACTGGGGATGACCACTGCCCGCCTGCCATCGACGTGGTTGCGCAGGGCTTCAATATCGAGCGCCCAGCCTTTGCTCATCAAATCGCGGCGTTTGAAACGGAAAGCGTTCATCAGGCCATCAGATCTGACCGAAAGTTCCTCGCGCAGATCGGTAGGAACCAGTTCGGGGCAGATTTCCTCGACGATGCGGGTGTCCTGCTCGAAAATCTTCAACGTGCGCTTGACACTGTCGGCATCGAACAACTTCTGGCGGAAGAAAGTGCGCGCCATGATCCATCGGGTCAGCGTGGTGTTCTCGTCGATGGGCGTGTTGACATCGAAAATCACCATCCGCCAGGTCTGTGTTAGCCAGACATCAAGGCGCATCGTTGCCCCCGAAACATGGAAACCGGGCTGGGCCTGAACCGGAGTGCGCTCTTTACGAACGAACTTCCACACGCCCCTGGGCAGCGGTGGAATGTAGGTCACCTTGGCCCGCGCGGACCATTCGTCCTGCTCCATGTCGAAATCGTGGATTTCTGCACGGTCGCGATCGCCGAAGCTGGGGTGGACGAAGGGAGCGTGGGCAAAGTCGAGCCCGTTTTCGACGATGCGGACATAGTCTGCCTGCCACAGCCATTCGCCGCGCACGGTGCGCCAGTTGGCGGTATCATCATATTCGGGGAATTCTGGCAACGGCGGGCGCTCGGCTTCGGGCAGATCGCCAAGGAACACCCATATCCAGCCGTATTTCTCTTTGACCGGATAGGAATCTACCCTCGCCCGGGCCGGGATCTTCTGATCGACCGGAAGTGACGGGATTCTGGTGACATTGCCGGCGCCGTTGTAGGTCCAGCCGTGATAAGGACATTCGATGCAGCCGTTCTCGATCCGGCCTGCGCCCAACGAAGCCCCGCGATGGACGCAGACGTCTGACAGGCAGTTGATCGTGCCGCTCTCATCACGAAACAGCACGAAATCGAACCCCAGAAGTTTCACCCGCTTTGGCTTGTCGGTGATCTTGGCCACGTCCTCAGCCACATACCACTGGTTGATGATCATCTAATTCATCCTTCAAAATTCAAGCCGTAACCTTGGCAAACTCAAGCCGTAAGCTCGGCAATTCCGGTCAGGCACTTGCTCAGGCCCAGCTCGTGCAGTTCATCGATCACACCGCTCACTGCATCAATCGAAGCGACCTTGCCTCCAAAGAAATCAAGCACCCACAATTGCTCGCTACTGGAGGCTGCGGCGCTACTCCTGGCCGTTGTGACTGCCCAGCCACGCCCTTCGGGCATCGGGACCGATAAGGCAGAGCCGCTGGCTGGGTCGATACGGCGAAGTTCGCCCCCACAGGCAAGCATCAGATGTCCATCGTGAAGCATGGCGAGACCGAAAACCAGGGGTGGCGGGTCCTGCCGGGTGTAAACTGCGCCCAGACGGCGGTTTGACACCAGATCATGCGCATAGACCTGCGCGCCGGTCTCGCTGGTATGATAGAGCGTCTGGCCATCGGGTGAGAGCGCCATATGCGTCACGCCCAGAAATCCGCCCATGCCGCCATTGGTTTCGGTGTCGTAAGCCGCCAGCACTGCGCCGTCGGCAGTGACTCGATAGACCTTCCCGTCTCCGGAAAATCCCGGAATTGCGCCGATCATATGCTCGCCAATCAGAAAATCACCATCGGGTAGCACGATCATCGATCCATAGGCACGCTCGGGCAGTTTGGAGAAGACCGCAATGGACGCGCCATCCGGGCCAAAGCTGGATATCTTCCGTGCTTGCGGATCGAGTGCGTGGAGATTGCCAATAAGGTCTACTGCCAGCGCAGATATCAGCCCGGTATGGCCCGTCTCGCAGATGCCTTTGGCCTCCCATTGTCTATCGAACTGCAGAACCTTGCCTAACCCGGTTGGAAAGCGTGCGCTGTCATCAAGTGTCGAAGCGGTGACGAAGATATCGCCGGGAGAAAAGGGTTTGAGCGCACTCATTGAGGTCTGGGCTCCTTGCTCAAGTTTTCGGACTCCCCGTTTTTTGGCCCCCATCGTTTGGGCCAATGCTGAAAGCGTTGCGAGGGAAAGCGTTTCGCCATAGCGCGATGCGGAGCACCCAGGCGCTGCCACAGTCCGCCGAAAGGCAACATACGCTGCAAAACGTCGTCACGCAGCACGAAATGATGCCACAGCGCAGCCACGACATGGCCGAAAATTGTTGCAGTGAGCAAGACGGCGACAGCAAAATGGATCTGGCGAAGGCCAGCTACCGATCCTGCGCTTGCCGGAGCGAGTTCGGAAAGATTGAAGCCGTTGAACAGGCGGATGTCTAGTGGCGAAAGTGCTGCCATCCATATCCCAAGCACACCCTGTACAAGGATCAGCGCATAAAGCAGTAAATGGCCGATCCGCGCGCCGCGCTGCATCCACCGCGGCGTGGCAGGCGGAATTTCCGGGGGCGGATCAGCCTTGCGCCAGGCGATCCGCGTCAGGGTAAGCAACACAACAATCAATCCGATCGAAACGTGTACCGGTATCGCCCCGGCACGGTCGGCTGGTGCGGTAAAGGCAAAGCTCCACGCCGCCGAAAGAACCGAGAGCATTAGGAATGCCACTAGCCAGTGCAGCCACTTGGCCGTGGCTCCGAATTGCTGGCTGATGCTTCGCTGTTTTCGCATGATCAAGCCTCATCCCAATTGGGGACTGCTCAGTCAACTTCCTTTGCGCGACTGACGATGCCGCGTTCCGCATTATCCAACACGCGATCAAACATATTCATCACTGTCTGCCAGCTGGTCTCGGTCGACAAGTCGAAGCCGAAGAAACGCGGTTGGCAATGGGCGCGCATCGCCAGATAGGTGGTCGCGGCATAAGCGATGGTGTTGAGCGCGAGGTAATCTTCGCCGCTCAGGGCCGGATCTGATTGCAGCACCCGCTCGAAATCGTGCCGCACCAGCTGGCGAATATGCTCGACTGCTTCTTTCATTTCGTTCGAGCGGATGAATTCACCAGATAAAAGCTCGCATAAGGGTGCGTTTCGCCGCAGCATCGTTGCGCACTGACGGTTGATGATCCTCAGTTTTTCGACTGGGCCGCGCTGGTCGAACAGTGCCATTGCCTCGCCGACAATCTCTTCAAGCGGCGGCCATATCCCGCGCCGCTGGACCCACTCCACTGCGACGCCCTTCACACCGCCAAAATAATCATAAAGTGGTTTCTTTCCAACCCCAGCCTCTTTGATCAGAGCATTCACACCGACTCCGGCCACCCCGTCCCGAACGAGCAGGCGTTCAAAAGCATCTATGATCGCATCTTCGGTCTCCCGGCGTCGCACGCTGTTGCTACGCGGCAGACGGGAAGAGCTGATTTTGTCCGATAGGTGAATATTCACGCGTTTTTCAGCCCTTTGAAGTCCATCGTCACTTGTCTTTTTTGTCACTTCAAAGCAAGTTTGACCGTACGGTCCCTTTTTTGCAAGATGGGATGTCGAAATAGTAATTCCAAGTTGATGAACTTGGGGAACTCAGGGGAGGGATTATGACAATTCGCAACGCAATCATGGCGACCAGCAGCTTAGCCGGGTTTGGCCTGGCATTGCTGGCAACGCCCGCTTGGGCTCAGCAAAATCCTGCCGGTAGTGCTGGTGCCGAAACGGGCACCGGCGAAATCATCGTGACCGCACGCAAGCGGGAGGAAAACCTTGAGGATGTGCCGATCGCGATCAGCGTTATCAATGCCGCCGCGATTGAACGCAAGGGGATCGATGGTCCCGGTGATGTTGCCAGCCAGACCCCTGGCTTGACCTTCGACGTCGGCCTCGTCCCATCTGATACGCGCATTTCAATCCGCGGCCTGCAAGCCACGCGGGGTCGCCCCAACGTTGCTATTCTGATCGACGGGGTTGATTCATCGTCCGAAAACTTCGGCGTCGCCGGCGGCGGCGTCCTGGCCAATCTGCGGCTGGTCGATGTCGAACGAATCGAAGTAGTCAAGGGGCCGCAGACCGTGCTCTATGGCCGCTCGGCCTTTGCCGGCGCGATCAATTATATCTCCAAGCGGCCGGGCGATGAGTTCGAAAGCTCGCTCTCCGGAATGGGCGGCAGCTACGGCACTTATGAGATCAAGGGCGCCGTTGGCGGCCCGATTGGCGATGGGCTCGGCGCGCGGATCAATTTCGGCTATTTCAACAATGACGGCGACTACACCAATCCGAATACCGGCGGCAGGCTCAATGCCGGTGAGGTTTATGGCGGGGCGCTGGGGCTGCAATATAAGGGCGACAGCTTCAAGGCCTATGCCCGTGTGCAGTACAGCAAAGAGAAATACTCTGAACGTGCCGCTGTCATGCTGCGCTCGGTCGATCCGATCACCGGTGCGGTGCGCACCCAGGATGGTGGTGTGCTGCTGCAAAGCCCTCGCTGCGCGCCTCCCGCAGGAAGCATTACCTCGCCTGCCACTTGCGCGCTTTCGCCCCGCAATCCCAGTCTCTATTCGCTAACTGGCGACGTCTCAAAAAGCGCCACTTACATGCGCGGCGAGGCCGGGATCGACATCTCAGGTGACCCCAACAATGGTGGCCGGCCCTATTCTGGGACCGAGATCGAAACCTTTCGTGCGTCACTTGAGCTGACCAAGGAATTCGGCGACAATTGGGAAGTTACCTCACTGACCGGCTTCACTGACAACACCGGAGCATTCAATCAGGATTTTGATAACACCAATTACCGGTTGGAGGCCAATACGCCGAATCCGTCATATGCGGGTGCTACGTTGGCGCAGTTCCGAGCGCCTCCATCCCAGGGCGGCTTCGGCTGGCCGCTGCCCTTCCTGCCGTCTTACGGCCTGCAAGCCGAATTCGACACACAGACCGACATCAAGCAGTTCAATCAGGAATTGCGCCTAGCCTATAACAGTGACCGGCTGAATGTGCTGCTCGACGGCCTCTATTGGCATGAAAAGTCGGTCTATCGCGATTCCAGCCTGTTCTGGCTGCGCGACGGCGGCAATACCACGTTGGCGCAGTTCATTTCCGCTTCGCAGGGCGCTACGCCGGTTAATGGGCCATTTGGACCGAGCTTTTTTCACTTGCTCAGCCCACCTGTAGCCTCGCCGAACCCGCAGCGGATCACACGGACAACTGACAGTTTTTCGTTTGCCGGTAGTGTCGAATACAAGCTGAGCGACCAGTTTACCGCCAGTCTTGAAGGCCGCGTAATCCACGACAAGATTGCCTATACCGGGTTCAATTTTGATCCGACCCCGGTGAACACCTACGGCGTGCGCAATGCTACCAACCAGCCGACGGTACTGACCCAGAACACGGTTTCCTTCACCAAGTTCAACCCGCGCGTTAGCTTGTCATGGAACAGCGGCAATGGTGTGCTGCTCTTCGCTAACTGGGCATCCGGGACCAAGCCGGGCGGGGTCGATACCACTGACCAGAACGGCAATGTCACCGACGGTGTTTTCAAACCGGAGAAGGTCGACAGTTTTGAAGTCGGCGGCAAATTTGTTGGCGACAATGGCCGACTGATCTTCAATACTTCTTTCTTCTATTCGATCTACAAGGATCAGCAGATCGGCGTGATCGACAACTCGGGACCGGTGGCGCAAAGCCGCACTGACAATATCGGCAAGAGCCGCTCTTACGGTATTGAGGCCGAGGTGAACTACTCACCGATCGATCAGCTGTTCCTGCGCGCGGCCTATACCTACACCAATGCGAAGTACACCGACTACATTCCGCCGCGCTGCTCGAATGTAGATGCGGCCGACACCCAGTCGGGGAACTGCAACTTCAACGGCCGCAGTTTGCCCTTCACGCCCGAGCACCAGCTCAATCTTTCGGCCCGATTCGAGCAGAATGTTGGTGCAGACAGCAAGTTTTACTTCGAG
>JANOYZ010000121.1:0-5774 GCA_031429135.1 Novosphingobium sp. | reverse complement strand
GGCTTGCGAGCCCGGTCACTCAAGCTGGCAGATGTCGGGCTGATGCAAGCCAAGGCCAGCCTGCGCCGCCTCACCGGCCTTGGCCCGAGGACCTGATGATGGCACGCCGGGTTTCGATTGTCCTGACGACCTACAATGGCGAGCACTTTCTCCCCGCCCAGCTCGCCAGCTATCTGGCGCAATCGCGTCTGCCAGACGAGCTGGTGGTTGGCGATGATGGTTCGGGCGACGGCACTATTGCCCTGCTGGAAGACTTCGCGCGGCGCGCACCCTTCCCGGTGCGGGTCACGGTGAATGAAAGCAACCTTGGCCCTTCGGCCAATTTCGTCGAATCGGTGCTGCGCAGTTCCGGCGACGTCATTTTCCTCTCCGATCAGGATGACATCTGGCACGAAAACAAGATCGAACGGATGATGGCGCATCTGGCTGCCCATCCGCTCTGCTGGCTGGTCACACATGATGCGGCGCTGGTGGGTGGTGATGGCGCAACGCTGGGCCTGACCATGGGCGGGCAGATCGAAGGCGTTGCCGGCGGTGTTGCGGCGCGCGATCTGGTTGCCGGTTGCTGTATGGCGTTCGATGCGCGGCTCGCCCGGCTTTACGATCCGGCCCCGCGCCTGGCCCAGCACGATGCCTGGCTGGCGGCAGCGGCAGGTCGGCTCGGGCTGCGCGCCTATCTGCCCGAAGCGCTGATCGACTATCGCCGTCATGGCGGCAATGTCTCCGCAAGCTTCATGTCTGATCCGCGGCGGGCAAGCCGCTGGGCGCGCTTCAGCGACCGGGCGGGCAAGGCCATGGCAACGCCGGTCGCTGTCGCGCTGACAGCAGCGGCGGCTTCGCGCGAGGATCTGGTTGCCGCCTTCGTCCGCCATGCCGATGTGCTGACCCAGGTGGTTGCGCCTGAGCGGCTGGCGGCGGAGATCGCCATTCAACGCACAGCCCTGGCGCGCGAGAAACAGCGCCTTGCCGTCCATAGCGGCCCGCGCCTTGCGCGCCCGGCCAAGCTTGTGGCGGCGCTGCTTGGCGGCACCTACAGCGAAAAAGGCGGGGCGATGAGCCTGCTGCGCGATCTGGGGGGCTTGTTGCGATGAGCGCGAACAGCTGGCCGCGCCGGGTTCTGATCTTTGCCCCGTCGGTTGATGGCGGCATCCCGCATTACACGCATAATCAGGCTGAAGAGCTGGCGCGGCGCGGCATCGCAGTGATCATGGTCTGCCGGCCTGATCATCCCTGGCCACAGGACAAGGTATCATACCGTCAGATCCGCCGCCTGACCGTGCCGCCCGGTGGGCGCAGCGTGGTGAGCAAGGCGCTGCGTGTGCTCAATCATGTGTGGACGCATTACCAGCTGTTCTGGTGGGTGCTGCGTCTGCGTCCCTCAGCGGTGCTGATCGAGGCCAATACGGAATTCTACGCCGCGCTGTGGGCCTGGCCGCATCTGGCTGCAAGCGGGCTAGGCCTGCCCTATATCATGAACATGCATGATCCGGTGCGCGGTCTGTGGTTCGGACCGAAGTGGTTCAGCCGCCTGTCGCTGTGGGCGGCCTATCGCCTGCTATGGGGCGGTCTGATCCATGGCGATCCGCCAAAGGGTGCCTATCTGCCGCCGTGGATGAAGATTGAAGTGGTCCCGCATGGCCTGTTCGGCCATCTTGACGCGGGAGAGCCGCCCTATGATCTGCGCGCAGAACTGGGCGTGGCAGCCGATCAATACCTGCTGCTCTCGTTCGGCCATATCGCTGATCGCAAGAACCAGCAGCTGCTGGTCGAGGCGGTGGCGCGGGTGCCGGGGACCGTGCTGGTGATTGCCGGGCCGCAGCTTTCAACCCGCCAGCGCCCGCCGCAGTTCTATCGTGATCTGGCCAGCGGGCTGGGCTGCGAGGGCCGCGTTCATGTGCTCGATCGCTTCATCCCCGATGAGGAGGTTGCCGCCTTTTTCGCCGCTGCCGATGCCGTGGCGCTCACCTATGACGGCGGTTTCGTTTCGCAAAGCGGGGTCATCCAGATCGCGGCGCAGTGGGATCGGCCGGTGCTTGCCTCGAGCGGGCCCGGCCCTTTGCGAGAGACTGTGGAGAGTTACGGCATCGGCATTTTCGTTCCGCCCGACAGTGCCGATGCCATCGAAAGCGGCCTGCGCCAGCTGATGGCTGCGCCCGGCGGGCGAGAGGCTGCATTTGCCTCGTTCCGCGAATCCGCCAGCTGGCGCGCCAATATTGACGGCATGTTGCACTTGCTGCACCGGCTGAAACCGGCGTGAGCCTTGGACAGCCGCAAGGCGGTGCCTCGTTGCTGCGAACGCTGGGATATCGGCTGCTGCCCTGAGGCCGTTCGCGTCCATCAGCAGCAACAAAAAACCCCGCCGGATCGCTCCGGCGGGGTTTTTTGTTGGTAACAGCAAGGCTTATTCGGCCTCGTCGCTCTTGATCAGGTAATCGCCGGCATCGGCATCAAGACCGTGGGTTTCACCCTCAACCGCTGCCAGCGGATCGTCACCGATTGCCGCTTCCGGGCCTTGGGCCAGTTCGGCGGCATGCTCTTCTGCGGCCGAAGCCGGGGCGATGAGCACTTCCTGCAGCTTGCGATACTGTGCGCGGAGAGCAGCATCGCGGCTGGTGGCGGCAACGCGCAGCCGGTTCATGCCCGCACCGGTACCGGCGGGGATGAGGCGGCCGACGATGACGTTCTCCTTGAGGCCGATCAGCGAGTCCTTCTTGCCTTCAACCGCAGCCTGCGTGAGCACGCGTGTGGTTTCCTGGAACGAAGCTGCCGAGATGAACGAACGCGTCTGCAACGAAGCCTTGGTGATCCCGAGCAGGATCGGCTTGCCAACGGCGGGGCGCTGGCCCGGCGTCAGCTTGGCGTTGTATTCGTACATTTCCTCGTAATCGAGCTCTTCGCCAGCCAGCAGGGTGGTATCGCCGCCATCGGTGATCTCAACCTTCTGCAGCATCTGGCGAACGATCACCTCGATGTGCTTGTCGTTGATCTTCACGCCCTGCAAGCGATAAACTTCCTGAATTTCCGCGACGAGATATTCGGCCAAGGCCTCAACCCCCATCACTTCCAGAATGTCATGCGGATCGGGCGAACCGGAAATCAGGTTATCGCCCTTCTTGACCCAGTCACCTTCCTGCACGTCGATCACCCGGCTTTTCGGGATCAGGTATTCAACCGGATCCCCCTCTTCCGGGATAATCGCGATCTTGCGCTTGGCCTTGTAGTCACGGACGAATTCGATCCGGCCGGCGACCTTGGCGATGATCGAATTGTCCTTCGGCTTGCGGGCTTCGAACAGTTCGGCAACGCGCGGCAGACCGCCGGTGATGTCACGGGTCTTGGCGGCTTCGCGGCTGGCACGGGCAAGAATATCGCCCGCTTCCACCGTCTGGCCATCCTCGACCGAAAGCGTGGTGCCGGGCGCCATCATATAGCGCGCAGCCTCACCCGAGCCATCGTCCAGCAGGGTCATGCGCGGACGCAGGTCTTCCTTGGAGGAGCGGCTGGTCGAGCGATTCTCGGTAACGACGCGGCTGGTCATGCCGGTCGCTTCGTCGGTCAGCTCGGTCAGCGTACGGCCATCGATCAGATCCTGATACTTGACGATGCCCGACTTGTCGGTGATCACCGGGGTGGTGAACGGATCCCATTCCGCCAGACGAGCGCCTTCGGTGATGGCCGCGCCGTTCTCATGCAACAGGTGCGTACCATAGGGCACACGGTGCATGGCGCGCTCACGACCTTCGCTGTCGAGCACCACGATCTCGCCGTTGCGGGCAAGACTGAGGCGGCGACCGCGCTTGTCGGTGATGGTCGGGATGTCACGGTACTGGACGGTGCCATCGCACAGCGCTTCAAGATGCGACTGCTCGTTGACCTGCGCCGCCCCGCCGATGTGGAAGGTACGCATGGTCAGCTGGGTGCCCGGCTCGCCGATTGACTGCGCGGCGATAACGCCGACAGCTTCACCGATGTTGACCGGGGTGCCGCGCGCCAGATCACGGCCATAGCACTTGCCGCAAACGCCCATGGTCGCTTCGCAGACCAGTGGCGAGCGGATGCGCGCGCCTTGCGGATCAACTGCTTCAATCGCGGTGATCGCCGCTTCATCAAGCAGCTGGCCGTTGTGCGCCACTACTTCGCCGGTCTTGGGATCGACGATATCCTCGGCCAAAGTCCGGCCAAGGATGCGCTCACCGAGGCTGGCGATGGTGGAACCGCCCTGGACGATGGCGCGCATTTCCAGCGCCCGTTCGGTGCCGCAATCATCCACCACGACCACGCAATCCTGCGACACATCGACCAGGCGGCGGGTCAGGTAACCCGAGTTTGCCGTCTTGAGCGCGGTATCGGCCAGACCCTTGCGGGCGCCGTGGGTGGAGTTGAAGTATTCAAGAACGGTCAGGCCTTCCTTGAAGTTCGAGATGATCGGCGTTTCGATGATCTCGCCCGAAGGCTTGGCCATCAGGCCGCGCATACCGGCAAGCTGCTTCATCTGGGTTGGCGAACCACGCGCGCCCGAATGGCTCATCATGTAGATCGAGTTGACCGGCTTCTGACGGCCGTTCTCATCGAGCGGGGTGGCCTTGATCTCGTCCATCATGGCTGCCGCCACCTGATCGCCGCAACGGCTCCAGGCGTCGATCACCTTGTTGTACTTTTCCTGCTGGGTGATCAGGCCGTCCTGATACTGCTGTTCATAGTCAGCCACCAGTTCCTTGGTCTTGTCGACCAGTTCGACCTTCGAATCGGGGATGATCATGTCATCCTTGCCGAAGGAGATGCCGGCCTTGAAGGCGTGGCGGAAGCCCAGGCTCATGATCGCATCGGCGAACAGGACGGTGTCCTTCTGGCCGGTGTGACGATAGACCTGATCGATAACGTCGCCGATTTCCTTCTTGGTGAGCAGGCGGTTGACGACATCGAAGGGCACGGTGTGCGATTTCGGCAGACATTCGCCCAGCAGCATCCGGCCCGGAGTGGTCTCGAACCGCTTGATGAACTGTTCGCCAGCCTCATTGGTCTGCGGCACGCGGGCGATGATCTTCGAGTGAAGCGTCACCGCGCCCACTTCGAGCGCCTGATGCACTTCGGCCATATCGGTCAGCATCATGCCCTCGCCCGGCTCGCCTTCGCGGTCCATCGAGAGATAGTACAGGCCCAGGACCATGTCCTGCGAAGGTACGATGATCGGCTTGCCATTGGCGGGTGAGAGGATGTTGTTGGTCGACATCATCAGCACGCGCGCTTCAAGCTGGGCTTCAAGCGAAAGCGGTACGTGGACGGCCATCTGATCGCCGTCAAAGTCGGCGTTGAAGGCCGAGCAGACCAGCGGGTGCAGCTGGATCGCCTTGCCTTCGATCAGCACCGGCTCGAACGCCTGGATGCCAAGACGGTGCAGCGTCGGTGCGCGGTTGAGCATCACCGGATGTTCGCGGATCACCTCGTCAAGGATGTCCCAGACTTCCTTGCGCTCTTTCTCGACCCACTTCTTCGCCTGCTTGAGGGTCATCGACAGACCCTTGGCGTCAAGCCGTGCGTAGATGAACGGCTTGAACAGCTCGAGCGCCATTTTCTTCGGCAGGCCGCACTGGTGCAGCTTCAGTTCCGGCCCGGTGACGATCACCGAACGGCCCGAATAGTCGACGCGCTTGCCGAGCAGGTTCTGGCGGAAACGGCCTTGCTTGCCCTTGAGCATGTCGGACAGTGACTTCAGCGGGCGCTTGTTGGCACCGGTGATGATGCGGCCACGGCGGCCATTATCGAACAGCGCGTCA
>JANOYZ010000120.1:0-8962 GCA_031429135.1 Novosphingobium sp. | reverse complement strand
GAGGGGTGGCGCGGCATGAACGGGCCGCCAAAGCAGGTCGAGAAGGTGGCTTCCGGCTCGGTTACGCCGATTTCGGTGCCGGCAACGCGCGCGGTATAGCCCGAAAGGAAGTGATACATCGCCTGCTCGGGGGTCAGCCGCGCGATCGGCGGCAGCACGCCATAAGCATCGGCGGTGAGGAAAATGATGTTCGCCGGAACCGGGCCGAGGTTGTGCTCCGATGAGTTCGGGATGAAATCAATCGGGTAGGAACCACGGCTGTTCTCGGCCAGGCTGGCATCGTCGAAATCAAGTTCGCGGGTGACGGGGTCCATCACCACGTTTTCCAGCACGGTGCCGAAACGCTTGGTCGTGGCGAAGATTTCCGGCTCTGCCTCGGGCGAGAGGCGAATCATCTTGGCGTAGCAGCCGCCTTCGAAATTGAACACGGCGGTATCTGACCAGCCATGTTCGTCATCGCCGATCAGTGTCCGGCTGGCATCGGCCGAAAGCGTGGTCTTGCCGGTGCCCGAAAGCCCGAAAAACACCGCCGTCTTGCCGTCGGCACCAACATTGGCCGAGCAGTGCATCGGCATGATGCCCTTGACCGGCAGCAGATAGTTGAGGAGGCCGAACACGCTTTTCTTCATCTCGCCGGCATAGGACGTCCCGCCGATCAGGATCAGCTTCTCGGTGAAGTTGACCGCGATCACCGTTTCACTGCGGCTGCCATGGCGCGCTGGATCAGCGCGGAAGCTGGGCAGATCGATGATGGTATATTCAGGAGCAAAGCTCGCCAGATCAGTCTCAGTCGGACGCACCAGCAGCGTGCGGATGAACAGGTTGTGCCAGGCAAATTCGTTGATAATGCGCACATTGACGCGGTTTTCTGCCTGCGAACCGCCGAACAGATCGGCGACGTAAAGCTTGTCCTTCTCGCCCAGCGCCTTGTAGAAATCTTCTTTTAGCGCGGCAAAATGCGCCGGTTCCATCGGCACATTGGTCTTGCCCCACCAGATGGTGTGTTCGGTCCCGGCATCCCTGACGATGAACTTGTCCTTGGCTGAACGCCCGGTGTGCTTGCCCGTGGCGACCACCAACGGGCCGTCCTTGGCCAGCAGACCTTCGCCGTTCTTCACCGCATGTTCAACCAGTGGCGCGGTGCCAAGGTTGGCAAATATCGTGGCATCAGTGGTAATGCCCTGACTCTCAAGCGGCGTGAAAAGCCTGGTAAGCGGCGTGGAAAGCGTGGACGCGGTCAAGGTCGTCTCCTGTAGGGGCTGGCCGCTAGGGAAAGGCTCCCGAGCGCCGCAGTGCATAGGTATGCGAGATTCGCGCCGCGCATAGTCGAGCAGGGCCGAACCGTCAAATTACCAAGGCGGCTAAGCCACATCCAGAAGCGATTGCCAATCACCAATACGTCTCGGCAAATGATTGTCAGCCGGGGTGCAAGCGGTTAGAGGCGAATGCCCTGCCGGATGCAGAAAAAGAAGCCCAAGCGCGCATGGCCACACCCACCGATTCCCCCTTGCCCGAAGCCGCGCCGCAAGTGATTGCGCTGGTCGATGATGATCGCAATATTCTCACCACAGTGTCGATCGCACTCCAGGCCGAGGGATTTGCCACGCGCGTCTATGCCGATGGCCAGACGGCGCTGAAGGCCTTGCTCGAAAATCCACCGGACCTTGCCATCTTTGACATCAAGATGCCGCGCATGGACGGGCTGGAATTGCTGCAAAAACTGCGGGAAAAATCGGCAGTGCCGGTGATTTTTCTCACCTCGAAAGATGAGGAACCCGACGAGGCGCTGGGGCTGTCGCTGGGCGCAGACGATTATATCGCCAAGCCCTTCAGCCAGCGGCTGCTCACCGCGCGGATCCGGGCGATCTTGCGCCGCAGTGAAATCGCGCGCCAGCTATCAGAAGAAGGTGGAGAGCAGGAACAGCCTGAAGTGGTGCGACGCGGGCGTCTGGAAATGGACCCGCAGCGCCACCGCGTTACCTGGGATGATTTACCGGTATCACTTACGGTTACCGAATTCCTCATCCTCGAAGCCCTGGCGCAGCGCCCCGGTGTGGTCAAAAGCCGCAACCAGCTGATGGATGCGGCCTATAGCGATGATATATTCGTTGATGATCGCACCATCGACAGCCATATCAAACGGCTGCGGCGCAAGATCCGGTCGGTCGATGTCACTTTCGGCGCGATCGAGACGCTTTACGGGGCGGGTTACAGCTTTTCCGATGGTTAGGGTTCGAAACAGCGGACCGCCTGAGCGCCTGTTCTGGACGCGGCGTATTTCGCTCACCTCGCGGATCCTTGCGGTCAACATCATTGCTTTGTCGCTGTTGGCGGGCAGCCTGTTTTACCTTGACAGCTACCGTAAGCAGCTGCTGGCCGAGAGGTCAAAGCTGGCGAGTTCCGAAGCACTGATCATCGCCGATGCACTCGCCGAAACCCCGCGGGCCGAGCGCGCTCCACTGCTGGCCCGCATCGGCAGCGAACAGCACCTGCGCCTGCGGCTTTACGATGCGCGCGGCCATCAGCTGACCGACAGTTTCCTGCTCGCCGATCCCAGCTTCCAGTTCATTGATCCGGCGAGTGAAAGCCTGATGCTGCGCGCCGCCCGCACACTCGATCGCTCGATGGATGTTCTGGTCGGTGCGCCCGATGTGGCCTCCTATGTCGAAGCGGCGATCCCCACCGCCGATGCCTGGCCCGAGGTGGCGCAGGCGCAGAAACTTGGCGAGGTGGTGGTTCAGGAACGGCGCGCGCCCGATGGCACCCCGGTGTTCACCGCCGCCACCCCGGTGGGGGAGCGTGGCGAGGTGCTGCTGACCACGCGCAATGCCCGCGATATCACCGAAAAGGTGCGCGAGGCGCGGCAAACGCTGGCGATCATCATCGGCGTTGCCTTGCTGCTGTCAGTGCTGCTCTCGCTGTTTCTCGCGCGCACAATAGTCCAGCCGCTCAAGGTGCTGGTGCGCGCCGCAGTACGTGTGCGATTGGGGCGTGACCGCGAGGTTGTCGTGCCGCGCTTGCCCGAACGCGGCGACGAAATTGGCCTGCTGGCCCGCGCCATTTCAGACATGACCGCAGCTTTGCGCCAGCGCATTGATGCGGTGGAAAGCTTCGCCGCCGATGTCGCGCATGAGGTCAAGAACCCGCTGGCGAGCCTGCGCAGCGCCATCGACACTCTGGGCAAAGTTGATGATCCTGCCCTGCGCAAGCAGCTCACCGAAATCGCCGCGCATGATGTGCGCCGGATTGATCGGCTGGTCACCGAAATTGCCGATGCCAGCCGCATTGATGCCGAGCTGTCCCGCACAACCTTCGAGCCGGTCGATATGGGCGCACTGCTGCGCGGGCTCACCGGAGAGCGTGCCGAGCGCAAGGCCGATGGCGATTGCCGGATCGTGCTCAAGACCGGAAACCGGCGCTGCATCGTGCCAGGCGATGCCGCCAGACTGGAACGGGTGCTGTCAAACCTGCTAGATAATGCCGTGTCCTTCTCTCCCCCCGGCGGCACAATCGAGATCAGCATGAGCCGGGGCGAAAATCGCGTAGTCATTGCCGTGATTGACGAAGGCCCGGGTATTCAAAGCGATGCCCGCGAGAAAATCTTCGAACGTTTCCATTCGCTGCGCCCTGATGGCGAAGACTTTGGCAGCCACTCCGGCCTCGGCCTGGCCATCGCCCGCACCATTTCCCTCGCGCATGACGGCACCCTGACCGCAGGTGATCGCCCCGATGGCAAGAGTGGCGCCTGTCTGATCCTCGACCTGCCCGAGATGGCAAAGTGAGCCTGCTGCGACAGTCCACCTGTGTTGCCATTGGTGCGCGAGCAGTGCTGATCGAAGGCCCGCCCGGCTCTGGAAAATCAAGCCTGGCACTGGCGCTGATCGATCGCGGAGCCATGCTGGTGGGGGACGATGGCGTGGCGCTGGAAGTGGGCGGTGGACAGTTGTTCGCCAGCCCGCCGCCAAACACTTCCAGCATGATCGAAGTACGTAATCTTGGCATTATCAGGCGGCCAACAGTGGGGGCCGTCCCTGTCGCCTTGGTGCTACTGCTTGATCCTGAAGCACTGCGCTTCATCGATGCAGCGGAGTCCATCGGGATTGCCGGCATCTTTCTGCCACTGGTGCGCCTCTATCCCGATTCACCAGTACTGCATCTACGTGCCGAACTGGCCCTGGAACGCTATGGATGGCAATGACCATCCCTAACGCAGTAGACAAGCGATAGCGGCAAGAGCAAACAAACTGTCCATGCCCACCGAATCTTCAGCCACCAGCCAGCGCGTTTTGCTTGTCACCGGCCTGCTCGGCGCGGGCAAGACCACCGCGCTGAAAGTGCTGGAAGACCTTGGCTGGGAAACGATCGACAACTTCCCCATCCGTATGCTCGGACAGCTGATCGGCAAGCCGGGTGAGCATATCGACGGCTTGCGTCCGCCGCTTGCTATCGGCTTTGATTCGCGCACTCGTGGCTTCAATCCGCTGGCCATTATCGAACGCGTCAAACGCCTGACCGAGCGCGATGATCTGACCGTTACCACGCTGTTTCTCGATTGTTCGGGGCAAGAGCTTGAACGGCGCTACAACGAAACTCGTCGCCGCCATCCTCTGGCTGCCGACATGCCTGCCGCCTCGGGCATCGCCGCCGAGCGTGAACTGATAGAGCCACTGCGCCGCTGGGCTGACATGGTGATTTCGACCACAGAAATGTCGAGCCATGATCTGCAGCAGGCAGTGCGCGAGCGTTTTGCCCCGCTATCCGAGCAGAAGCTGACCGTAACCGTCTCCAGTTTCGGTTTTTCACACGGTATGCCACCGGTCGCCGATCTGGTTTTCGATATGCGCTTCCTCGACAATCCGCATTGGGTTGCTGCCTTGCGCGATCTGACCGGCCAGGATCAGCCCGTCGCCGACCATATCCGTGAGGATGAGGCCTTTGCCCCCGCTTTTGCCCAGATTCGCGATCTGCTGCTGCTTTTGCTTCCCCGCTATGAGGCGCAGGGCAAGGCCTATGTCCATGTGGCCTTTGGCTGTACCGGCGGACGCCATCGTTCAGTGTTTACTGCGGAACAAATTGCACAAGCCTTGCGTGACGCGGGATTTGCGCCCACATTGTTGCACCGCAACCTCGGCTCGCGCGCGGCTGATCTCGTTGAGGGAAGCAGAACACGATGACCGCAAGAATTGAGCAGTAGGCTGGCATGTCAGGCAAAATTGCTGCGGCCCCCGCACTTCGGAGCGCATTCCCCCAATGATCGGTCTGGTTCTGGTAACCCACGGCAAACTGGCTGTGGAATTTGTCCATGCGATGGAGCATGTCGTCGGCCGTCAAGAGGCGGTATCGACCGTCTGCATTGGTCCCAATGACGATATGGAAAAGCGTCGGCGGGAAATCGCGACTGCGGTGAAAGCGGTCGATTCGGGCACCGGCGCCATCATCCTGACCGATCTGTTCGGGGGCACGCCATCTAACCTTGCCATCTCGCTGATGCGCGCGGGCGAGGTGGAAGTAATCGCCGGGATCAATCTGCCGATGCTGATCCGTCTGGCCGGCGCGCGCAAGACCATGACTGTTACTGCCGCTGTCTCTGCCGCGCGTGAGGCCGGACGCAATTATATCACTGTTGCCTCCGAATTCCTCGGACAGGAAGTTTGATGGAAGGCGATAGCTTGACCGAGCGCAGCGAAACCGTCGAAATCGTCAACCAGCGCGGGCTTCATGCGCGGGCCAGCGCCAAATTCGTCAACTTCGTCGCCAAGTTACCCGACGGTATCAGAGTCACCGTCGCCAAGGACGGACACGAAGCCGATGGCAGCTCGATCCTCGGCCTGATGATGCTGGGCGCGGCCAAAGGTGATACCATCGAGATTACCGCCAGGGGCGAAGGCGCGGATCTACTGCTGCCCAAGCTGGTCGGGCTGGTGGTGGACGGGTTTGGCGAGGATTGAGCGCTTGAGTCAGCGCCGCCAGATCACCGGATTTTCCAACCCCATCGTCAAATATCTGCGCTCTCTGCGTGACAAGAAACACCGGCGGCGCGAGGGAAAATTCCTCGCCGAAGGGCTGCGCCTGCTCACCGATGCGCGCGAATCTGGCCGGTTTCCGGAAATGCTGATCATGGCCGAAAAGCGCGATGATCACCCGCTGCTCGCCGCGCTCGAAGCCGATGTGCTGGCCGCCGGCGGCGAAGTGATCGAGACCAGCGAGGATATTCTCGCCAAGATCACCGGCAAGGACAACCCGCAAGCCGTGGCGGGGGTGTTCGCTGAATTTGACACCCGGCTGGAAAGCCTTGATCGCAGCGACGCGAAAATCTGGCTGGTGGCGCAGGCGCTGCGTGATCCCGGCAACCTCGGCACCATGCTGCGCACCGGCGATGCGCTGGGCGCAGGCGGCCTGATCCTGATCGACGACTGCGCCGATCCCTTTTCGGTCGAGGCGGTGCGCGCCAGTATGGGGGCAATTTTCACACAACAGGTGGCACTGGCCCGCTGGGAGGATTTCCTGCCGTGGTTGCGCAGCGGATCGGGTCAACTGGTTGCTGCGAGTCTGCGCGATGCGCAGGACTATCGCGCCGCGCCCTATGCCGCGCCGTGTTTCATCATGGTCGGCAATGAATCGCGCGGCCTGCCCGAAGAATACGAAGACGCCTGCGATCTGCGCGTGACCATGCCGATGAAGGGCCGCGCCGACAGTCTCAACGCGGCGGTCGCCGCCGCCGTGCTGGGCTATGAGGTGCTGGCGAAACTGGGCGATTCGCGATAGGCTAAACGAGCGCGCATCGAAAAAGTGAGCCGAAGGGCTCATCGCAATGACGAAAACGTGAGACTGGATCGCCCAGATCAATCCCCGGCGACGAACATTTCGATCAGCCAACGTCCGCGTTTCTTCGTGGCGATGATGCGATAGTCGATCGGACTGCGCAGCTTTGCCGTGGCGACATAGCCGCGCTTGCCGCTGTCAAGCACCCGCACCTTGCTGTAGCCGCCGCGCGCTTCTTCGCCTTCGACCGGGGCCACCAGATCCCATGTCAGGCTGGCGACAACTCTTGACCGCGCTTCCGCCCCGGCATGCATCGGCACACTTTTGCCAGTGACGAGGAACACCGTCATCGGATCAACGTCGGTGAATTCCTGCGAAA
Organism: Novosphingobium sp.; assembly: GCA_031429135.1. Classification (GTDB taxonomy): domain Bacteria; phylum Pseudomonadota; class Alphaproteobacteria; order Sphingomonadales; family Sphingomonadaceae; genus Novosphingobium. The sequence goes on along the minus strand of JANOYZ010000120.1, from coordinate 1,821 downwards.
ACAGCGAAGGCATCACCAGGCTGCGATTGCGGTAGGTGCAGCCCAGCGGCAGCAGGTCTGCAAGCGCGCGCCACAGCTTGCGGCCTTCGCGTGAAACCAGCCGCTTGCGCAGTTCCGCCGTGCCACCGCCACCGCCAAAATCGAGTTTGATATCCTTCGCGGTGAGCGCGAGCAGCGCCCGCGAATCGCGCTGGCGCACCGCTTTGGCCAGGCTGGCGCGGAATGCGGCGGCCCCAGGCACCCTGGTGCATTCATCGATGGGCGGAAAGCGATGCGGGGGCTTGGCCGAGGCCGGTGCTGCGGCAAACATGGCCACGGCCAAAGCAATCGTTGCGGCGACCCTGCGCATCATGCGTCCTCTCCTGCTTCTTCATCGGCAACGAGCGACAAGGCGGGGGTATCCGCCGCTGCGGTATGGCGTGGCAAGGCGTCGATCAGCGGCACATCCTCGATCTCGCGCTTGCCGATTTCGATGCCTTTATCGCGCAGGCGACGGCCCGAGGCGAGGACGTTACGCTCAAAACTGGAGACGAATTTGTTGTAATGGCCCACCGCGTTTTCCAGACCGCCACCCACTTTCTTGAGGTGTTCGGCGGCGACGGCCAGCCGGTCGTACAGTTCAGCACCGGCGCGGCCGATCTCGATTGCTTCACGCGCCAGCTTGTCCTGCGACCAGACCATGGCGACGGTGCGCGCGATGGCGACGAGGTTGGTTGGCGTAGCCAGCAGCACCCGGCGCTGAAAGGCGAAATCCCACAGCTCCGGATCGGCTTCGAGCGCAGCGGCGACGAAATGCTCGCCCGGCACGAACATCGCCACATAGTCCGGCGCTTCCTCAAACTGGCTCTGATAGCTTTTGGCGCCAAGCTGCTGAACGTGGTTGCGCATCGATTGGGCATGGGCGGCCATATGCACATCGCGCGCAGCGTCATCACCCGCTTCGTATGCCGCCTGATAGGCATTGAGCGACACCTTGGCGTCGATCACCAGCTTCTTCTGGCCCGGAATATTGACCACGGCATCGGGGCGCAAACGGCCTTCCACCGTATCAATCGAATGTTCGGTGACGAAATCGGTATGTTCAGCCAGCCCGCACTGTTCGAGCACGTTACGCAGCTGCTGCTCGCCCCAGCGCCCGCGCGCCTTGGGAGCATTGCGCAGCGAATTGCCCAGCCTTGCGGCTTCCGCACGGACCTGTTCCTGGCCTGAGCGCATCAGTTCGATCTGGCCGAACAGCTGGCCGAAAGCATCGACGCGCCTGGCCTCAATCGCCGCGACCTGATCCTCATAGCTCTTGAGCCTGAGCCCCACCGGATCGAGCAGCGCCTTGATCCGCGCCTCGTTCTTTTCCTCGGACACGGAAAAGCGCTCCTGCGCGCGCTGGAGAAACACTTCCTGCGCCTGCCCCAGCACCTTGGCCCCGGCGGCTTCAAATTCTTTTGTCAGCGATTCCTGGCTTTGCAGCAGCAGCGCTTTCTGTTCGTCAAAGTTGGCGGCATTGGCCTCCAGCGTGGCCAGCTTGATCGCGGTATCGCCCAGATCCTTGATCGCCGCGCGGAAGCGAGTGTCGAGCTCCTTTGTCTCCGCCTCAGCCGTGGCAAGCCGCGCGCGCAGGTCAGCCGCCGGACGTCCGCCGAGAAACCAGCCGAGCGCAAGGCCTACGCCGAGGCCGAGAATCAGGGTGACAATTGCAAAAATCTGGCTGTTCACGTCGATTCCCATATGGAACGAAATAGGAACTTAGCGGGTGTCGGGTGTTGTGGCAAGTCTCGCGCGCGGGGCAGACGCTGGAGATCACGGTTCGACCGGCGGCGGTGCCCG
>JANOYZ010000119.1:0-7077 GCA_031429135.1 Novosphingobium sp. | reverse complement strand
GAACGACCTGTCCGACCAGGCATCGGGCGCAGTCATGAATTTGGGGTAGTGCTTCTGGGTATGATCGAGCACGCGGCGATCAATCTGGTTGATATCGTCGTAGGCACCCATAAAGCATTGATAGGCGCAATGCCCGGTGCTCGGCCCCATCAGCATCCACGGCAACCATGGTGTGGTGCGGGTCCAGGTTCCGTTGTATTCGACCGAAGTCTTCTTTGCGTTCTGCATATCTCGCCAGTCAATCTGGTAGAGGAAAGTCTCGGTCACCTGGTTAAACGGCGCGCCCGATTCACGAGGCCACTTTGTGGGCCGCAGTGCAGAGGGATAGAACAGGTTGATATGGCTGAACCAGTTCAGTCGGTTGTTGTGGCGGCGGAAGTCCAGGATCATCGGAATTTTGGGCGGCTTGGCCGCGTTTAGCCCGCCATAGGACGGCGGCGAAGGGTAGAAATCGGTGATCGTGTGGTTGAACGGATCGTTGGCGACCGGCACCACTTTGACCTTCTCATTCAGGTATGGGTTATTCCATTCCTCGAGTATCTCGCCGCTTTTGAGATCGGTGTAGAAGCCGATTTCGCGGAGAATTTTCTTGTAGCCGGGATCTTCGCCATCGTTTGGGATCAGTCGCGCGCAGGAAAAGCCGGTAAAGCCGACGAGATCGCGCAGTGCCTCGCCTGGGCGGACACCTTGGACGATACCTGTATACCAGCCGTATTTGGTCGATTTCATGTCGGTGTTGCCGGCCAGCCTGGCCCAGGCTTCGCGACAGCCGCGCTGGGTGGCGAGATCAAGATGCGGACCCTTAAGAGAAGTTGCGAAGGAGCTGCCGCCTGCGCCTGTGGCAGGCTTGGCTTGCGCTGCCGGTATCAGGCTGGAAGCCGCAGCAAGCGTTGCGGCGGATGACAGGAAATCACGACGGTCCATAGTCAATCCTCACTTTGACGAATTTCACTGATCCTAGATAGGCATGTCGACTGGACCAATCGAATTTTCGCGCTAGTTTGATCGGCAGACGGATAAGAGAGCCACCTGAGGAGTGAATCATGACGATTGAGAAGGGTGTGCCGATCCGCGCTATCACCCGCGGACTTTCCGTGATTCAGGCGATAAACCGGGGCGGCTCAATAACCATGATGGAAATTGCCCGGACATCGCAGGTACCCTATCCCACGGCTTGCCGGATCGTGCAGACTCTGCTGCATGAGGGGATGATCGAGCGCGAACCGGCGCGCAAACGCTACCGCGCTACCGCGCTGGTCCAGAGCCTGTCCTCAGGCTATCATGATGAAAGCCGACTTGTCGCGGTCGCTAGGCCGCATATAGATGCATTGTGTGACAAGCTGTTGTGGCCGATTTCGATCACCAGTCGGGTTGGCACGCATATGATGGTGCGCGATTCGACCCACACCAGGACATCGCTGACCCTCAACAATTATCATCCCGGTTTCACTCTGCCGATCATGGAGTGTTCCAGCGGTAAGGCCTATATGGCCTTCTGCGGCGACGAAGAGCGCGGGCATCTGCTCGAAGGGCTGAGGACCATCGAAGGCGCAGCCGAGCGAATGGCAATGTTGCTGCTGAGCAATGACAGCCTGCTGCGCGATGTCCGGCGCAGCGGTTATGCAACGCAGTCGCGCAATGCCTATACCGCCAATCCGGGCAAGACATCCTCGATTTCGGTGCCGCTGTTCCGGGGCGAGGCTGTGGCCGGTGCGATCGTGGTGATTTTCTTTGCTGTAGCCATGCCGATGGAAAAGGCAGTCGAGCAGTTTCTCATCCCGCTTAAGGAAACCGCCGAAGCCATTTCCGCCGAGCTGGGGGCGATCGCAGAAATTGCCTAAAGTCTGATCCACTCAAGGTTGATGGCTGGCAAAACTGTTTCAGTTCAACTGAGACACAAACCATTCCCGATCTAATCGACAGGCGAACAATTGCGGGGGTCTGGTGGCAGCCTGGCAAGCGCCCGATAGGCATGCTGGTCATGCTAGGCTGCGCCTGCGCGCAGCAAAAATCAGGGAGGGAACCGCAATGAAACTAACCGCAACCAGAACGATAAAACTTGCCGCGTTGCAAGGCACGGCTCTGGCGCTGCTGGCGACTTCGGCCCCGGCGTTTGCGCAGCAGTCAGAAGCTGGGGTGAGCGACGACGGCGTGATCGTTGTCACCGCGCGTAAGCGCGAAGAAGATATCCAGACAGTGCCGATTTCGATCAACGCCTATTCGGCGGAAGACCTGGCGGATCGCAATATTTCGAACTTTGCGGACCTGGGCAATGCCACCCCCGGCCTCAATATCACCAGCATTGCCGGCGGGACGACCCAGCAGATATTTGTGCGCGGACTTGCCCCCGCCAACACCACCACCGATCTCAATGTCGAGGCTAATGTCGGTACTTTTATCGACGGCATCTACCAAACCAGCCGCAACACGCTCGACATGATTTCAGTGCTCGATATTGGTCAGATCGAAGTTGCCAAAGGTCCACAGAGCGCATTGTTTGGTCGTTCGACCTTTGCCGGGGCGCTCAGCATTCGCACCAAAGCACCGACGCGTGACCTTTCTGCCGAGGTTTCCGCTACGGCGGGAAGCGATAAAGATCTGCGGGTGAGGGGATCCATTTCGGGTGCGATCACCGAAACGCTGCTTGCCCGGGTCTCGGGCGGCTACCTGACTTATGATGGTTGGGGCAAGAATTCTGCTGCACCGGATGATAATCTGGGCGGGACAGAGAAATACGCAGTCAGCGGCACGATCCGCTGGGAACCAAGCCCTGATTTCAGTGCAACGGTCTCGGGCTTCATGACTCACAGCGAAACCGAGATGACCCCGGTCTCTCAGGTTCCTCTTGCTGCTTTCAATTGCGGTACGACCAGCACCGCAGCGGTAACGCTAAATCTGCGGCAGCTGTATTGCGGACCTTTGGTGGCCAGTAAGATCAGTGACATTAGCCCAGGCATACCGGTTACCCTGTCTAAGACCAGGCAGGTCTCGCTTGAACTGGAAGCCAAGCTCGACGGTGTCCGGATAGTCAGCATAACGGGTTTTACAGGGGCGGAAAACCGGGCTCACAATGATTTCGATGCCTCTTCGGCAGGGGTTATGCTGGGTGTCTGCGGTGCGGCGGTCTGTTTGCCGGCCGGGCCTTACATCCGCCTGGTCCGCGCCAACTTTGTCAGCATTGCACTTGAGCGGGTTCGCACGTTCAGCCAGGAACTGCGGTTGCAATCGGACAACAATTCGCCGTTCCAGTGGATATTCGGAGCCAATTATTTTGATCAGAAAATTCCGGTGGCGGCGGGCGGGATCGGTTCTGACCGAGCCGGCCTCGCTGCCAACGAGCGGTTCATGCAGGTCACCCAGGTCGGGACAGTGCCAACTAGCGGAGTGGGGGCATACGAATTTACCGCCAATCCGTTCATCGTCGATAATTCTAATGTCGGGCAAGTCTCCTCAAGCTGGGCCAAGGCCAGCACCCAGACTTTTTCTATCTTCGGATCATTGAGCTACCAGTTCGGCAAGCTGCGGGCGACGGCTGAAGGGCGCTACAATTTTGATCGCAAAAGAGCACAGGTTTTCTCGGTCTCCAACCCTGCCAGCGGTCCGGGGGTCAACCAGGCGATCATCGGTACCGTTGTTCCTGTTGCAGGACTGTTTCCGGTGAGTGGACCTGAATTTGCCAAGTCATTCGAGAGTTTTGCCCCGCGCTTTACCCTTGATTATCAGGCGTCGTCCGACATCTTCCTTTATGCTTCGGTCGCCAAGGGTGTGCGGGCTGGTGGCTTCAACACGGCCAATGCGGTCAGCGCCACCGGCATTCTTGCCAGCGAAGTCCCTTATCAGGAGGAAAACAACTGGACCTATGAATTAGGCTTCAAATCTGAATGGTTTGACCGGCGCTTGCTGATCAACGCAGCATATTTCCGTGTCGACTGGAAGGATGCCCAGGTCTCCAGCTTCACCGACAACCCGACCGCAGTGAATCCAGTGCGGATCATCCGCAATATCGGCACGATCAAGACCAATGGTTTTGAGATTCTGGCTGAGATCAAGCCGACCGACCAGTTCGGCATCGGCGGCAGCGTGGTTTACTCCGACGTGGCTTTTGGTCCCGGCACCTATGATGGCGGCACGGTGACACAATGTGTGATCGGCACCGGCACAACCGCGACATCAGCTCCAGGATGCCCGCCCTTGATCGTCGTCACCACGCCGAGCGGAGCGGTTCGCGCCGTGCCTTCGCTTGAAGGACTGAGGCCGCAACGATCGCTGAAGTGGCAATGGAATGTACATGCCACGGCAGATTTCGAGCTTGGCAGCGACTGGAAAGCCTCGGCCCGGGTCGATCTCAACCATTCGGGACCGTCCTTTAATAACCTGATCAACACGATCACCTTCGGCGCAAGAACACTAACCAACGCGCGGCTGAGCTTTTCGAACGGTCATTTTGGCATTTCGTTGTGGGGCAACAACGTGTTCGACACGACCTATGTCCAGAACACAATCAACCAGCCGCGCGTCGGCTTGCCGTTCGCCTACCTCGTGCCCGAAGTTTACCTGGGTGAAGGCCGCCGCTTTGGTGTCACGGTTTCCGCGAAATATTGAGACCGGATAGCAGGACGGGCAGACAACGGCACGCCCTGCTATCCTCTTAAAAACGCACTCACGATGGCCGACCAGGCTACGGGTTGTTCATCAGCGATATCGTGCGTTCCGCCTTCCAGTGCAGCAAAAGCAAAATCCGGGCGCAGCGCATGGGCGCGCTGCGAAGCGGCGTAAAGATCTTCGCCGGTGTTGGTGAAAATTAGAGTTTGTGCAGTAATATCAATCAGATCAGCCTCCAGATCGTGGCTGAAGGCAGCTTCAAAGCCCCAGAAATAATGAGCAGGATTGGCGAGTGTCTCGGTCACATGGCGGTGCATCGCCGCAAGCTGTGTCCAGCCCGGTGAAGCGACCAGCCGTTGGTCCCACGCCGCCAGCAAATGGCTGCCGTCAGCCTTCGGTTCAAGCGGGGCGAAGCGGAACTGCGCGAAATGCTTACGCTCCTCTGTTGAGAGCAAGGCAAGGCCATTGAGCACCAACCTGTTCACCCGATCAGGGTGGCGTGCGGCAAGGCTTGCGGCGATTGAAGCACCAGTGTGATGGCCCAGAACATGCCCGGCACCCCAGCCGAGCGCGTCGAGCACTGCCGGTACACTGTCGGCATAGCCTGTAATCCCGATAGGCGAGGACGGCCGATCGGACTGACCGAAGCCGGGCGTGTCCATTGCCACTGCCGCGAACCCGTGTGCGGCAAGCAGCGGCAAGACTGCCTCGAATTGTCCACCGCTCAGCGGTGACTGATGGAGCAGCAGCAGCGGTTCGCCCTCTCCGGCCATTCGCAAGTGGATCTGGCCATGGGGGCCGTCGATATAGACACGGGTGATGATCATGCTGCGTGCTGCCTGGCCATCGATGAACACGCTTTGGCCTGCGTGACTGTGCGATACGCCGGGTGCGGGAGGGTTTCGCTCAACACTACAGTCCCAGGTTTCCCGGATTGAGGATTCCCTTCGGATCAAGCTGCGCTTTCAGCACCTTGAGCAGCGCCCAATGCGCCGGGTTGTGGCCTTGCGCAAAAGGATAAACCTTGCCGATCTGGAAATGCACCCCGCCGAACTCATGCATCAGATCGAGCACACGAGCCTTGATCCTCAGAGCTTCGGTCTCGTTTGCCTCAGAGCGGGGGTGGACCGGCAGGGTTTTCAGATAGTCTGGCTCAACCATTCGTGCGTGATAGGGTGTCTGTGCATCAGGCCAGTAGAATGCGGGTTCATAAACAAATGCAGTGGTTCCCACTGCCATGAACATGCCTCCACAGACGATCCCATGCCGGGCCATCGCCTCAGCTTCTTCAGCGAACAACGCTTGCAGCGCGTGGTGGAACGGAACCGCCTTGTCATGTGCCAGCTGGGCATGACACGGTAGCCAACGCTCGCCTTTGGGGCCAATCGTGTTGTGGAACGGGGCAAAGGGCATAGCGCGGACCACTTCGGCCACCGAATTGGGGATCTCGGCTCCGAATTCGCCGCAGACCCGCTTGACCAGTGCGATCCGGCCATTGGCCTCGGCCTGATCAATTCCCTCGACGATGAAGTGTCCGGCAAAGCTGGCGGCAGCGATCTCCTTCCCCCCCGCCAAGGCCATTCTGGCGAGCTTTGCGGCGCCTTTGATCAGTCCTGATTGTTTCATGATCCGGGCGGCCATATCGACTTTTGCGGCAGTATCAGCCTTGCCCAGCTGGCCCTGTTGCAGCACCTCGTTGAGCCCAAAATTCTCCTCTACCACACCTTCGAGCGCAGCGGCGCGGAAGGCGGCGTGAAGTGCTTCGAATGTGGTGAAAGCAAAGCTGGCCGTGGCGAAGGCCGGGGCGGCCTTGACCAGCGCCAGAGTGATCCGGGCCTTGACCCCCAGCACCCCGCAGTCTCCGGTAAACAATCCGGTCAGATCCGGTCCGTAATGGCGGACGAAGGGTGCCGCCTTGTCTGACAACGCGCTGCCGGTGCGCAACATCTCGCCGGTGCCGGTGATGATGTCGAACGAGAGCGCGGCTTCGGCAGCGCAGCCTTGGCCGTGGCTGATCGCATTCATCGACATACCGCCACCGACATTGGCAAAGAGGCCGGAATAGCTGCCCCAGAATTTCGTCTTGAACCCGCGCGCCAGCACTGCCTCGCGCAGTTCCGCCCAGGTAACTCCGGGCTCGACGGTGACGGTTGCGCGTGTCACGTCGATTTCGATCTGCCTTAGCCGGCTGGTGTCGACCGTGATCCCGCCCTGAGCAGTGTGGGCAAAGGCATCAGTATAGCTCGCCCCGCCACCGCGCATCACTAGCGGGGTGCCGCTTTGATAGGCGCTGCGCACTATGGCTTGCAGTTCACCAACAGAACCCGGCCTCACTACCATGGCTGGTAGCTCACCCGCACGGAACACGTCATGACTGTAGAACAGCCGGTCGGCTGGGTCGGTCAGGACATTTTCAGCCCCTAGTTGCTGGGTAAGGGTGGCGAGAAGAGTCATCAATTTTCTGCTATATCGTCG
>JANOYZ010000118.1:0-14813 GCA_031429135.1 Novosphingobium sp. | reverse complement strand
CACTCATGGCATAGCCGCCGAGCATGGTGATGGTCTTGATGTCTGCCTGAATCCCCGCGCCGCCACCCGAATCAGAGCCAGCGATGGTGAGGATGCGGGGGATGTTCATAGAACTGTGGAATTAGGGCGGCGCATGGGCTTCGACAAGCTCGGCCTGAGCGGATGTTGTTACAAAACCAAAACCCGCTCAGGCTGAGCTTGTCGAAGCCCGCAAACGAACTTCACCCCATAAACTTTCGCTCCGTCGAGGGCGGGCTTTTGGCATGGTGGTGTTTGGCCCGCGCCGGACGGTCCATCAGTTCGCCGCCGCAATTGGGGCAGCGATCATCGAGCGCATCGGCGCAGGTTGCGCAGAAGGTGCATTCGAACGAGCATATGAAGGCGCCCGGAGTCTCGGCGGGCAGATCGCAACCGCAGCGTTCGCAATCGGGGCGCATTTCAAGCATCAGGAGGCCGCCTCTCTCACCGCATCGCAAATAGCTTCGACCACAGTTTCAACCTCAGCCACATCATCGCCCTCGGCCATTACGCGGATCACCGGTTCGGTGCCTGAGGGGCGAATGACCAGACGGCCCCTGCCGAGCAGCTGCGCCTCGGCATCGGCGATCACTGTTTTGACCCGCATATCCTCCAGAGGCTTTCCACCTGCAAAGCGCACATTCTTGAGCAGTTGCGGCACCGGATCGAACAGGTGGAGCAGTTCGCTCGCGCGCTTGCCCGATTGCACCAGCGCGGCGATCACTTGCAGCGCGGCCACGGTGCCATCGCCGGTGGTGGCGTGATCGAGCAGGATTATGTGGCCCGATTGCTCGCCGCCCAGATTGAAGCCATCGGCCTTCATCTTTTCAAGCACATGGCGGTCGCCCACCTTGGTGCGCTCCAGCGTCAGCCCCTGCCCTTGCAAATAACGCTCAAGACCAAGGTTTGACATAACCGTTGCCACCACGCCGCCGCCTTTCAGGGTGCCGCGCGCTGCCAATTGCGTACCGATCAGCGCCATGATCTGGTCGCCATCGACCGTCTCGCCCTTTTCATCGACAACAATCAGACGGTCGGCATCGCCATCAAGGGCAATGCCGATATCGGCCCCGCTGGCGACCACGGTTTCCTTGACCAGATCAAGATGCGTGGAGCCGACCTTGTCATTGATGTTCTTGCCATTGGGCGTAACACCGATGGTCAGCACCTCCGCCCCCAGCTCCCAGATCGCCGAAGGGGCAACCTGATAGGCCGCGCCATTGGCGCAATCGACAACGATTTTGAGGCCATCGAGCCGGATATTGTCAGGCAGCGAGCCCTTCACCGCATGAATATAACGCCCGCGCGCATCCTCTATCCGGCGGGCGCGGCCAATATCGGGCGAGGCGGCAAGCGCCAGCTGCTGACCCAGCATAGCTTCAATCGCCAGCTCGTCCTCGTCCGACAGCTTGAAGCCATCGGGGCCGAACAGCTTGATGCCGTTGTCCTCATAAGGGTTATGGCTGGCCGAGATCATCACGCCAACATCCGCTCGCAGCTCGCGCGTGAGCAGCGCCACGGCGGGTGTCGGCATCGGGCCGAGCAGGACGACATCCATGCCGACGCTGGTGAAGCCTGCGACCATGGCGTTTTCGAGCATATAGCCCGAAAGCCGGGTGTCCTTGCCGATCACCACCCGGTGGCGGTGATCGCCGCGCAGGAAGTGCGTACCCGCCGCCTGGCCCACCTTCATCGCCACTTCAGCCGTCATCACGCCCGCATTGGTGCGGCCTCTGATGCCGTCCGTGCCGAAATAGTTGCGTCCCATTTTCCGCATTTCCCGCTAAATTTGTTTCCGCGATTTGCCATGGCGCAAGCCGCCGCTAATGTCACCCCGGCACAATTTGCAGGGGGATACTTATGGCAGGGAATCAAGCAGCCAAGGGCTTCCCCGAGATCAGGGTTCCAGCCGCGCTGACCTTTGCGGGGCTGGTGCTGGGTTTCGTCACCGGACTGCTGCTGCAGGGCACCGATCTGCTCACACCTGTTCTGAAATATGGCAGCCTTGCCGGAACCCTGTGGCTGCGCGCGCTGCAGCTGACGATCCTGCCGCTGGTCGTCGGCCTGGTCTATACCGGCATCTCGCAGACGCTGGCGGCAGCAGGTGGCGGCACGCTGGCGCGGCGAGCCGTTGGCCTGTTCCTTGCCGTCTTGCTGGCAAGCGCCATCATGTCGGCGCTGCTGGTGCCGGGGCTGCTTGCCGCCTTCCCGATACCCGAGCGCGCGGCAGCTACGCTGAGCGGCGGCGTATCAAATGCAGGCGAAGTGCCCGGCTTTGCCGAAGTGCTGCTCGCCATGATGCCGGAGAACATCTTCGCCTCCGCCGCTGCCGGGGCAATGCTGCCCATTGTACTGTTCGTCGCGGTATTTGCTGTCGCCGCAACCCGTATCGGCGAGGCGCCAAGCCGCCAGCTCGGGCTGTTTTTCGAAGGGCTGGCCGGCGCAATGATGGTCGTGGTCGGCTGGGTTCTGAAGCTTGCCCCCATCGGGGTCTTCGGCCTTGCCTTGCCGCTCGCAGCGACCAGCGGTTCGGATGCCATAGGTGCGCTGGCGCACTACATCCTCGTGGTGAGCGCGGCCGGTCTTGTCGTGCTGCTGAGCGGCTTCCTGCTCGCCTCTCTGCTCGGCCGCCAGCCGCTCGGCACCTTCGTCCGCGCGCTGGTGCCGGTATACGCGGTAGCCATCTCCACCCAGTCCTCGCTGGCCAGCCTGCCCGCCATGCTGGCGGCGAACCGCCGGTTGAACGTGCGCGAATCAACGTCGGATTTCGTCTTGCCGCTGGCCGTGGCGATCTTCCGCGCGACGAGCCCGGCGATGAATATGGGCGTGGCGATCTATGCCGCCTACCTTACCGGCACGCCGCTTTCGGTCTGGGTGCTGGGGGCGGGCGCGCTGGTGGCAGTGCTGGTTTCGCTCAGCTCTGTATCGCTGCCGGGAACCTTGAGCTTCGTCGTTTCGGTTGGCCCCATCGCCAATGCCATGGGCGTACCGATCGCGCCGCTTGCGCTGCTCGTCGCGGTGGAGATGTTGCCGGACATCATGCGAACGCTGGGCAATGTGACGATGGACGTGGCGGTGACCACGGCGATTGACCGCAAGCGGGACTAGAGCACCTTCTCGTAGATATTATAGACCTTGTTGACCTTGCTGCCGATGGCATCGGCGATGGCCACCATGCCTTGGTTATCCTCAAGAATCCAGCCGATCTCGGCGCGTTTGCCGTGATAGCGGGCGATGGCTGAGCGGCGGATATATTCGATCATCATGAAGGCCAGCTGGCTTGCCATGCGAGAGCTTTGCAACCGCTTTACAACGCCCATGAGAGGCACCCGCATGTCGGCCGGTTTGGGCTTCCACAGCCACAGCGCCAGCTTGATCCAGCCGAGCGGCGATGGCTTGCCATTTTTGCCGTTAACCTGTTTTTGCACCTGATTGAGATCTGGCAGGGTCATCATGAAGGCCACCGGCTCACCATCATATTCGGCGATGCGGATCAGATCGGGCTTGACCAGCGGCTTCAGCTCCTTGGCGGTATAGGCAATCTCGGCCTCGGTGAACGGTACGAAGCCCCAATTGTCCGACCAGGCATCGTTGAGGATGTGGCAGATCAGCGCCGCTTCCTGATCAAAGTTCTTGAGCACCACTTCGCGGATGCGGATGCGGGCGTTCTTTTCACCCGACTGGATGATGCGCTGGATCAGCGGCGGGAATTCATGCAAGATAGCAAGATCATAGGTATTAAGCTGCTTGGCCAGAGCATAGCCCTGCGCTTCGACCCATGGCTGATAGCGCGGTGAATTGTGCCCCATCATCACCATCGGCGGGTGATCATAGCCCTTTACCAGCAGACCCGGCTGTTCCCAGACAGATAAGTTCATCGGCGCCAGTACGCGGCTCATGCCCTGGCCGCGCAGCCAGCCTTCAGCCGTGGCGATGAGCTGCTGCGCCACGCTTTCATCCAAAGTCTCCAGCGCGCCCCAGTTGCCAGTGCCGGGCCCCATGCCTTGCTCCACCGGCTGGGTCAGCGCCAGTTCATCAATATGCGCCGATATACGGCCAACGATTTCACCACCCTGCCGCGCGAGGAACAGCTGGACGCGGGCGTGTTCAAAAAACGGGTTCTTGCCGGCGGTGAACTTGCTCAGCTCGTTCGCGCGCAGCTCGGGGACAAAATTCGGATCGTCCGCGTTGATCCGGTAGCCAAAGTCAACGAACGCTTCGAGCTCAGCCTTGCTCGAAACGGGTGCAATCACTACTTCGTCGTCAGCCACGATCTTGCCTTTGCTTTGGGATCAGGGGAAATATGGTCGCCGAACTGCGTTTGGTCGCGGTGACTTGTCAAGCTGAACCGCGCGAAATTGGCAGGCTCGGGCATGGGAACGAATGCATGAATGCGCATGAATTGATCGATTACCCCGCCAGTGCATCCGCCCGGCCCGGTACTGAACCGATCCTTGATGACAAGGACATGCTGCGCGCCGCTGTCGAGATGACCCGCGACATTTCAGCTGCGCGGGCCGCAGTTTACTGGCCCGACATGCTGGGATCGGCAGCGATTGGCTATGCGGCGCTGGCAGGTGCGATCCTGCTTGCAAACTCGCTGCCCAACCCGCTGGCCAACCCGCTGGCCAACCCGCTGGCCAACCCGCTGATCGCGGTTGGTCTGGGCATCATCTCTGCCCTGGCGCTCTACCGCGCGCTGCTGTTCATCCATGAACTGACCCATATCCACGAGATGGCGCTGCCCGGTTTTCGTCTGGTGTGGAATCTGCTGGTCGGCATGCCGATGCTGACCCCGTCGCTGATGTATGAGGGCGTACACACACTGCACCATGCCCGCACCCGCTATGGCACCGCAGAGGATCCCGAATACTTGCCCCTGGCGCTGATGAAACCGTGGTCGCTGCCGCTGTTTATTGTGATCGCCGCGCTGCTGCCGCTGGCGCTGCTGGTGCGCTCGGCGATTCTGGTGCCGCTGGGCGCGGCGATCCCGCCGCTGCGCCGTCTGGTGTGGGAGCGCGCCTCGTCGCTGTCGATCAACCCCGATTTTCGCCGCCGTCCGCCTGAGGGTAAATTTGCCCGCATGGTATTCTGGCAGGAACTGGGCGCGTCACTGTGGGCCATATTCCTGATCGCCACCGCCGTGATGTGGGACTGGCACCCGCTGGCAATTGGTTTGGCAGTTGTCTCCATGACCGCCGTGCTCAACCAGATCCGCACGCTGGTGGCGCATCTGTGGGCCAATGATGGCGCGGCGATGAGCGTGACCGCGCAGTTCCTCGATTCGGTTGATGTCCCACCGCCGGCATGGCTGACGCCGCTGTGGGCTCCTGTCGGCCTGCGCTATCACGCAACGCATCACCTGCTGCCAAGCCTGCCCTACCATTCGCTGGGCGAAGCGCACCGGCGCATCTCGGAGCAGCTTGGCGGCGGATCAACCTATGTCAAGGCCAGCTACGCCGGATTGCTGCCACTGGTCGGCAAACTGGCGCGCAGCACCATGCGGCTGGGGCAGGGCGGCAGGGGTAGTGCGGCTAGGGTGGGCTGAACTATTCCTCGGTGCGCACCAGCACGGTTTCGCCCACCAGAAAGAACAGCGTGAACGGCGCCCATGCAGCGATGAGCGGTGGGTAGCCGCCGAAATTACCGATGGCCATCGCGGCATTGTCAAAGACGAAATAGGTAAAGCCCAGCATCATCCCGATCACCCCGCGCACCAGCAGCTTGCCCGATCGGGCAAGGCCAAATGCGGCAACTGATCCGAGCAACGGCATCAGCAAGGCAGACAGCGGCCCGGTGATCTTGTGCCACCATTTGCCCTCAAGCTCGGCCGTACGGCGGCCTGCCGCCTTGAGCGCGGTGATCGAGCGCGACAGGGCAAAGATATCCTCGGCATCAGCATCAACCTTGCTGATCGAAACCTGCTGCGGGGTGACCGATTGCGCCACGACCACCGTTCCCACAGGTCGCGAAAAGGCACCCTGAACGTCAAATTCGGATGCCTGTTCCAGCCGCCAGCCGGGCGCGGCAAATGTGGCGCGCGGGGCTTTGAGTGTGCCGATAACCATCATCTGGGCATTGCGGCGATACCAGGTGACATTGGTCATGACGATGGCATCGCCTGCGCCGTTCAGCGATGCTGCCATCAGGATATTGTCACCATCGCGCAGATAGACATTGTTGCGCATCGCCGATGTCACCGGCATCGGGCCATAGGTGACCGCCTGCCAGGCCTTGAGCGTAGCCGTTGAGCGCGTCACCACCCTTTCGTTAAAGGCAAAGCTTGCCAGTGCTACAACCAGCGCGGTCAGCAGCATTGGCGCAAGGATCTGATGGGCGGACAACCCCGCCGCGCGCATCGAGACGACTTCGCTGTTCTGGTTGAGCGGCCAGAAGGTAAACAGGGTCGCCAGCAGCACCGAATAAGGCAGGAAGCGGGCAATCAACTGCGGGGTGCGCAGCGTGACATAGGTCCACATCTGCGCCTGGCCATTGCCGGGCTGGGCGAGGATCTGCCCGCTCTCGGTGAGCAGATCGAGCACTTGCAGCACCAGAACCAGCAGGATCAGCACCGCGATGATGCGGCTGATGAACAGCCTGGCCAGGTAAAACGTCAGGGTGCGCGATGGAAAAAAGTCCAACCCCATGACTTAATTCTCCGCCACCGGATCAAGTCCGGCCAGTTTGCGCACCGCAGGATTACGCTTGAAGAAACTGCTTAGCCACTTGCCGATCCCCTGCGCAAAGCGTTCAAGCGCGCCAATCGGCTGGCCGCCCGGCACATAGGCGACGCGCCAGTACATCCAGAAAATCAGCGCGGCAAAGATCACGAACGGCCCCCACAACGCCACGATAGGCCCGACTTTGCCGAGCGCCGCCACCGATTGCCCGTATTCGTTGACCTTGTGATAGGCGACCACCATGACAATCGAAACGAACAGCCCCAGCGCCGAGGTTGATCGCTTGGGCGGCACGGCAAGCGCCACTGCCAGCAGCGGCATCAGCAGCATCATGATCACCTCGACCATGCGGTAGGAAAAGCTGGCCCGCACCTCGGCGCGCGCTTTTTCGCTCACCTGATCGGCCCAGCCGATGCTGAGCAGTTCGGGCAGGATATATTCCCGCTCTTTGCCGCCGCGTTGGCGAAAAGCCTCAATCGCGGGCAGCTCAATCGGCAGATCATGGCGCGAAAAACTGAGCACCCGCGGCGTCACGCCACCCGTTTCCTGGACGATCTGTCCATCGGTAAGCCGCAGCACGATGGTGTCAGGCGCATCTTTCAGCGCCATGAAGCGCCCTTCGCGCGCCGAGATCGACAACACCTGCCCTTTGCCATCGGACAGGCGGGCGAAGATGCCGATCAGCTGGCGGCCATCTTCACGGCTCTGTTCGATGCGCAGCGCCATCCGGTCAGCCAGAGTGGTGAACTCACCCACCTTGATCGACGCCCCCAAAGCGCCCGATTTCAGCTCGAACTGGAGCTGTTCATAGTAATAGCGCGACAGCGGCTGGAGGTAGCTGACGTTGAGGAAGTTCACCAAAGCGAGCGCGAATGCGATCAGATAGGGAACCCGTAGCAGCCGCGTATAGGACAGCCCGACCGCGCGCAGGACATCAAGCTCGCTCGATGTGGCCAGTTTGCGGAAGGCCAGCAGAATGCCCAGCAACAGCCCCAGTGGAATCGCCAGGCCGGCATATTCGGGCAGCAGGTTTGCCAGCATCTTGAACACGACGCTGACCGGGCCGCCTTCTGTCGCGACAAAATCGAACAGCTTGAGCATCTTGTCGAGAATGAGCAGCGATGCGGCACCCAGAAACACCGCGCACATCGGCATCAGCACCAGCCGCAGAATGTACCGGTCAATGGCGGGGAGTGATTTCAGCAAGTGGTCCTGGCCATGTCCAGTTCGGGGGGATGGCACCAGAAAGTGCCTGACGCCTAAGCGAAATGCCTAGGTCAAGCGGCTGCCGCTGGCAAGCAAAGTCGGCATTTTCGCCGCCCCTAGATGCTCTCAGGCTTTTTCCAGAGTACATTGCAGCGGATGCTGGTTCTGTTTGGCGAGATCCATCACCTGATTGACCTTGGTCTCGGCGATTTCATAAGGAAATATGCCGCAGACTCCGACACCGCGCTGATGGACATGCAGCATCACCCGCGTCGCCTGTTCAAGGTCCATCTGGAAGAACCGCTTGAGCACGAGGACGACGAATTCCATCGGTGTGTAATCGTCGTTAAGCATCAGCACTTTGAACTGGTTGGGCTTTTTCGGTTTGGCGCGCGTTTTGGTGGCGACGCCGACCTCGCTATCATTGCCGGGACCGCGAATATCGCGATCATCATCATCCGGACCTGCACGGAAGCGCAGGCAGCGTGAATCGGTGAGGGTTAAAGGCAGGCTCATTTTGCAATAATACCGTATCGGCGGGGAGCAGGACAAGTAGGGTCAGCCGCTTAACGAAACAAGAACCACAAAGCGCGGGCACCAGACACGAAAGGGCCGGGCAGCATTTCAGCTGTCCGGCCCTGATCAATGTGCCGACGGGGGAGAATATCCGTCGGCGGGGAACACGGCTCAGGCGGCCTTGTTCAGCTTTTCAACTGCCAGGCTGACGCGCGCCGAAATCGGTGCGAAAGCTTCATTGGCAAGCTTGGTGGCGGCTGCGCTGCTCTTGGTACCATAAGCAACGGCGGCTTCGAAGTTGCGGCGCATCAGATTGGCTTGCAGCTGGAAGAAGTCGGTCGGCGATTTGACAGCGGCCAGTTCCTTGACGTCGGCGGTCATGGTTTCGAGAGCCTTCTTGCTTTCGGCGACGTAATCAGTGCCGAGGGTCTTGAGGCCTGCGGCCAGGATCTTGCCCGATTCGACGGTGGCTTCAACGTGGCCCTTGGCGAATTCGGTGGTTTCGGTGGCAACGGCGCTGCCCTTTTCGAAAGCAGCCTGAGCCTTGCTCTTCACTTCAACGAGTGCGGTCTTGATGGTAGCGGTGAAATCGGTGGTCTTGGCCATGATGGTATCCTTTGATTTAGCAATGATGGATGTGCCGGTAATTACGGCGGGTTTCTTGACCGCAGGCTTGGCAGCGCGTGGCTTGACGGTTGTTGGCTTGACGGTTGTTGGCTTGATGGGGGCTGCCTTGATGGCGGGCGACTTGGTTTTCTTGACAAGCTGCACAGGCGCTTTCGCTGCCGGAGCAGGCGCCTTGGCCACCTTAGCGGGCTTTGCTGCTATCACCGGCTTGGCTGTTGCAACGACCTTGGCCGGTGCGGCTTTTGCCTGTGGCAACGCAGGCTTGCTCTCCTCTGCGAGAAGCGCGGGCAACACGACTGTATCTGAAGCGGCGACCGTTTCAGCTGCGGCGGCATAGGCCTTCTCGGCCGAATCGGGAATTTTGACTTGTGTTACATCAGACATGGGCGTGATCCTGCTTTGCTGCATTGCACAAATAGTTTGTGCGAGTGCAAAGTCAAGAGTTTTTGTTGCAGTGCAACATGATCGTCACATCGCTGCCGCCTCTCAGCAGATCAGCGCGATTTAACGTAACGTCCCGGCGCGTCCTCGATCACTGTGTCACCATTTGATCCCGGCACACGCCTGCCCTTGACGGGCACCTCTGCGGCACTCTGCGCCTGCAACCACTCCCGCCAGTGGCCCCACCAGCTGCCTGGATGCTCCTCGGCCCCGGCGATATAGGATTCGAGCGTCTCTCCGGGTTCGGGGTTGGTCCAGTATTGATACTTGTTGGCTGCGGGCGGATTGACAACACCGGCAATATGCCCCGAACCGGCGAGAACAAAAGTCCACGGCCCGCGCAAGTGCTGGGTCAGGCACCACACGCTTTCGGGCGGGGCGATATGATCCTCACGCCCGGCCTGGATGAAGCAGGGCGTGGCAATGAGCGAAAGATCGATCGGCGTTTCGCAGGCGCTGAGCGAATCGGGCACTACCAGCCGGTTGTCGCGATAAAGATCCTTGAGATAGGCTTGATGCCACTTGGCCGGCAGGTTGGTGGTATCACCATTCCAGTGCAGCAGATCAAAGGCTGGGTAGTCCTCACCCAGCAGGTAATTCTGAATCACATAATTCCAGATCAGGTCCGATCCGCGCAGCAGGTTGAAGGTCGCCGCCATAACGCGCCCGTCCACATAGCCATCCTTGGCAATGGCCCCGACGAGGGCCAGCTGGTTCTGGTCGATGAAGTTCTTGAGCTCACCCGCCGCTGCAAAATCAACCTGGGCGGTGAAGAAGGTCGCGCTCTTGACCTTGTCCGCCTCACCCTTGCGGCTGAGTATGGCGAGCGTTGCCGCCAGTGTCGTTCCGGCAACGCAATAGCCGATGGTGTGAACCGCTGCTACATCCAGCCGCGCGCGCACGTGATCGATCGCCTCGACCTGCGCAGCGATATAATCATCCCACAGAATATCGGCCATCGAGACATCGGCAGATTTCCACGAGACCATGAAAGTGGTCACGCCCTGCTCGACCGCCCAGCGGACGAAGCTTTTGGCGGGATTGAGATCAAGAATGTAAAAACGATTGATCCATGGCGGGAAGATCACCAGCGGCACTTCCAGTACCTTTTCGGTCGTCGGTGAGTACTGGATCAGCTGAAACAGCGGCGTCTCATAAACCACCTTGCCGGGGGTCATGGCGATGTTACGGCCAAGTTCGAAGGCGTCGGGATCGGTATGTGTGAGTTGCCCGCGCTTCAGATCGGTGAGCAGGTGCTCCATTCCTGAGACGAGGTTTTCACCCTTGGTTTCGATAGTCTTTTCAAGAACCACCGGATTAGTCATCGGAAAATTCGCCGGGCTCAGCGCCTCGATCAGGGTGCGTGTGGCAAAGCGCAATTGGTCCTTGCGCTCAGGATCGAGCGAATCGGTGTTTTCGGCAAGCTGGGTCAGCTGTTCGGCATAGAGCAGATAGGTCTGGTGGATCAGGGCAAAGACCGGCTGTTCACGCCAGCGCGGATCGGCAAAGCGGCGGTCCTTGCGTGGCAGTTCAGGCGCGCTGGCTGCGTCCTTGTCCGTTGACGCGTATTGGCCAAGCACCCCCTGCCACAGCTTGAGGCTGTCTTGCCACAGCTGCTGCTGCGCTTCAGGGCTGGCCAGCGGCATCTGACGATACCAGCCTTCGACAAGCTCAAGCCAGGCAGCAGGATCAGTGATCGTAGTGGGAGATGCGGCTGTGGGCGATTCACCTTTCTGGGAATCACCGGGCTGGAAATCCTGCCACAGCGCCTGCAACCGCTGCGCGACGCTCGCCCACTGGGAAAACTCGTTTTCGGCTGGCTGCTTGGCCTTATCGCCCACAGCACTCTCAGCCGAACCGCTCATGTACTGGCCGAACTGGCCAAACATCGCCTGCGTCGCTTCGGCTTGCAGCTTCAGCATTTCTCCAAACACGCCCATGTCGGGCGCGCCTGAATTGGACGTGCCGGAGTTTTCGGAGGAATCGGACATCGCAAGCTCCCTGTTTGACAGGCACCTTAGCGCAAATCGCGTGCTACCGACAATTATTGAAGCACTGAACAGGCACAAATTATTGCAAGTCCGTAAGCATCGTGAAGCTTATCACGCACCACGCATGCATGATCATGCTATTTGCCATAACTTCTGGCGCAGTTTTTTCCGCGTCTATCTCGCATTGTCGGCAATTTTCACGCAAGTGTGACATTTCAAGCTGTTTTATTCGTGCGTTGCGCGTGGTCGCCTGACTGCTGAAACAGACACTACGCTGAAACAGACTGGCACACTTCGCAACATTCCCCGATAGGGGAGGCACGGCGACAATCACCGCCACTCAGGAAGGTCACATGTCCGAAGAATTCTACCGCATGAAGCGACTGCCGCCCTATGTCATCGCCGAAGTGAATGACATGCGCGCAGCGGCCCGTGCGGCGGGCAAGGACATCATCGATCTGGGCATGGGCAATCCTGATCTGCCGCCGCCGCAGCACGTGATCGACAAGCTGTGCGAAGTGGCACGAAAGCCCGGTGCCCACGGCTACTCTGCCTCCAAGGGCATCCCCGGCGTGCGCAAAGCCCAGGCCAATTACTATGCCCGACGCTTTGGTGTCGAACTTGATCCGGGCACCGAAGTCGTCATGACCATGGGATCGAAGGAAGGCCTCGCCTCGATGGCCACGGCAATGACCGCGCCGGGCGACGTGGTTCTGGCACCCAACCCGAGCTATCCGATCCACACCTTCGGATTCATCATTGCCGGAGCGACAATCCGATCTGTGCCAGTGACGCCCAATGAGGATTACTGGCGCGCGCTTGATCGCGCCATGGCCTTTACCGTGCCGCGCCCATCAGTGCTGATCGTCAATTACCCTTCGAACCCGACCGCCGAGACGGTTGACCTCGCCTTCTACGAACGGCTGGTCGCCTGGGCGAAGGACAACAAGGTCTGGGTGCTTTCTGACCTTGCCTATTCGGAGCTCTATTACGACGGCAACCCCACGCCTTCGATCCTGCAGGTTCCGGGGGCCAAGGATGTGGCGGTGGAATTCACCTCGATGTCCAAGACCTTCTCGATGGCGGGCTGGCGCGTCGGCTTTGCCGTAGGCAACCGGCAGCTGATCGCCGCGCTGACCCGGGTGAAGAGCTACCTCGATTATGGTGCTTTCACGCCGATCCAGGCGGCGGCCTGCGCGGCGCTCAACGGTCCGCAGGATATCGTCGAGAAGAACCGCGAACTATACCAGAAACGCCGCGATGTGCTGGTCGAAAGCTTTGGCCGTGCCGGCTGGAACATCCCCTCGCCCAAGGCCTCGATGTTCGCCTGGGCCCCGCTGCCGCCCGCGCTGAAGGACATGGGCAGCCTGGAGTTTTCCAAGCAATTGCTCATCCATGCCGAAGTCGCGGTGGCTCCCGGCGTTGGTTATGGCGAAGAGGGTGAGGGCTTTGTCCGCATCGCCATGGTCGAGAACGAGCAGCGGCTTCGGCAGGCAGCGCGCAACATCAAACGCTTTCTATCCACAATGGGCGTAAATAGCAGCGCCGCCTGATTGGCGTGTTCGCCGGCTTTGCGCTAGAGTCCGCCTATGGGGGACGCTGGGGGAACGGACATGCCATTGGCTGGAGGCAGGAATGCGGCGATTTCGCTGGCTTTCGCCTAGCCCCCTTCCCGCAGCCTTTGATCTGCGCCGTCGCGGCTGGACACTGCTGGGGGAAGATGCCGTCGATCCGTGTCCGGCGCTGCTCAGCGATCTTAATATCCCGGTGACCATCGCTGATGATGAAAGCCGCGCCAGAACCCTCCTGCTTAATGTCGATGGCAGCGCACACCGCGCGCGGGCACTGGAGCTGGGCTTTGGCGAAGTGCTGGGCAGCGCGGTCTCACTGGCCGAGCTGGAACAGCGCGCGCAGCGGCTGGCGCGCGCGCTGGAAAGCGTGCCACGGCGGCTGCTCCATGGTTCGCTTGAACTTGACCTGCTGCTGCGTGATGGCATCATCAAAGGCAGGCGGCTTGGGCTGCATCCGCGCGAGTTCGGCCTGCTGTGGCGACTGGCACGATCCCCTGGTGTAGCCGTGACGCCGCTCGAACTGCTTACCGAAGTCTGGCGGGTAAACTATCGTCCGGAAACCAACAGCCTCGCCGTGCATGTCTGCCGCCTACGCGCCAAACTGGCCTCAGCGGGATTGGGCGGCGTGGTGCGCACCACACCCGATGGCAGTTATACCCTGGCACCTGCGGGCGTCGCCGCCATCCCGCTTGCAGAAAAGCATCCGATACGGGACGAGTACCTACGCATCGAAGGCTACTTTTCAACCGCGCGCAAGGAACCGACCGCATGAGCCACCACTTGCCGGAGAATGATCGGGTAACGCTGACGCTCGATGCCAGCGGTGTGGCCCAGCTGCGACTGGCGCGCGCTGACAAGCTGAATGCGCTCGACCCGAAGATGATCGAAGCACTGCTCGCTGCTGGCGCGGCATTGTTCGATATGCCGGGGCTGCGCTGCGTGGTGCTGGCGGGCGAAGGACGCGGCTTTTGCGCCGGGCTTGATCTTGCCAGCATGGCGGGCGGTTTGGGCGAGATTGCCCCGCTGGCGGCGCGCAGCCATGGCAATGCCAACCGCTTCCAGCAGATGGCCATGCAATTCCGCAAACTGCCAGTGCCGGTGATCGCAGCGGTCCACGGCGTCTGCTATGGTGGCGGGCTGCAGATTGCTGCGGGTGCTGATCTCCGCATCGTCGCTGCCGATGCCCGGCTGGCGGTGATGGAGATGAAATGGGGCATCGTCCCCGATATGGGCCACTTCGCCCTGTGGCGCGGCCATGTGCGCGAGGATGTGCTCCGCGAGCTGACCTATACCAACGCCGAGTTTTCAGGTGACGAGGCGCTCGCGCTTGGTTTTGCCACCCATTGCGATAACGATCCGCTGGCCCGCGCCACCGCGCTTGCCACTGAGATTGCCTTGCGCAACCCCACTGCGATCCGGGCGGCCAAAGCTCTGTTCAATAGCAGCGCCGACGCATCGATGGATGAGATACTCATCGCTGAAAGTATCGAGCAGCAGCTGCTGCTGGGCTCTCGCAACCAGATGGAAGCGGTGCGGAGCCAGATGGAAAAGCGCGCCGGGGTATTTGTTGATCCATAGCGTATCATGCTATGGAGTCCCTTTTGAGGAGGAACCCCTCCGACTACAGCTTTCTACTCGCTTAATAGCCTGTAACCTCTGAAAAGTGAGACCCCCTGAGGGGCGTTAAGTCTCACTTTTCCGAGTTTACTGGATATGAAGCGTCCCGGGTTTTCCTGACACACAACAATCTATCTGGCCAACCG
>JANOYZ010000117.1:0-1522 GCA_031429135.1 Novosphingobium sp. | reverse complement strand
CCAACGCGGGGTGGCCGAGACCTTCGTCTGGGCGCTGCCGCAGGTCTGCCGCGACGGTTACGTCCGCCTGCCCGACCCCGAACCCGATGCTGAGGAGGACCAGGTGCAAGCCTTCGACAACGTGCTTTATCCGATCGCGCTGGGCCGCGAGGCGGCAGTGCTGCCCGAATTCGCCACTGCGGTCACCGTCACTGCCTCGGGCCACGAGCGGCGCAATTCGCTGTGGTCCAATGCGCGGCTGCGGTTCGATGTCGGCCCCGGCATCCGCTCCGAACCCGAGCTGGGCGTGCTGATCGCGTTCTTCCGCGCGCGGCGCGGCCAGGCGCGCGGGTTCCTGCTGCGTGACCCTTCGGATTACAGCACCAATACGATGACCGGCCCGCCCGGCCCCGCCGACCAGTTGCTCGGCCTCGGCGACGGGCTGACCGCACGGTTCCCTCTGCTCAAACGCTACGGCGAGGAACAAGTTGGCGGCTTTGGCCCACAACTCCGCCGCATCACCCGTCCGCGTGCCCAAAGCGTGCGCGTCAGCGTCGGCGGGGTCGAGCGCACCACCGGCTGGACCCTCGATCCGGGCGGCACGATCCTGTTCACCGCCGCCCCCGCGACCGGGGCCGAAGTCCGCGCCGGGTTCCTGTTCGACGTGCCGGTGCGCTTCGCAGAAGACCGGCTCGAAATCGCGGGGGCTTTCACCGAGGCCGGCGAGGCCCCCAGCGTGCCCCTGATCGAAGTGCGTGAGGCGGCATGAGCACCCGCAGCTGGTTTTCGGGCGAACTGGAAACCGTCGCAACATATTGGCGGGTGCTGCGCCGCGACGGGATCGCGCTGGGCTTCACCAGCCACGACCGCGACCTGCGGTTCGCCGGGGTGAACCACGTCTCGGCCCCCGGCATGGTCCCCTCGGCGATCCGCCGCTCGATCATGGTCGAGCCCGACAGCGCCGAAATGCAGGGCGCGCTCGATCACGCCGCGATCCGTGCCAGCGATCTGGCCGCCGGGCGGTTCGATGGCGCGGCGGTCAGCGTCGGACTGGTCGACTGGGAGAACTCCGAGCACCTCGAACTATTTGCCGGGAGCATCGGCGCGGTGGGGCAGGACGGTGCGCGGTTTACCGCCGAACTGCTCAGCGCCAAGACCGCGCTCGACACCGAACTGGTCCCGCGCACCGCGCCGACCTGCCGCGCCGAATTCTGCGGGCCGGGCTGCACGCTGTCGGCGCCGCGTTTCACGCGCGAACTGCGATTGGCCGAGGCGGACCCGGTGCTGAACCGCGTGCGGTTCGCCGGGCTGGCCGATGCCGCGCCCTATGCTTTCGGACGGCTGCGCTGGATCGGCGGGAGCGAGGTCGGGCTCGCCGTGGCAGCGCTCGATGCCGACGGTGCCTGGCTGACTCTCGACCGCACCCCCGGTCCCGACCAGATGTCAGGCGCGCGTGCGCTGGTCCGCGAGGGTTGCGACCACACCCTGGAAACCTGCGCGACGCGCTTTGCCAACGCGGTCAATTTCCAGGGTGAGCCGTTCC
>JANOYZ010000116.1:0-1947 GCA_031429135.1 Novosphingobium sp. | reverse complement strand
ACCTGTATCGTGGCGGTGGCCTTGGCGGCGGATCGGTCAGCGCCGGCCTGCGCTTCAACTTCTGATAAAGGGCAGCGCCCGGTTCTCCTCCCTCGGGAGAAACCGGGTGCTGCCCCAGAAGTCCGGACCCAGAAGTCCGGGTTCAGCCGAAAAACAAACCAAAAGCGCGGGCCAAAACCCGCGCTTTTTCTTGGGTCCACCTAAGCCTGATTTCGTGACCGTCTGAGCAGATGAGCTCAACGATCTGGTGCCCAACCGAAATCTGGCCCTCGCACCGACTATCCGTGCAGTTCTGCGGCTGGTGATTGCAATTCCGGCGTTGGCGCATTAATGGCTAAGACCCGCCCCGGCCGCGTAGTCATTCCGACTCGCCACTGCCGGGGCTTGCTGTTTCGAGGAACTGAAATGTCTCGTCGCCGCCAGATTTATGAAGGCAAGGCCAAGATCCTGTTCGAAGGACCTGAGCCCGGCACCATCATCCAGTATTTCAAGGATGATGCGACCGCATTCAACGCCCAGAAACGCGGGACGATTCAAGGCAAGGGCGTGATCAACAACCGCATCAGCGAGTATATTTTTACCCGCTTGTCGCACATCGGCATCCCGACACACTTCATCCGCCGCATGAATATGCGCGAACAACTCGTTCGTCAGGTTGAGATTATCCCGATTGAAATCGTCGTGCGCAATGTCGCCGCCGGTTCGATCAGCACACGGCTTGGCATCCCTGAGGGTGATATGCTGCCACACACGCTGATCGAATATTATTACAAGGATGATGCACTTGGCGATCCGCTGATCGCCGAAGAACACATTGCCTGCTTTGGCTGGGCCACAAATGAGGAAATGCAGGACATTTCTTCGATGGCAATCCGGGTGAATGATTTTATGTGCGGAATGTTCGCCGCCATCGGCATCCGGCTGGTCGATTTCAAACTGGAATTCGGGCGCATCTGGGATGGCGACTTCAGCCGGGTGATCCTGGCAGACGAGATCAGCCCCGATGGCTGCCGCCTGTGGGATATGATTACCGGCGAAAAACTCGACAAGGATCGCTTCCGCCGTGATCTTGGCGGTGAGGAAGAGGCCTATCAGGAAGTCGCCCGGCGACTTGGTCTGCTGGAAAATGATGGGCCGAGCGAAGTGCTCGATCTGTCCAAACACAGGAAATTGCGGGGCAAATAAGCCATCTGCCGGGGGAGGATCACCCTCCCCCGCTTGCTCCTGCACCTGCTTTGCGCCACCTTCGCATCATGCGCCGAATTATCCTGCTCGTCTCATCCCTGTCCGCCCTCCTGCTCTCCGCTTGCAGCGTGCAGCCGGGCAAGCTTTCCTCGGCCCGAACGCCCGAACGCCCGCGTTCCGAATGGGCGATGCAGTGGAGTGATGTCCCGGTTGATCCGGGGTACCGGTTTGGCCGCCTGGCCAATGGCATGCGCTTTGTCATCCGCAGCAACGCTCATCCCAAGTCAACGGCAGTGGTACGCATGGAAGTTGAGGCCGGCTCGCTCGACGAAAGTGACGCCGAGCAAGGCTATGCCCATTTTGTCGAGCACATGGCCTTCAATGGCTCGGCTAATGTGCCCGAAGGCGAGATGGTGAAATTGCTTGAGCGCAATGGCCTGGCTTTTGGCGCCGATACCAATGCCTTCACCAGTTTTTCCGAGACGCTCTATGCGCTCGATCTGCCGCGCGCCGATCCGCAATTACTCGATACGGCGCTGATGATCATGCGCGAAACGGCAAGTGAACTCAAATTCGATCCTGCCGCCGTGGAGCGCGAAAAGGGCGTTGTGCTTTCTGAAATGCGCGACCGTAATAACTGGCAATTCAAGAACTTGATTGATCAGATTGACTTCAACTACCCCAAGTCACGCTATGGCCGACGGATACCCATTGGCACGGCGGAATCGCTTCAGGCGGCCAGTTCCGAGACGCTCAAGGCCT
>JANOYZ010000115.1:0-14634 GCA_031429135.1 Novosphingobium sp. | reverse complement strand
CAGCGATGCGGGACTGGAGAGGCTGATGGAACAGATCGACGAACAGCTCGCCGCATCAGGTCTGGAGCGCGGCGAACAGGCGGGGCATTAGAGCAGCAACCCTGCCACCGTTCCCGAAGCAAGCGCGCTCACTACCAGCGTCGCTGCTCCAGGCCAGCCGCTTCGCCCACCGGACATGCTCGCCGCCATCCCGGCTTTGAGCAGCGTGTTGAGCACGATCGGCGGGGCGAGCACCAAGCCGGCCAGCCGGGGTGACAGCGTTCCGGCGGGCAGATTGCCCATGGTGATGATCGCCGAATCAACATCGACCACGCCTGAAATCGCCAGAACTGTTGCCAGTCCGGAATTTCCGTAGCGCGCCAGCACCCAGCGGGCGACAAGCATCAGGACCATGGTCAGGGCGGCCAGCAAAAGTGCCGGGCCAAGATCGAAGGGATTGCGCAGCGGCATGGCGGCAGACGGTGTCGCGCGCTCGGCTCCGGTCCGGTGCGCCAGGGCCAGTGCCGCGCCCAGACTGATCACCAGCCCCGGTGCGGCAATCATCGCCAGTGTCGGCAGCGCCAGCGGTGCCAACACAAAGCTCAGCGCCATGACCCGCAGGAACATCACCGCCGAAGCCAGCGCGATACCGGCATTGAGGATCCGGGCATCGCCATCGCCCGATTTGAGCTTGCCCGCCAGTGAAGCCGTGACAGCGGTTGAGGAAACCATAGACCCGGCAGCCGCTGTCGCCAGCACGCCCCGCGTGGCTCCGAAATACTTGGCGGCCAGGTATCCGGCGAAGGAAAATCCCGAAACCAGCACCACCACCAGCCACAATTGCCGCGCCCGCCATGCCCCATAGGGACCGAACGGCGTATCCGGCAGCAGCGGCAGAATGACGAGAGCAATGATCGCAAAGCGGGCGATGGCCATTATCTCGCGCTCGTCGAGCGTGGCCACCCAGCCGTGGAACTGCTTGCGCATGGCAAGGACCAGCACCATCACTCCGCTGATGGCAGCCGCCAGAACCACCTCACCGCTGCCCGCCAGATAGCCACAGGCCAGCGTCAACAATCCGACCAGGCTGGTCGTGCCGCTGACCGGGCCTTTGCTGCTGGTGCTGCGCCAATAGCCCAGCACCAGCAGCGCAGCCGTGGCAGCGAGTAGTACTGTTGCCAGCCCCGAAGCCCGCGCCTGCAAAGCTCCTGCGATCCCTCCGGCGAGGCCCAGCAGGCCGAATGTGCGGATGCCGGCAAAGCGTGTCCCGTCGGCTTCGCCGCGCTTGGCCCAGCCGCGCTGCACCCCGACCAGCAGGCCCAGCGCCAGCGCCAGTCCGATTCGGGATAGCTCCGGAAAGGCTGCAAATGATGTGCTGGACATACCCCCGTGATGGCAGGGGCGAGGGTAATCGGAAAGGGGGAAACCACCACGCGCCCATTGTAGGCGCGGCGCAGTCGCTATAGGTTCTGCCAATGAGCAGAGCCGATCGCCTCGAACGTCTGGACAACCGCCGCGCTGATCTGGAAGTGGAATATGCAGCGGCGCTGATCGCCGCGCTTGAAAAGGTCGCCGCTGGTTCGTGGGGGCTGTTTGACCATAATCAGAACCGTTCAATGCGCGCCAAGTGGCAGCCGGTGGTCACCGACCTGTGCGACCGGGGCGCAGAAATCGATCAGATGCGCGCGGACCTGGGCCTGGAGCCGTTCGCGCTGCACCAGCAGTTCGAAGCATCACGCGGGCCTGTACCCTCGAACGCTCCGGGCGAGCCGAAGCAGGCGCAGGCATGGCTGGGCCGGCTCGGCAAGAGCACATAGCTGCCGGATCGCTGATGCAGTCAGCAGTCCTCCCCCCACAAGATCGACCAGTGGTTCACCGCACGCGGCTGGCACCTGCGGCGACATCAGGCAGCGATGCTGGAGGTCGCAGCCGAGGGACGGCACGTGCTGCTCACTGCCGATACCGGGGCTGGCAAGACCCTGGCGGGATTTCTGCCAACCCTGGCGGCTTTCACCGGGCCGGAACTGCCGGGAGATCGGGGTTAGAGGTGGAGAGATAGACGATTGCCGAGTGGTTACGCTGGGTGGGGGCGAACCGCCCTATCGAGAGGGCCGGGCATCGCCCAGCCCCACAAAAAAGGGGGCGGATCGCTCCGCCCCCCTCGCATGAATTTCGACTATTACAGCCCGGTTACTGTATCTTGATCGGTGGTTCGCCGGGTGCCTTGCCGAACTGATAATACTGCTCGTTGCCGACGAAACCGAAGAGGGTGACGCCCGACTTCTTGATGATATCAAGCACCTTGGCTGCGGTATCATAGGGTGCCTGGGCATCGGGCTGGAACTGGAGTTCCGGCTCGGGCTTCATCGTCAAGGTTGAGCTGAGCGCGCTGACCAGTTGCCCCGTATCAAGCGGAGTGCCGTTCCACAGCACAGTACCCTGCGGGGTGATCTGCAACTGGTTCTTGTCGCGCTTGATGATCATTTCCGGGGGCGGAACATTGGGGTTGGGCAGATCCATGCTGACTGCATGGGTCGCCACCGGAATGGTGATGATGAACATGATCAGCAAAACCAGCATGACGTCGATAAGCGGCGTCGTGTTGATTTCCATCATCGGCGAGCCATCGTCCTTGCCGCCTGACATTGCCATGGGAATTACTCCTGAATTGAGTGACCGAAACCGGGGTTAGCCATTTGGTCGAACTTTGCCGTTTGGTCGAACTTTGCCGTTTGGCCAGACTTAGCCGTTTGGCCAGACTTAGCCGTTTGGATCGACCGGGGTCGAAATGAAACCAACGGTCGGATAGCCGGAAACCTGCACGTTATAGATCGTGCCGGCCACACAGCGCCATGGCGCGTTGACATCACCACGAATGTGAACCTGCGGAACCTTATCCGGATCGGCGATCATCGCTTCAGGACCACCAGCACGCTTGATGATCATTTCCAGCCGCTTATAGGCCAGTCCGCGCAGTTCGTCCGAGTTGACCGCCGTCAGGTTGTTGAAATAGACGCGGCAGTCGCCATTAAGATTGGCTCCTTCAAATCCCGGTTCACCCGCGCTGCGCCCCGCAGAATCGGTGGTGCTCACCGTCAGTTGCAGGTTTTCAACCTTATCCTTCGATTCGATCGAAGCGATAATCGGAATCTTGAGTTTCTGGATCGTCTGAATCGCGATCGGAACCGCGATAAGGAAGATGATCAGAAGCACCAGCATGACGTCCACGAGCGGCGTCGTGTTGATGTCTGACATCGGTTTTACGTCCGCGCCGGCGCCGCCTACTGCCATCGCCATAGTTTACTTCCTATCCTTGCTTGCTGCCGGAAGTGATGGCCGACCATGGTTAAGGTCGGCCAGCAATCCCATCGGCGCGTTCCCTGGGATCGCGCCGTTGTCCCAATGCTTACGGCTTGGCCGCAGCAGCCGATGCCATCGCTGGCTTGGCGGCGGGCTTGGCGGCGGCTGTTGCGGGCCGGATCGTCCCCTTGGAGTTGATATTGGCGAGAATATCAGTCGAGAAGCTCGAAAGGTTCTCGGCAATGCGCTTGTTGCGTGCCTGGAGGAAGTTATAGGCAAGCACGGCAGGAACCGCGACGAGCAGACCAAGCGCGGTCATGATCAGGGCTTCACCAACCGGACCGGCAACCTTGTCGATCGAGGCCGAACCGGCGATGCCGATGTTGATCAGCGCGCCATAGATGCCGACGACGGTGCCGAACAAGCCGACGAAAGGCGATGTCGCGCCGACGGTGGCAAGGAACGGCAGACCAGTAGCCAGACGCGAGTTGATCGAAGCTTCCGAACGGGCCAGCGAACCGTGCAGCCAGTCATGGGATTCAAGCGCGTCGGTCATCTTGCCGTGCATTTCCTCGGCGGCAAGACCATCATCGACAATCTGGCGCCAGGCGCTGTTCTTTTCGAGCTTCGCAGCGCCTTCACGCAGCGATGGTGCCCGCCAGAAATTGGCGCGCATTTCATTGCCCTGACGCATGATCTTCGCCTGTTCGACCCATTTGGTGAACAGGATGAAAAACGAACCAAACGACATGACTGCCAGAATAACAAACGTCGAGATCGCAATCCAGTTCGGCTCTCCGTTCGGAAACAGCGATTCCATTATGCCGAACTTGTTCTGCGGTGCCGCGTTTGCACCAGCGGCAAAAAGTTCAAAAATCATGCGATAGTCCTCTCAAGAAATAGGTAAATGTCTGAACTGGAACCCGGCAACAGCACCTGGCCCACGGAAAAAATCAATCTTTAGGGATAACCCAGCGCACCGCGTTGGAATAGGTTCCTGAAGTCGGGTTGCCTTCCCCATCAGTCGCCGGAGAAAAGCGGGCACGGGCTCTGATTTTCGTGCAAGCCGTAGCATCAAGATCGGGGCTGCCGCTTGATCCGGTGACAGTGCAATCCGTCACCCGGCCATCCGCACCGACCGAGACACGAAACCGCGTCGTACCCTGACGCTCTTCGCGCAGTGCCTGCGACGGATAGTCATTGGTCGTCGCCCAGTTGCCCGGATTGCCCTTGGGCACGGCTGACTTCGGCTGAACGCGCGGCGGTGGCGGTGCAGAAGGCGGCGGCACGATCTGTGGCGGCGGCGGCGGCATCGGTGGCGGGTTAGGGACAATCGTCAGCGGCGGTGACATATTGGTGATCGTCACCCGCGGTGGCGGTGCCACGATCGGCGGAGGCGCGACCTTCTTGGGAGGCGGTGGAGGTGGCTCCTCCTCCTTCTTCTCCTCCTTGATGTCGATGGTTGTCACCTTCTTCACAAGCTGCTTGTAGCCTTCAGCAGCAAGGCCGGTGACAAGCGCCCAGCCCACTAAGACGTGCAAGATTGCGACGATGACAAAGGCGGTGATCTTGTTACCGCTCAGTTGTTGGTCAGCGTAAGCCATTCAGACGTATCACTCCAATTAACAATACCCCGGCTTGCACACTTGCGAGACAAGCCCGAGGCGAACCTGACAAGCAGCAAAAGTTGCGCCTGCCAAGACCAAATTCTTAATTTCCCACCCTGCTGGTAGTTCAGGCTTGCCGTTCACCCCCCGAAGGATAAGCCGACAAATTTCGCGGCCCATTGTATTCACGGGCCTGCTTTTGCCTGTGCTTTAACGCCGAGTCTTGGAGCGCGCAACGCCTTAATCTAAGCTGGCCGCTAGTTAACCCTTGATTCACATGTGTTAAGGTCAAATTCTATCGTCCATCAGCGCGAGTCCGGGAAATTCCGGACATAAAAACAATCATTTGCGGAGTTGAAATAATGCGCTTGGCACTTGTCTTCAGGTTTGCTCTGGCCCCCGCCCTGTCCCTCATCGGGATGGTTGCCGGTGGCTCAGCCCTGGCCGAATCGCCCAAATCCGCCTTGGCACCCCTGCCAAGTTATGCCGATCTGGCCGATCTCGCCGATAATTCCACGCTGGTGCTGAAAGCCAAGATTCGCAAAGTTGCCGAGGTTGAGCCTGCACGCGCCAGCGGAGTCAGGCCGGGCTGGGCCAGGCTCTATGTCGAAGCGGTGACTGAAAATCTGCTGACTGGTCCGGCAGCGGTCGGCTCGGCGCTGCGCTATCTTGTCGATATCAAACGCGATGCCCGCGGCAAATTGCCCAAACTGACCAGACAGAGCGTGCTGCTGTTCGCCCGATATGCCCACGTCCGGCCCGGAATACCGCCAGCAGGTGACATTCAGTTGATTGCTCCCGATGCGCAGATCGCCTGGGACGTAACCAGCGATACTTTGCTGCGGATGATTCTCGTTGAAATATTTGCCCCCGGCGCACCGGGGCGGATCAGCCGCGTTCACGAAGCGATCTATGTTCCCGGCACACTGGCAAACGAGGGCGAGACGCAAATTTTCCTCGCCACGCCTGATGGTGAGCCAGCAGCGATCACCGTGCTGCACCATCCCGGTGTGCCGACACATTGGGGCGTATCGTTTTCCGAAGTCATGACGACCACCGGTCTGCCGCCGGTCAGGAACAGCCTTGCCTGGTACCGTATCGCCTGCTTCCTGCCGCCCTCGCTGGCTCCGGGAGTCAATGTCTCGGCCACAGCCGAAGACCGTGCGCAGGCAGAGGCAGACTATCGCCAGGTCATGGCCGATCTGGGTCCCTGTGTGCGCAATCGAGGTTAGACTGCTGGCATTTCCACTCGCTCTGCCGTAGGGGCGCGCCCGAAAGGGGCAATCATGGCCGAACCACTTCGCATTGCACTGGCAGGACTGGGGACCGTGGGAGCGGGGGTGATTCGCCTCGTCGAAACCAACGCGGCGCTGATCGCGCGCCGCGCCGGACGCCCGATCAAGATCACCGCCGTCAGCGCGCGTGATCGCAGCAAGCCGCGCGGCGTCGATCTTTCGCCTTATGCCTGGGAAGATGACATGGTCATCATGGGCGAACGGGCAGACGTTGATGTCGTGGTCGAACTGGTCGGCGGATCAGACGGCCCGGCGCTGGCCTGCGCGCGCACCACGATCGAGGCCGGCAAGGCGCTGGTCACCGCCAACAAGGCGATGATCGCCCATCATGGTCTTGAGCTGGCAAGGCTGGCCGAGGCCGCCCACGTTGCCCTGAAGTTCGAAGCGGCGGTAGCCGGCGGCATCCCGGTGATCAAAGGTCTGCGCGAAGGCGCTGCTGCCAACGAGATCGAGCGGGTTTACGGCATCCTCAACGGCACCTGCAATTTCATCCTTTCGGCGATGGAAGATACCGGCCGCGATTTCGCCGATGTCCTCGCCGAAGCCCAGGCCAAGGGCTATGCCGAGGCTGATCCGGCCTTTGATATCGAAGGCATTGATGCGGCGCACAAGCTTTCAATCCTGGCCGCCATTGCCTTTGGTGCCGAGATTGATTTTGGCGCGGTGGAGACTGCCGGGATCAGCCGCATCCTGGCTGCTGATATCGCCCAGGCCGAGGCACTGGGCTATGTCATCCGTCTGATCGGCATGGCTGATACCGATAGCTCTGACGGCACCAGCCGCCTGTTCCAGCGCGTTCAGCCGCACCTGGTTCCCTTCGATCACCCGCTCGCCCATGTCGATGGCGCAACCAATGCCGTGGTCGCAGAGGGCAATTTTTCGGGCCGGCTGCTGTTCCAGGGCGCGGGCGCAGGCGATGGCCCGACCGCCTCTGCGGTGGTCGCCGATCTGATCGACATTGCGCGTTCCATGGAAAACGGGGGTGAGGCCGGTCCGGCGTTTTCGGTGCCGGTGGGCGAGCTTGAGGCCATGGCACCCGCGCCTGCGGGGCACCGTCTGGGCCGCGCCTATCTGCGGTTTCTGGTTGCGGACCGCCCCGGTGTGCTCGCCGAGATCACCGCCGCGATGCGCGATGCCGGGGTTTCGATCGAAAGCCTGATCCAGAAGGGCCGCCACGATATGGGCGGCGAAGTGCTCGTCGCGCTGGTGACGCATGAAGGCCCGGAAAGCGCGGTCTCCGAAGCCCTGCGCCTGCTCGAAGGCTCCCCCAGCCTGACCCAGCCGCCGCTGGTCATGCAGTTGCTGGGTGAGTGAAACAGGGATATGTCGCTCCAAATCCGCCTGCCCTGAGCTTTGTCGAAGGGCTGCACGTTTCTTCGTGCCGCTGCGCACAGTCTCAAAAAGAAGGGCAGTGCTTCGACAAGCTCAGCATGGACGGATTTGAGGGGCTGCGGAATTTAAAAAACCCGTCCTACCGATCAGCCAGCTCGCCGTTTGCGACCTTTTCGGCGTCTGAATCCTTGGGGGCTTCGGGCAGCTCCTTGACGTTGATCACGTAAAGCGGTGGCGGAACACTGCCAACGCCGATGCAGCCCCGGCTGCAATCCGGCAGCCCGCTGACCATGGGAGCGCGAGGCAGGCCATCATCCATCCCCTGCCGCGAAAAGGGATCGCTGTCTGCGGTGGATGGCACGCGAATATCCTCGCCGCGATCTGCGCCGCACACCAGAATCTCGCCATTGGCAGCGGTTCCGGCGCAGCGCCGCGGCTTGGGATCGGGCGGACCGAACTGCTTGCGCTGGGCAGTTATCAGAATGTTGACCTGCGGATCGTCTGAGGCTTGTGCTCCCGCAGGCTGGGTTCCAGCCGTTTGGGGAGCCGCAGTCTGGGCTCTTGCCTGATTTACCGAGAGCACTGCGGTGATCAAAAACAGAGGTGTGCCGAATAGCCATCGCGCCTGTTGCATGCAAAATCTGCCTTCCCCTGCATTCCCCAGAGCCATTCATAATCGCGTCGATCTGGCCTGACCAGAGTCGACAGAGCGCCCCGCGCTGTTTAAGCGCGCCAGCAATGCCTTATAGACAATTCATCCTTTTTCCTCTGAATACGGACTGAACATGACCGCAACCACCGCCGGCCCCGCCACCCCAGGTTCTCCAGCTAGTCCGGGTACTCCAGCTAGTCCGGGTACTCCGGCCAGCCCAAGTACTCCGGCCAGCAAAGTTCTTGACCGCGTCCTCGTCCTCGAAATGGTCCGCGTCACCGAAGCGGCGGCTATCGCTGCTTCAAAGCTGATCGGGCGCGGCGATGAAAAGGCCGCCGATGCCGCTGCGGTTGAAGCCATGCGGCTGGCCTTTGATACACTGGCCATCGATGGCACTGTGGTGATCGGCGAAGGCGAGCGAGATGAGGCACCGATGCTGTTCATCTGCGAAAAGGTTGTCGGCGCTATCGGCACTGGTCCCAAAATCGACATCGCGCTCGATCCCTTGGAAGGCACGACGATCACCGCCAAGGCCGGTCCCAATGCGCTGGCCGTGCTGGCCTGCGCCGAGGAAGGCAACCTGCTCAACGCTCCCGATGTCTATATGGACAAGCTGGCGGTCGGCCCTGGTTATCCCGATGGCATTATCAGCCTTGCCAAGACCCCGACCGAGAACGTGGCTGCCGTCGCCGCTGCCAAAGGCGTCGAGCCGGGCGACATCATCGTCTGCGTGCTGGATCGCCCGCGCCACACCGATCTGATCGCCGAACTGCGCGGGCTTGGCTGCGGCGTCGTGCTGATCGGCGATGGCGATGTCGCCGGGGTGATCGCCGTGACCAATGAAGATACCGGCATCGACCTTTACATGGGCTCCGGCGGCGCTCCTGAGGGAGTGCTTGCCGCTGCCGCATTGCGCTGTGTTGGCGGACAATTCAACGGCCGTCTGCTGTTCCGCAACGATGACGAGCGCGGCCGCGCGCGCAAATGGGGCATCACTGATCTGGGCAAGATCTACACTCGCGACGAACTGGCCAAGGGCGATTGCATCTTCGCCGCCACCGGCGTGACCGACGGCTCGCTGCTCGACGGGGTAAAGCGCCGCAAAGACGGAACCATGACCACCCACACCGTCGTCATGCGCGCCAGCACTGGCACTGTGCGCTGGGTCAAGGCAGAACACCGCAAGGTGGTGTGAGGGTTTTGCTGGTATCTTTTTCCAGCATTTCACCGCGCTTTTTGCAATACCGGCGTGCCTGAACAACCGGCAGGCCGTGTCCTCAGATTGGCACTGCCCCGGTGTTGGGGCATTCAGCCCGCGCGTGGCAAACCGGCAAGATGCCGCACCGCCAGCGCATAGCCGCTTGCGCCAAGGCCCGAGATAATCCCCGTCACCACTTGCGTCATGATCGACTTTGCGCGCCACGCTTCCTCGCGGCGGTGGATGTTGGAGATATGGACTTCCACCACCGGGCAATCGACCAGCTTGAGCGCATCCAGCACCGGATAGGCGGCATATGAAAAGGCGGCCGGATTGATGACGATGCCGACCAGCCCCTTGCGGCCGGCCTGAATCCATTCGACCATTTCATGTTCGGCATTGGTCTGGCGAAAATCAATCGCAAGGCCCGCAGCCTCAGCCTCAGCGCGGCACATGGCCTCGATATCGGCCAGCGTGGTGCTGCCGTAGACCGCAGGCTCGCGCTCTCCCAGCAAGTTGAGATTAGGCCCGTTGAGAACAAGTATCTTGCCGCCCATAGTGTGAATACTCCCGCGTTGCGCCTGCCTGATAGGCGAAAGCCTGTCCCGAGGAAACGGTCAAGCCGCGTTATAGGCGGCAACCACTTCGGCGAGCACCGAAAGCGCCAGCGTATGCGGATCGCGCGCCGCCGGGATCAGGCCAATGGGGCCACAGACACGCGCGGCAGCTTCAGCATTGACGCCCGCCGCTGCCAGGGCTTCAAGCCGTCCTGCATGAGTCGTCCGACTGCCCATTGCGCCGATGAACAGCACTTGCTGCTCCAGCGCCTGAACGAGCAGCTGGGTTTCCCAATCGTGATCATGAAACAGCATGACCAAGGCGCTCCAGTGGTCGAGAGCAAGCGCATCATGGCGGCCGGGCGATTTGAGCAGTGCCGTCTTCGCAAACTCTGCGGCCATGGCAACGATGCCTTCATCCGGCGACAGCACGAAGACTTCGGCACCCCAGTCAAAAGCCAGCCGGGCGAGCACTCTGGTTTCCTCGCCGTGCCCGGCGATGACCAGCCGCAAGGCCGGATCGATGCGCAGAATGAAGTGCTCATCCGACCAGCCGGTGCTGTCATCACTCGTCGCCGCGCGCGTGTTCAGCTTGCCATCAGGGTGCATTGTCATTGCAACTGGCTTGCGCGTGGCAAGCAGTGCCGTTGTACAGGCTATGGCAGCAGCATCAGGATCGGGCAGGAACAGCAGGTCCATGCCGCTGCCACAGGGCAGGCGAATGTCGATCAGCGGCGAACCTGCGCCAATGCGGATTTGCTCGGCAATGCCCGAAGCCATCACCCGCTGCGCTTC
Organism: Novosphingobium sp.; assembly: GCA_031429135.1. Lineage (GTDB taxonomy): Bacteria > Pseudomonadota > Alphaproteobacteria > Sphingomonadales > Sphingomonadaceae > Novosphingobium. The sequence goes on along the minus strand of JANOYZ010000115.1, from coordinate 3,919 downwards.
GCCAACCAGCGCGGTTTCGACGCAGCCGCCCGAAAGCGAGCCGGACCACTGCCCGCCTTCGCTCACGGCCATCAGCGTGCCGAGACCGCGAGCAGCAGCGCCTTCAATACCCGTCAGTACGACAAGCGCGCAGCGTTCAGCGCGATTCGCGGCGCTGTGTAGAAATTGCAGGACGGGAAGCTGGGTTGCCATTGCGCTTAGCGGGTTCCGGTTGTTCGGCTGGGGCCGTGGCGGGATTGGCAGCTTCGCGCTGGTTGATCAATGGGCGCATGTAGGATGGATCGTCCTTGCTGCGCGCAGGCGCGCCATTGCCGTGAATGTCGGGCACATCACCGAAAGGCAAAGCCATGGACGGCACCATGCCCGACCATTCGATGGCATTGGTGCGCATGGCGATCCGCCATTGCCCGTCGCGGCGCTCCAGCCGGTCGATATAGCGGCCCCCGGCAATCCAGTTGCTGTCATCGCGGTTGCGCCCGACGAACAGGTAATAGCACTCGGTATGCGCGGTATTATAGCGGATATCGTAAGTGACGTTGAGCAGGTTGTGATGCGTCGCCGCTTGCCCCGCTTCATGTATCGGCATCGCCCAGTCATAGCATTCCGCCGCGCTGCCGACGAATGGACCCGCCGCCATCACCGCGTCATCGTGAAAAGCAGAGAGGTACAGTTCACGGTCAAACCGGTCCATGCCGCGGCTGAAGCGGGTCAGGCATTCAAGGATTTCCTGCTTGTCGAGCAGCAGTTCCATGCGGGCCTGGCGTTCGGCATCAAAATTGGAGCTCATGTCGTTGCTTTCATGATCGGCTGCCAGATCGGCGAGCCTCGCGTGGCGCGAGCCGAAGGTATCACAGTTCCATCGACATCGGTGATACCGTATTCCTGCGCCAGTTCCGCCGTGACGAATTCACCGCCCGACCGCTTCATGATTTCAGGATCGACAGCCAGGGCCGCGATTACGCGGCCCGGATGCTCCACCGTGCTGCCGGTCATCGAGGTGATCGAGGTGGTCATCTTGTCGCCCATTCTGGCGAGATTGTCCTTCGCCTTTTCGGTCAGCGTTAGCCCCTGCCACAGCGTAATCGACGCGACATTGAAAGGCTCCAGTTCCACCGCCATGTCGCGCGCCATGCGGCCGACAGCGGACTTTGAGGTGCCGAAGATGACGCTATAGGTATAGGTCGTACCGGCAAAACCGGATATCGCCACCATCAACCCGGAGCCCTGCGGCGCCATGATCTTCGCCGCGTGCCAAGCCGCGACATAGTTGGAGCGCACGCCGACATCCCACATCTCAAGGTTCGAAAGCGGTTTTTCCCAGAAGCCCTTGGGCTCAAGCAGATCATCCGAAAGTGTGAAAGCATTGTTGACAAGAATGTCGAGGCGTCCGGCTTCGGCCTTGATCCGATCAAACAGCGCAGCAACTGCCACGTCATCAGCGTGATCGCAGGCGACGGCCACGCCCCTGCCGCCGCTGTCACACCCGCGCGCATCGCACTCGGCGGCGGTCGATCCGACGGTACCGGGCAGGTAATAGTCGCCCTCGTTCACCGTGCGGCCTGTCACATAGACGCAGGCACCCTGCTCGGCGAGAACGAGCGCGATGCCCTTGCCGATGCCCCGGCTGGCACCAGTGACCAGAGCGACCTTGCCTGAAAGCGAACCCATGCCGAACTCCTGACGCCTGTTCTTGCGCTTGGCATGGACCAATCGAAGCGATCCTGTCGAGCGCCGAGCGAGAATACCGCCGGCGCGGTGGGCTGTGATAACTTGATCAACCGAGCTTGAGCCGCCGGGCCAGCGAAGCTTCGGTGTAAGTCACCGTGCTGCGCAACTGGTCGAGCCTGATGCCGGTGCAGCTCATCTTGATCCGGGTGAAATCCTCATACCATTCAAGATCAGCCGCCGATTTGCCGCTGACCTCTTCCCACAGGGCAATGGTTTCTGCGCGGGTTCCCATGCCTTCGAACCACGGGCGGCCATCGCGCGGACTGTGCCAGACCTCGCCCATGGTGACGAACCAGGCGAGATCATGCAGCGCACCGCCCAGCGATGGCTGTTCCCAGTCCATCACCGCAACAACAGCAAAATTCGCATCGAACATCATGTTGCCCAGCCGCGCATCGCCCCAGACCAGACCGGCGGGCTGATTGGCTGGCCAGGCCGCCTCCAGCCGGTCCAGCCCGCGTTCGATGATGGCTGTAAGCGAACGCGAAGCCGGCTGCTCAGCCAGCCAGGCGGCAAAGCGGCGGTACTTGTCAACCTCCTGAGCCAGGCCATGCCGCGCATGGGCTGGCCCTGCGAGAAAGTGCAAATTATCAAGTGAAACCAGCTGGATCGCCGCCAGCTGGCGCACCCCGCTTTCCCACATGCGCCGCCGCTGTGCCGGACTGGCATCGCAGACCCAGCCGCTTTGCGAATAGGGCGGTACGCTGACCGGAACCCGGCCAATGACCTTGCGCATGACAAAAAAGGGCCGGCCAAGCACCGATGTATCCTGTTCCAGCCACAGCGGCTCGGCGACACGGACAATGCCGCTGTCATGCATCACTTGCATCACCTGAAACTGCTCATCGAACAGATTGTCGGGAAAGACGGTAAAGTCACCGGGTTTGATGCGTACCACGCCTTCCAGCGAACCGCCATTCCAGATGGCGGTGAACAGGATCGTTTCGTGCGATTGCCCCGCCCCGCGCGGATAGGACAGATCAGTGACGACAAGACCTTTGGCACCCGCAATCTTGCCAGAGAGCCACGCGCCAAGTTGTCCCGCCAGTTCATCCAGATCGCGCATTTCGGGCGCGACGATCACATCGGACATGGCGGTTCTCCCGGATGAATTATTCCTGATTGCGAACAACTATTCGCAATTTATGCAGAAACGCAAGCATCCGTGAAGGGTCGGTCCCTCAGGAAGCCAGCAAATCAGGCGAGGAAGGCGCTGATCCGCAAGCAGGCGGCGCGTAGCGATGCGGCGGCGGCGAAAACCTCGGCCCCGGTCATGGAGCGGGCAAAGCCCATCAGCCCGATGACGAATTCAACCTTGCCCCCGGCGCTGAACACCGGGGAGGTGATCGAGGAAACCGCATAGCTTCTGGTCTTTTCAACTTCAGCCAGAACCTTGATCGGACGATCCGTTTCAGCGTCCATCTCCAGCAATACCGACAAGTCCCCGTCCTGCGGGCTGACATCGGTGCGCACCAGCACGGCATAGCCGTGATCGCGGGCAAATGTCATGCCGCCCGCGATAGCACCGGTCATCGCGTGCCCTTCGCGCTGCATCCATGCCTGTGCTGCGTCAGGGCTCCAGGCGAAGAACACCGGCAGCGATCGCGGCAGTAATCGCACACGGGTGCCCAGCGGCAGCGAAAAGCCGACATGGCTGAGCGAGGCCGCGCGCTCGCGGCTGACGATGGTATCGCCTTCAAGGAAGAAGGCCGAGCAGACCACGTCATTTTCGTCCGCCAACGCCCGCATTTCCGGCTGGGCAATCTGCAAGGGCGACATATTCTGCGCCGCCGCATGGCCAACCCGGGCGAGCGCCGGGCCGAGCACATAGGTCTTGTCGCTGGTACGGAACAGATAGCCGACCTCAACCAGACCGGTCAGCAGGGCATGACAGGTCGCCCGGCTCAGCTTGAGCGCGCGAACCAGATCCGTCAGAGCAAATGCCTGCGCCGGATGATCAGCCATGAAATCAAGAATGGCTGCAATTCGCATTACACCGGGTGAGGAGCGGGTCATCGCAGTCTTTCACTATTGTGAATACTGTGCCTAGTTTGGCGTGTTGTTCCGGTCAATAAGGCGCTGTTACCCAGCTTACCCGGACGCTCTCCATGGAACTTGCCGCGCAGGGCCGCTGGGGTGAAGTCGGCGCGAGTGCTTCGACAGGCTCAGCATGAGCGGGCTGGGGTTCTAG
>JANOYZ010000114.1:0-5700 GCA_031429135.1 Novosphingobium sp. | reverse complement strand
ATAGGCATAGGCCCGCAATTTGGCCCGGCCGACCCGCCCGCGCAGCTGGTAAAGCTGGGCAAGTCCAAAGCGATCTGCCCGGTGGATGATGATGGTAATTGCGCTGGGAATATCGAGACCGCTCTCGACAATGGTGGTTGCCAGCAGCACCTCATATTGCTTGTCGTAAAAGGCACTCATGCGCTCCTCGACTTCGGTCGGGCTCATCTGGCCGTGTGCGGAAACGAAACGAACCTCCGGAACGGTGTTGCGCAACCATTCCTCGACATCGGCCATATCAGCAATGCGCGGCACGATGATGAAGCTCTGTCCGCCGCGGTGATGCTCGCGCAGCAAGGCCTCGCGCATCACCATGTCGTCCCACTCCATCACATAGGTACGCACCGCCAGACGATCGACCGGCGGTGTCTGGATGGTTGAAAGTTCGCGCAGGCCCGACATCGCCATCTGCAAGGTGCGCGGGATCGGCGTGGCGGTGAGGGTGAGGACGTGGACATTGGACCGTAGCTGCTTCAGCCGTTCCTTATGATTGACACCGAACCGCTGTTCCTCATCGACGATGACCAGTCCGAGCCGCTTGAAAACGAGGCTCTTGGACAGCAGCGCATGGGTGCCGATGACGATATCGACGGTGCCATCGGCAAGACCTGCCTTGGTTCGGCTCGCCTCCTTGTCAGTGACAAGCCGCGACAAGCGACCGAGATTGAGCGGAAAGCCGGAGAACCGTTCGACAAAGCCCGAATAGTGCTGACGCGCCAGCAAGGTCGTCGGCGCGATCAAGGCCACCTGCTGGCCCGCCATCGCCGCGACAAAAGCTGCGCGCAGTGCCACCTCGGTCTTGCCGAAGCCGACATCGCCGCAGACCAGCCTGTCCATCGGCTTGCCCTCGGCCAGATCGCTCAGCACGTCTTCGATTGCCGCTTCCTGATCATCGGTCTCTTCCCACGGAAACTTCTCGACGAATTGGGCATAGGCGGCTTCTTCGGGGACAAAGACCGGGGCTTGCCGCAGGGCGCGCTGGGCGGCGGTTTTGAGCAATTCGTGCGCAATCGCCCGGATGCGTTCCTTGAGGCGACTCTTGCGCTTTTGCCAGGCTTCTCCGCCCAGCCGGTCCAGCGCAACACCTTCACTTTCGCTACCGAAGCGCGAGAGCACGTCGATATTCTCGACCGGAACGTAAAGCTTGTCGCCGCCATGATAGACCAGCATCACGCAATCGTGCGGACTCTTGCCCACCGGGATCGAGAGCAGACCCATGTAGCGACCGATGCCGTGCTCCATATGCACCACGAGATCACCGGGGGTGAGCGCGGCCAGCTCGGCGAGGAAAGCGTCGGCGCTCTTGCGGCGCTTCTTGCGGCGAACCAGCCGGTCGCCAAGGATATCCTGCTCGGTAACCAGCTCGATCTCGTCATTCGAGAAGCCGTTCTCAAGCGGCAGGACCAGCGCGACGGCGGAACCCTTGGCGGCAAGGCCCAGTGCTTCCTGCCAGCTATCGGCGAGTACCGGGGCGGGGCGGACTGCCTCCCCCAGGATCGCCGCAATGCGGGCGCGGCTGCCGGTTGTGTAGCAGGCGATCAGCGATTTCTTGCCCTGCGCCGCCTGTCCATTGAGGAAACGTGCTGCCGCCTCATAGACATTATCACCGCGCACGCGTTCCGGCGTAAAATCCCGGCCTGAGCCGAAGCCGAAGTCGATGATGTTGGCGCTTTCCGGTTGCGCAAAAATATCGAGGCGGTGGATCGGCCAGCCAGATTGCCGCGTGCCAAATTCTCCGGCGTTGAGGTAAAGCGCAGAAGGTTCAAGCGGGCGATAGCTTCCCGCCACTTTCCCGGAAGTTTCGGTGCGCGAGGCGTGGTAATCGGTGATGTCGGTCAGCCGTTCCTCGGCAGCATTCATCGCCGCGCTGTCGATGACGATCAGATCATCGCTGCCCAGGTGATCGAACAGGGTAACCAGCCGCTCTTCAAACAGCGGCAGCCAGTGCTCCATGCCCGCCAGTCGCCGCCCCTCGCTCACCGCCTGATAGAGCGGGTCAGAAGTGGCATTGGCGCCGAATTTTTCGCGATAACGGGTACGGAAGCGTTTTACGGTCTCCTCATCGAGCAAGGCTTCGCTGGCTGGCAGCAGCAGGTGCTGATCCACCGGCCCGGTAGAGCGCTGGGTATTGGGATCGAACAACCGGAGCAATTCCAGCTCGTCACCAAAGAAGTCCAGCCGCAGTCCTTGATCAAGCCCTGACGGAAAAATATCGAAGATCGAACCGCGCACGGCATATTCACCGGCATCCGCGACCGTATCGGTGCGCGAATAGCCCTGACGCTGCAACAGGCCGAGCAGGCTCTCGCGGTTGATTTCCATGCCCGGCTTGAGCAGGCGCACTGATTCGCGGATGCGGAACGGCGTTTGAACCCGCTGCAAAACCGCATTGATCGTGGTTATGAACAGTTGCGGGCGGTCTGACTGCCCTTGTAGCCGGTGCAGTGCAGACAGCCTGCGGGCACTGACTGACAGCGCCGGACTCGCCCGGTCATAAGGCAGACAGTCCCATGCGGGGAACTCGATGACCTCCAGTTCGGGCGCGAAGAAAGCAGCGGCATCGTTGATCGCGCGCATCGCCGCATCGTCCGCCGCGATGAACACCGCGCGCGCATTGCCCCTCAGCTTGGCCGCACGCGCCAGATCGGCGAGCACCAGCGGCTGACTGCCCCTCGCAACCGAGGACAGAGTCAGTGGTGTCTTGGCGGAAAGGATGCGGCTCAGGTCAGGCATGATGGAAGCCGCGCCCTTGCGACAGACTGCGCTGATGCGCAACCGTCTTGCGCTGGGCACAGCAAAGTCGTGTGATTGCGAGCGGAGACCGCATCGTGCATCTGCACAGTCAATGCGAAAACGGAGTGGATAGGATGACCGGTACTGGACCAATCAGGCACATGGCCTTGTTCTGGCTGAAGCTCGCCAATTCCGCGCAAGACCGGGCCGCACTGGCTGAAGGACTGGAAACCCTGAGGGAAATCGCGCAGGTGAAGACCCTGCACATCGGCATGCCCGCTTCGACCGATGACCGCGATGTTGTCGATCACAGTTATGATCTGTCAGAATCGATGACTTTCGCTAGTCTGGCTGACCAGGCGGTGTATCAGGTTCACCCGATCCATCAGGCATTCATCGCCCGCTGCGGGCATCTGTGGGAAAGAGTTCTGGTCTATGACATCGCCGACTATGCTTGATGCCGGTCAGCGCGGAATTTCAACGTAATCGAGCCGTCGCATGCGCTCCATCAGGGCACCGGAAAATTCATCAGGGACGCTCAGTGTACCGAGCGCCCAGCCTAGAATATCCACGTCTTCTTCTTCAATCAGTGCCTCGAACCAGACGAGTTCAGGCTCACCCCATTCATGGTGGAAGCGATCAAAAAAGCAGCCGATCATATAGTCAGCCTCGCGCGTACCGCGATGCCATGCGCGGAACTGCAGGCGCTTGAGGCGGGCTTTTTTGTTCATTTTGGCGCGGGTAAGTCAGCAGGGGATTGGAGGCAAGAGCAAAGCCTCGCTATAGCAGTCAAATGCGCCCCGACCTGCTCAACCCCCTGTTTGCCCAAAGCGATAGCCTGAAAGGCGTCGGGCCGAATCTTGCCCGGCCGCTGGAGAAGCTATCGCTGCTCAGGTTGAAGGATATGGCCTATCACTTGCCAGACCGCTTTGTTCAGCGCCGTGCCGTTACCGATCTGGATGATGCAAGCGTTGGCGAGAATGTCGTGGTGGCGCTTACGCCCATCGAATACCGGTCATCCGCCGGGCGCGGGCCATTCCGGGTACTGGCGGCTGACGAGCCCGGCAACATCTGCGCACTCACTTACTTCGGGCGAAATTCAGGCTGGGCGAAAAAGCTGCTGCCGCTGGGCGAGAAGCGATGGATTGCCGGCAGACTCGATCAGTTTGGCCAGATGCTGCAAATCGTTCACCCCGATCATGTCAGTGATGCTGGTTCGCTTTCGCTGGGCACTCTGTGTGAGGCGGTCTATCCGCTTTCTGATGGTCTGACTCAGGGGCGGATTGCGACACTGGTGCAGCAGGCGATGGCAAATGCACCAAATCTGCCCGAATGGATTGAGCCGGGCCTGCTCGACAAGATGCAATGGCCAAATTGGCGAGATGCGCTGGTCCTAGCACACAAGCGTGAGCATGAAGCCACGCGGGACCGGTTAGCCTATGATGAACTGCTGGCGAGCGCGCTGGCATTGATGCTGGTGCGCAACGCCAATCGCGCACGCACCGGCACGCCATTGAAAGGAGATGGCAGGCTGCGTAGTATGCTCAAGCTGCCCTTCGCTCTCACAGGTGCGCAAAAACGCTCGATTGCCGAGATCGAAGGTGATCTTGAGCAAGCCTCACCGATGCTGCGGCTGCTGCAAGGCGATGTCGGTTCGGGCAAGACGGTGGTGGCATTGGAGGCCATGCTGATCGCGGTGGAAGGCGGCGCGCAGGCAGCACTACTGGCACCGACGGAAATCCTCGCCCGCCAGCATTTCGATACGCTCAGCCGGATGCTCGCCGGGACCGGGGTGAACATCACCCTGTTCACCGGACGCGATAAAGGGCGCGCGCGCGAATCGATCCTGATGGGGCTGCTCGATGGTTCGATAGACATCTGCATCGGCAACCATGCGATCTTTCAGGAAAGCGTCGCTTACAAAAACCTCGCTCTTGCGGTGATCGACGAGCAGCACCGCTTCGGTGTTGGTCAGCGGCTGATGCTGGCGCAGAAGGGCAAACGTACCCCGCATTGTCTGGCCATGACGGCAACGCCCATCCCGCGAACGCTCACACTGGCGCAATATGGCGAGATGGACGTCAGCCGCCTTGATGAGATGCCACCTGGGCGGCAAGCGATCGACACCCGCGTCATCGCGGTGGAACGCATGGAAGATGTCGTCGGGGCACTCTCGCGGCATCTGGAAACCAGCTAGCAAGCCTATTGGGTATGCCCGATGGTGCGAGAGCTGGAGATGGAGGATATTGCCGCCGCCGAAGCCCGCTATGCCGAACTGAAACTGCGCTTTGGTGACATGGTAGTACTGGTTCATGGTCAGCTGAGGCCTGAAGCCAAAGACGCTGCCATGGATCGCTTTGCCAGCGGTGAGGCGAAGCTGCTGGTCGCCACCACGGTGATCGAGGTTGGCGTCGATGTGCCCAATGCAACGCTGATGGTGATCGAACAGGCTGAGCGTTTCGGGCTGGCCCAGCTGCACCAGCTGCGCGGACGGGTCGGGCGCGGGGCCGACAAGTCGACCTGCTTGCTGCTGCGCGGCAGCGGCCTGTCTGAAATCGCGCGCGAACGGCTGGCCCTGATGCGCGAAACGCAGGACGGTTTTCGACTGGCAGAGGAAGATTTGCGTCTGCGCGGTGGTGGTGAGCTGCTTGGCACACGGCAATCGGGGGATACGCCGTTCCGCGTCGCATCGCTGGAGCAGATCCAGCGCCTGCTTCCGCTCGCCCATGACGACGCCCGGCTGTTGATCGAACGCGACGGCGGCCTGTCCAGCCCGCGCGGCGAGGCGGCAAGGGTGCTGCTCTATCTGTTTGAGCGGGATTACGGGGTGCAACTGCTGCGGGGAGGGTGAGTTTCAATAAGGGGTTGCGGCCCCTGTCTATGAAGGAGCAGAAAATGGCGGTTTTTCGTGGAAAAAACTGGTCGGGG
>JANOYZ010000113.1:0-2756 GCA_031429135.1 Novosphingobium sp. | reverse complement strand
TAAGATGATCGATTTTTCCGTAGAACCCGAATTTCAGGCCAAGCTCGACTGGATGGCGAAATTCGTCCGCGAGGAGTGCGAGACGATGGACCTGCTGTGGCCCGAACAGGGCAGCCAGTTCGATCCCGCGCTGAAATCGGCTCGGACACATGCCAAGCCGTTGCAGGATCAGGTCAAGGCGCAGGGACTGTGGGCCTGTCACCTCGGCGCCAACCTTGGCGGGCCGGGGTACGGACAGGTCAAGCTGGCGCTGATGAACGAGATCATCGGGCGGTCCAACTGGGCGCCGGTCGTCTTCGGTTGCGCCGCGCCCGACACCGGCAATGCGGAAATCCTCGCGCTGTTCGGCACGGCGGACCAGAAGCAGCGCTACCTCGGCCCGCTGATGGCCGGCGACATCGTTTCGTGCTTTTCGATGACCGAACCTCAGGGCGGCGCTGATCCGGGCGTGTTCACCTGCAAGGCGACGCTAGAGGGCGACGAATGGGTGATCGAGGGCGAGAAGTGGTTCTCCTCCAACGCGCGCTTTGCCAGCTTCTTCCTCGTTATCGCCGTCACCAGCGAAGGCGCGCCGCTGACCGAGCGGATGTCGATGTTCGTCGTCCCGGCGGAAACCCCTGGCATCGAGATCATCCGCAATGTCGCGATTGCCGGCGAGAACCCTTACGAGGAAGGCGCCCACGGCCACGTCCGCTACAATCAGGTGCGCATCCCCGCCGACCATATCCTCGGCCAGCCGGGCGAGGGGTTCAAGGTGGCGCAGGCGCGGCTGGGCGGCGGGCGCATCCACCATGCCATGCGCACGGTCGGCAAGTGTAGCAGAGCGCTCGACATGATGCTCGAACGCTCGGTCTCGCGCGTGACGCGCGGGCGCAAGCTCGGCGACCACCAGATGGTCCAGGCCAAGATCGCCGAGTCTGTGATCGAGCTTGAACAGTTCCGCCTGCTCACGCTCAAGACTGCATGGCTGATCGACGAGACCGAGGCGGGGCGTTTGCCGCATGGCACCCCGCGCAACCACATCGGCATGTGCAAGGTTGCCATGGCCAATGTCTGGATGAGCGTTATCGGCAAGGCGCTGGAAATTCACGGTTCGCTGGGAATATCGCTCGATATGCCGCTGGCCGGCTGGTTTGGCGGCGGCATGGCGCTGGCTTTTGCTGACGGGCCGACCGATGTGCACAAGTCACAACTGGCGCGCGCCTATCTCAAGCGGGCGACGCCGGTGGACGGAATATTCCCCAGCGAACATATCCCGACGCGGTTGAAGGCGGCGCTGGCACGCTATCCTGATGCGCGGCCAGAGGGTGTTCCGGGGCAGGACAGATTGTGATGGGCCCCCAAAGGATCGATCCCCTCTTCGATTTCACCGGCAAGGTGGTGCTGGTCACCGGCGGCAGCCGAGGGCTTGGCTATCAGATGGTCAGGGCATTTGCGGAGCGCGGGGCGGACGTGATCATCGCCAGCCGCAAGCTGGAGAACTGTGAGGCGGTGGCGCAGGAGTGCCGCGCGCTTGGCCGCAAGGCGCTCGCTGTGTCGGCCCATGTCGGCAAGTGGACCGAGTGTGACCGGCTGATCGATGAGGCCTATGCGGCTTTCGGGCGTGTGGATATCCTTGTGAATAACGCCGGCATGAGCCCGCGAAGCCCGAGCCATGAAGTGAGCGAGGCGCTGTTCGATTCGGTCGTCAATCTCAACTTCAAAGGGCCGTTCCGCCTTGCCTCGCAGATCGGCAAGCGGATGTTTGATGGTGCCGATGAACATGGGGGCGGGTGCATCATCAATGTCACCTCATCAGGTTCACTGATGCCGCTGCCGCAGGTGGTGCCTTACGGTTCATCCAAGGCGGCGCTCAATGCCATGTCGGTGAGCCTCGCGGCAGAATATGCCCCCAAAGTGAGGGTCAACACGCTGTCTCCCGGTGCGTTCAAGACCGACATTGTCCAGGCCTGGCCTGACAAGGGCGAAGGCCCGATCCCGACACCGCGCGGGTGTGCTGCCGATCCGCAGGATATCATCACCGCCGCGCTGTTTCTGGCAAGCCCCGCCTCTGTCAATGTCACCGGATCGCTGGTGCGCTGCGATGGAGGACTGCACTGATGCCGCGCGCAGTCATCGGTCATCAATTCGGCCCTCCGGAAAGCTATCGGCTTGAGGACCATGATCCCGGCGAACCCGGCGCGGGACAGATACGCGTGGCTATCAAGGCGGCGGGGATATCCTATGTCGATGTGCTGACCGCGCGCGGTGACTATCAGTTCAAACCGCCGCTGCCGTTCATCCCCGGCAGCGAATTTGCCGGCGTGGTCGAGACGCTGGGCGAGGGGGTGACCAAGTTTGCCATTGGCGACCGGGTGTTCGGATCGAGCCTTGGCGGCATCCTGTCGGAAGCCGCGCTATTCACTGCGGAAAACATCAGTACCATACCCGCTGGCATGGCCTTCGATGCGGCGGCGGTGTTTCCGGTCAATTACCAGACCGCATGGCACGCGCTGGTTGATCGCGCCGCTGTCAAGCCCGGTGAGACTTTGCTGGTGCTCGGAGCCGCCGGTGGCACCGGCTATGCGGCGGTTGAAGTGGCCAAGCACCTTGGCCTGCGGGTGATCGCTTCTGCCTCCAGCGAGGAAAAGCGTGCTGCGGCGCTGTCAGGCGGGGCGGATGCGGTGGTCGTTACCGGTGCGGCAGACTGGCGCGATCAGGTCAAGGCGGCGAACGGCGGCCCAAATGGAAAAGGGGAGGAGATAGACATTGTCTTC
>JANOYZ010000112.1:0-3779 GCA_031429135.1 Novosphingobium sp. | reverse complement strand
ATTCGCCCGCCTCAACCACGACTTGCGGGTGCCCAGCCTGTGCACCGTGCGCCTGTCGCGCAAGTTGTACCCGCAATTCAAGAGCCATGGGCTGGACGCCATCATGCAGCGGCACCACCTGCAGACTGACGCGCGGCACCGGGCGATGGGCGACGTGGACATGGTGCTGGCCTGGCTGGCGCAGGCTAAAAACCAGTTCGGCATCGAGCGGCTGCGAGAGGCGGCGCAAGCTGGCTGGCCGCGACTGCCTTGCTCCATTCATGCGGTGTTCTGGCCGCGCGAAACGCCTTGCGGGCCTGGACGCTGATGCTTGGCGTGGTCGCCTTTTCGATGTCGATGATTGGCACATTTCTCGTGAGATCAGGGATACTTACCAGCGTTCATGCCTTTGCCGTCGATCCCCAGCGCGGCACCTTCATCCTCGTGCTGCTGGCGATCTACATCGGCGGCGCGCTGCTGCTGTTTGGCTTGCGTGCCGGGTCCATCAGCGAGGGCGAACGCTTTGCTGTGACCAGCCGCGAATCGGGGCTGGTGTTCAACAATGTCATGCTGTCAGCAGTGCTCGGCATCGTTCTGATCGGTACGCTCTATCCGCTTCTGGCTGAAGCGATGGACATGAGGGTTTCGGTTGGGCCGCCCTATTTCAACCCGTTCACCGCGCTGTTTGTCGTACCGATGCTGCTGGTGCTGATGGTCGGTCCGCTGCTGCGCTGGCGGCAGGATAACCTTGCGCGGGTGCGGGCCTCGCTGATCATTCCGGTCCTGCTGCTGGTGCTGGGTATCGGCATTGCCGTGGCGTTGGCTCCGGGAAAAACCCTGTCAATCATAGGCTTGGCTCTCTCTCCCGCGCTGGCCTTCGCCTCTCTGCTGCCACTGCGCGGGCGCAAGCTGAGCCGGGTGAAACTGCCAGCATGGGGCATGGTGCTGGCCCATTTCGGCGTTGCCGTTTCGCTGTTCGGCATGGCCAGCGACAGTGCCTTCACGGTCGAGAAACTGGTCGCGGTGCAGCCCGGGGATACAGTCAAAGTCGGCCCGTGGACAGTGACGATGAAATCGATCACCCCGATTGCCGGGCCAAACTGGACGGCGCTCGAAGGTGATTTGCAAGCCAGTTACAACGGCACTGCACCGTCGCTGCTTCGCCCGCAATCGCGCACATTCTGGACCCCGGCGCAGCAGACCAATGAAAGCGCGCTGCTCACCCGCTGGAACGGTCAGCTTTACACCGTGCTGGGCGATGAAGCTGCCGACGGGCGCTGGCAGCTCCGGCTGTGGTGGAAACCGTTTGTGACAATGATCTGGCTGGGCGGTGTACTGATCGCGCTGGGCGGTCTGCTCGCGCTGCTCGGCCGGGTGGCGAGTGATCTTCGCCGGGTGATTGCGCGCGACAAGATCGCCTATCGCCGCGAGAGGCAGGGACGATGAGCGCGGCTCCGACTGCTTCGCTGCGCACCGCGCGCTGGGCACTGTGGCTGCCCTTGGCGCTGTTCGCGGGCTTCGTCGTGCTGGTGCTGATCGGCCTGCTGCGTCCGGCGAGCCGCGATGTCGCCAGCCAGTTCGTCGGCAAGCCGCTGCCTGAATTTGCCTTGCGCCCGGCTGCCGATGATCGACCGGGTCTGTCGCGCGCCGATATGATCGGCGGTCAGCCGCGCCTGCTCAATGTCTTTGCCAGCTGGTGTGTGCCCTGTGCCGCCGAAGCCCGGCAACTGGCGCAGCTTGCCGCAGCCGGTGTCGAGATCGACGGCGTGGCGATCCGCGATCACAAGCCCGAACTGGCCGATTTTCTGGCGCGCTATGGCAATCCCTATACCCGCATCGGGGCCGATGATGTCAGCGCCGTGCAGATGAGCATCGGTTCATCAGGCGTGCCCGAAAGCTTTATCATCGATGCTCAAGGCGTGATCCGCTATCAGCATATCGGCGAAATCCGTCCTGAGGATGTGCCGATGTTGCTCGCCAGATTGCAGGAGGCGGCGAAGTGAAGCGGGTGTTGCTCGTCCTCTCGCTGTTCCTGCTGGCCACGCCGCTGATCGCTGATGATACCATGCCGCCGGCGACCTATGCCTATCGCCAGCTTGATGACCCCCGGCTTGAGGCCAAGGCGCGGGCGCTGATGGAAACCATCCGCTGCCTGACTTGCCAGAGCCAGTCGATCGCCGATTCGGATGCCTCGATGGCGGGCGACATGCGCAATCAGATCCGCTCGCGCATTGCCAAGGGTGAAGAACCCGAAGCGATCCGGCGCTGGCTGGTGGAGCGTTACGGCGATTACATTTCCTATGCTCCGCAAGTGAGCAGCGCCACCTGGCCGCTGTTTGCCGCGCCGCTGCTGCTGCTGGCTATCGCCGCGCTGTTGCTGCGCCGCCGGTTTTTGAGGGCGGCGAAATGATCGGCTATGTGCTTGCAGTCGGCCTTGCAGTCATCGCCTTCCTGGCGCTGGCCTGCTTGCTCAGATTGCCGCGCAAGGGCTGGGAAGCCGCCGGGGCAGCACTGTTGCTCGGCCTGAGCGGCTATGCCCTGCAAGGCCATCCCGGCCAAGCGGGCACGCCCAAGCAGCCGGTGCAGAAAATCGCCGGAAACAGCGCCGCCGCCGCCATCTCGGCGCGCGAGAAGCTGAGCGGGGAACGTCCGATGAGCGACAAGTTCCTGATCACCGCCGATGCGCTGTCGCGCCGCGGGCAATATGCCGATGCCGCCGGTTACTTGCGCGGTGCCGTCGACGCTAACCCCGGCAACGGCGAGGCGTGGCTGGCCATGGCCAATGCCCTGTTCGCCCATGCCGACCGTACGGTGACGCCCGCCGCGCTCTATGCCTATCGCCGCGCGAGTGAGGCTGCACCAGGTAATCCTGCGCCGCCGTTTTTCCTCGGGCTGGCTCTGGCCGAGTCCGGTCGGCTTGATGAGGCCCGCGCGCTGTGGGCCGATCTGCTGGCGCGCTCTGCCCCAGATGCGCCGTGGCGCGGCGATTTGCAGGCGCAGCTGATACAGCTCGATGCCTTCATCGCTCGCCAGCGCGGGCCGCAGCCCGCACCATAATGGGGCAAGGGCAATCATTGCGGGTATTCATTCCACTTGCTAAGCGCCGTTCGCTCCTCGTCCGGGAAGGCGAGTCTGGGGCCATACGTTTGAAGCCATACAGGGGCTAGGGTCAAAATGAGCGCAGCGAATACTGAAGCTGGAGGCATTGCCGCACCGCATCAGCCAGGCGGACATTCCGGCGGTCTGCTGAAACTCTCCATCGGGGCAGTTGGCGTTGTCTTTGGCGATATCGGCACCAGCCCGATCTATGCCTTTCGCGAAACCTTTGCTTCGCACCACGGTGCCCCGGGCATCCAGGTCGATCCGGTTCACATCCACGGGGTGCTCAGCCTGGTGTTCTGGTCAATGATGATCGTGGTGACGTTCAAATATGTCCTGACCATCATGAAAGCCGACAACAAGGGCGAGGGCGGCAGCCTGGCGCTGCTGGCACTGATCAACCGCAAGTCCGCCACAGCCAAGTGGACTGCGCCGTTCGTGCTGCTCGGAGTGTTTGCAACCGCCTTGTTCTATGGCGATTCGATGATTACCCCGGCGATGTCGGTGCTGTCCGCGACCGAAGGCCTCAGCTACGTCAGCGACGGGTTCGACCGCTTCATCGTCCCGATCGCGCTGGTGATCCTGGTGGGCCTGTTCGCGATCCAGTCGCGCGGCACCGACAAGGTCGGCAAGCTGTTCGGGCCGATCATGATCGTCTATTTCCTTACCCTCGCCGGGCTCGGATTGATGCACATCACCGC
>JANOYZ010000111.1:0-3699 GCA_031429135.1 Novosphingobium sp. | reverse complement strand
TCGCGGCCGACGCCGATCTTGGCCATGGCACCGGCATCAGCCATGCCGGTGGCATCGACCAGATGCCAGCCGCCGCCGACGAACACTTCGGCCACGGCGTGGAAATCCTGCGGGGTTACTCCCAGGGCATAGACGCTGGCGATCCGCGCCGGGATGCCGCAGGCGCGCACCAGGCTGATCAGGACATGAGCATAGTCGCGGCAGATGCCTTCGCGCTGCACGAAGCTGTCCAGCGCGGTGGTCTGCGAATTGCTCGCGCCCGGAACATAGCTGAAGTGCTGCTCGATCCAGTCGCGCATCGCCAGAACCTGCGCGCCGCCCGCCAGACCGGCGAATTCGCCATCAACGAAATTGGCGAAGAGATCGGAATGGCAATAGCGCGAAGGCAGCAGGTATTCGATGGTTTCGCTCGGCAATTCATGCGGCTGGACAGCGGGCAGACTTGCCAGCGCCGGGAGCTGGCGGGCGATATCGACCACCGCCTGATAGCGCACACTGAGCCGTCCTTGCAGGCGGAGCCAGATCCGCTCGCCGATGGCATCATGACCGGTCACCCGGGCGAAATGTTCGGTGTCGGATATATCGATGCGGGCCTGACTGATGCGCTGCTCGGGCAGCTGGGCGGCCTCGATCTGGAGCAGCATATCGCTCGGCTCGGCCAGATCGTAATCCAGCGCGGCCTGGACAAACAGCTTCACGCTTCAGCTGCCACTGTGATCGCCACCATTGTGATCACTGCGCCCGAAATCAGGCCGGGCATCGTCCTGACCTTCCTCGATGATCGAGCGGCGGATGGCGCGGGTGCGGGTGAAATGATCGAACAGGGCATCGCCATCGTCCAGACGGATCGCGCGTTGCAGCGCGGTCAGGTCTTCGCTGAAACGCTGGAGCATTTCCAGCACTGCATCCTTGTTCGACAGGAAGACATCGCGCCACATCGTCGGGTCAGAAGCGGCGATGCGGGTGAAATCGCGGAAGCCGCCTGCCGAATATTTGATCACCTCGCCGCGCGTCACTTGCTCAAGATCGGAAGCCGTGCCGACGATGGTATAGGCGATGAGGTGCGGGAGATGGCTGGTAACAGCGAGCACCAGATCGTGGTGCTCGGCGTCCATCACCTCGACATTGGCCCCCAGCGCCTTCCAGAAAGCGGAAAGCTGGGCCAGTTGCACGGGATCGGCATCTTCTGGCGGCGTGATGATGCACCAGCGATTGCGAAACAGGCTGGCAAAGCCCGCGTCCGGGCCAGAGTTTTCAGTACCTGCCACCGGGTGAGCGGGGATCACGGCATGATGGGGCAGAGCCTCGGTCAGCGCCTTGGCAATCGCCGCCTTGGATGAGCCGACATCGCTGACCAGTGCATGGGCGGGCAACGTCTCCGCCACATCTTGCGCCGCCTGACCCATGGCTCCGGGGGGGACGCAGAAGATCACCAGATCGGCATGGCGTGCGGCTTCGGCGGCGCTATCGCAAACCGTGCTGACCAGACCGCGCTCCACTGCGCGCTTGCGAGCGGCTGGATCGGCATCATAGCCGGTGGTGATGGTGCCGGGCAGATATTCCTGCACCGCCAGCCCAATCGAACCACCGAGCAGCCCAAGGCCGATAATGGCGACGCGCTGGAAGCTATTGGGAAAGCTCATTTCAGCTGTTCCGCCATTTCGCGCAATGCAAGGGCGATGTAATCCATTTGCTCTGCCGTTCCAATGGTGATGCGCAGGGCTTGCGGCAAGCCCTGATTTGGCAGCCAGCGGGTGATGTAACCGCGTGTCGCAAGGCCGTTGTAGGCCGCCTCAGCAGTGAGCTTTCCGGCGAACAGGATCAGTACGAAATTGGCTTCGCTGGCCAGCGGGCGCAACCCGTGATTACCCAGAGCCTCCAGCGCCGCGACAAACCGCGCGCGGACTTCGGCATTGTGCAACCTTGCAGTTTCGACAAAACTGCGGTCCTGCACTGCAGCTACTGCCATGGCCTGCGCGGAATTGGTGACATTGAACGGCCCGCGAATGCGGTTCAGTGTGTCGATGATCGCGGCGCAGCCGGTGCCCCAGCCGACCCGCTCTCCGGCAAGGCCATAAATCTTTGAAAAGGTTCGAGTAATAAGGGTATTGTCATGCATCTCGGCCAGGTTCAGCGCCCCGTCGTCATCCTCAGGCGCGAGATATTCGGCATAGGCCTGATCGATCACCAGCAGCACGTTCGCTGGCAATCCGGCATGAAGCCGCGCGATTTCGCCGCGTGGCAGATAGCTGCCGGTAGGATTGTTGGGATTGGCGACGAAGACCACCCGGGTCCGCTCGTTCACCAGTGCCAGCAGCCCATCGACATCGGTGCCGTAATCAGCGTCTGGCGCGATCACCGGCGTCGCACCGCAGCGCCTTGCGGCGATGTCATAGACCGCAAAGCCATAGCGGACGTAGATCACTTCGTCGCCCAGACCGGCATAGCCTTGCGCGGCCAGGTTAAGCAGCTCGTCAGAACCGGTGCCCATGACGATCCGCGCGGGATCAAGCCCGTGAACTGCGCCAATCGCCGCCCTCAGTGCTGTGCTGTCAGGATCGGGGTAGCGGCTGGGTGCGGCGGTATCGGCGCGCGCGGCCAGCGCCGCCGGACTGGTTCCCAGAGGATTTTCGTTGGCCGAAAGCTTGATCAGTTCGCGTCCATCCGCGCCAGTGCTCTTGCCGGGGACATAGGCATGGATCGCGCTGATCCAGCTTTTCGGGGTGGGTGGTTTGGCCATTGCCGGCGCGCTTTAGCAGCATGGGCTACGAATGCCAGCCGGTTTGGCGTGGGGAGGAATTGACAGCGCGGGCCATTCCCCCCAATTCCGCAAGCCCGATGACTGAACCCGCGCCCGATTTTACCAGCATTGTGCTGGAACTCAGCCAACCGCTGCCGCTCGATTGCGGCCAGCGGTTGCTCGGCGCGCGCATTGCCTATGAGACTTATGGCACGCTCAGCCCCGCCGCTGACAATGCTGTGCTCATCTGTCACGCCACCACCGGCGATCAGCATGTGGCGAGCATTCATCCGATCACCGGCAAGCCCGGCTGGTGGAACCGGATGGTCGGCCCCGGCAAGCCGATCGACACTGATCGCTTCTATGTGATCTGCCCCAATGTGCTGGGCAGCTGCATGGGCACGAGCGGCCCGGCGAGTGCTGCACCCGATGGCGCGGTCTATGCCATGCGCTTTCCGGTGATCACCATCCGCGATATGGTGCGCGCCCATGTGGCGCTGCTTGACGCGCTGGGGGTGGAGCGGCTGCACTGTGTGATCGGCGGATCGATGGGCGGGATGCAGGCGCTCAGCCTTGCGGCACACTGGCCCGAACGGACGCTGCGGGTGATGGCGATTGCCGCCACGGCTGCCATGCCCGCGCAGAACATCGCCTTTCAGGAAGTCGGCCGGCAGGCGATCATGGCCGATCCCGACTGGCAGGGCGGGCACTACTACGGCACAGGACGCAAACCCGATGCGGGCATGGGTATCGCGCGGATGGTGGGCCACATCACCTACCTGTCGGCGCAGTCGGTCGGCACCAAGTTCGGCCGCCGCCTGCAGTTTGCCGATGACATCCGCTACACACTCTCCGAGCCGGAATATCAGGTGGAAAATTATCTGCGTCACCAGGCGGAGACGTTCGTCAAACGCTTCGATGCGAACACCTATATCTACACGTCGCGCGCGCTGACCTAC
>JANOYZ010000110.1:0-2077 GCA_031429135.1 Novosphingobium sp. | reverse complement strand
CTCGTCGAAGGAGGTCGGGCTAGATTTGTTCTACCCGCGCCCCTACCCGCACTGCCCCCGGTGCAGCAGCTTGTGGTCGGCCAGCACCAGCGCCATCATCGCCTCCACCACGGGCACCCCGCGAATGCCGACGCAAGGATCGTGGCGGCCCCGGGTAGCGATTTCTGTTGCCTCACCGGCGCGATCAATCGTTTCAACCGGGGTGAGGATCGAGGAGGTCGGCTTGAAAGCGACGCGCACCAGCACCGGCTGGCCGGTGGATATGCCCCCGGCGATGCCGCCCGCGTGGTTGGCGAGGAAGTCCGGTCCGGCAGTTCCGGGGCGCATTGGATCGGCATTGGCCTCACCCTTGAGGCGGGCAGCGGCAAAGCCATCGCCGATCTCGACTCCTTTCACCGCGTTGATCCCCATCATCGCAGCGGCAAGATCAGCATCGAGTTTGGCATAGAGCGGCGCCCCCCAGCCTGCGGGAACGCTGGTGGCCTCGCATTCGACAACCGCGCCGACCGAAGATCCGGCCAGCCGCGCTTCATCGACGATCTTTTCCCAGCGCGCTGCCGCCTTGGCATCGGGGCAGAAGAACGGGTTGTTGCCGATTTCACCGGCATCGAAATTCGCCGGATCGATCGCATCGCCGCCGATTTCTGATACCCAGGCGCGGATCGTCACTTCCGGAAGCACCAACCGGGCAACGCCGCCTGCGGCTACGCGTGCTGCGGTTTCACGCGCCGAACTGCGCCCGCCACCGCGATAATCGCGGAAGCCATATTTGGCGTCATAGGCATAGTCGGCATGGCCGGGGCGATAGGCATGTGCGACCTCGGAATAGTCCTTTGACCGCTGATCGACATTCTCGATCATCAGGCTGATCGGTGTGCCGGTGGTCTTGCCCTCGAACACGCCTGACAGGATACGCACCGCATCAGGCTCCTGCCGCTGCGTGGTGTATTTCGATTGCCCCGGACGACGAGCATCGAGGAACGGCTGGATCATCCCCTCGTCAATCGCCAGTCCCGGCGGACAGCCATCGACAACCGCGCCCAGCGCCGGCCCGTGGCTTTCGCCCCAGGTGGTGAAACGGAAAAGGCGGCCGAAGCTGTTGACGCTCATGGGGAGGGCTTTGTCGTGGTTCTGAGAAATTGTCCACCCGGAGGCGATGGAATCGCGTGTGCTTCGACAAGCTCAGCATGAGCGGGTGTGGGGATATTGTGCAAATATCCGCTCAGCCTGAGCTTGTCGAAGGCCACGCGCTACGGCTAGTCAAGGCTCCATGTACCTCGTCGTCTTCCGCAACCGCAAACGCGCCGACATTGATGCCGCTGCCTATGGTGCTGCCGCTGACCGGATGGAACAGCTGGCCCGCGAGCAATCCGGCTTCCTTTCATTCAAGAGCTTCACAGCAGAAGATGGCGAGGTGGTGGCGATCTCCGAGTGGAAGAGCGAAGCCGCCGCGCGCAGATGGGGACGCGATGCTGAACATGCCGCAGTGCAGGGCAGGGGCCGAGCAGAATGGTACGCCGAATATACGCTGCTCGCAGGAACGCCATCACGCGTACACCGCTTTCCCTGAGCGCACAGCTGTCCTAGGTAGCGGGAGCGCGCAAAAGGGGATGATAGCTGACATTCCCGACGTGCACTTCAAAGCCGAATTCTGTGAAGCAAGGTTTAGGTCAAGCAGATAAACACTCAGCGTGGATTTCTCAGCCATCTTGATCCTTCCATATAGCGCGCTCGTCACCATTGTCGGATTGCCAACCTCTGAATTCGGCTTTTGGGTTGCTTCTGTGATTGGCTTGTCGCTTTGGGCCGCGTTTGGCACCAGTATCGGCGCGACGCTTGTAAAGCTGTCGAGAGCAACTGTTCGTGCGTTCAACGGTGAATGACCGCAACAGGATCGAATGCCGAAAGGCAGCTCGTTACCCTTCGTCTTGCTTACTCACCTCACCACGCTAGATCGGAATCACGGATTTGAAACGGAGCAGCCAGTGACGTTAACCATGTATGCGATCCCAAACTGTGACACGGTGAAGAAGTCGCGTGATTGGCTTGATGGACGGGGCATTGCCTATGCCTTCCA
>JANOYZ010000109.1:0-2449 GCA_031429135.1 Novosphingobium sp. | reverse complement strand
TCCCCGACCCCCGCTCATGCTGAGCTTGTCGAAGCACACGCGCTGCCATTGCCTCAATCCCTTCGACCTGTCCTCCCTCGCGCCAGTTGCGAAACCAGTTCCCAGTCGCCCGCGATCAGCGCCACTTTCTTGGGGCGACCCCAGCCTTTGAGCTTTCGCTCGGCAGCGAACGCATTATCGCGCGTCTGGAAGCTGTCTGACCAGACAAGGACTACCGGTCTGCGCCGCGCGGTATATCCGCCAAGGGCACCGCTTTGGTGCTGGGCAAAGCGCTGCTCCAGATCGTCGGTGTGGCCAGCGTAGTAGCTGCCATCATTGCAGCGCAGGAGGTAAGCGTAGAAGGCCATTACTTGGGTCTAGCGGTGGCGCGTGTGCTTCGACAAGCTCAGCATGAGCGGGGTTTGTTTACGGGGTTAAGTGTTAATCCAGCACCCATTCCCCACATCCGCTCTGCCTGAGCCTGTCGAAGGCCACGCGCAGTGCCTACCCCCTCCCACCGCTCAAAACGAATTCTTCGCCTCGCGCAGCGCGGCAAAGGTGGCGACCGCATCGCCTCCGCCGCCCCACCGTGCCTGCAATCCCGCATCATCCGCCCGCAGGAACGGGTTGGTCGCCAGCTCGCGAGCCAAGGCCATCGGCACTGTCGGCTGGTTCGCGGCGCGGGCCTTGGCGATGTGTTCGGCGTAGTCCTGCAGCGCCTCATTCTCCGGATCGGCATGGACGGCAAACCGCGCATTGGCCTCGGTATATTCATGTGCGCAGTAGAGCATCGTCTGCGGCGGCAGGGCTTTGAGGCGCTGAAGGCTGGCCCAGAACTGCGGAGCGGTGCCTTCGAACATGCGGCCACAGCCCAGCGCGAACACCGCGTCTCCGACGAAGGCCAACCCGCTGGCCGGAAGGTGATAGGCGATGTGGCCCATGGTATGCCCGCCGACGTCGATGACACAGGCCTCATAGGCACCCAGCGTGACGATATCACCGTGCTTCACCGTGCGATCGATGCCCGAGATCTTGTCCGCCTCAGCTGCGGGGGCCGTCACCTTGCAGTGCGTCACCGCCTTGATCGCCGCGTTACCGCCCGCGTGATCGGGGTGCCAATGGGTGTTCCAGATCTGGGTGATCTGCCAGCCCTTTTTCGCCGCCTCGCGCAGATAGGCCGCAGCATCGGGGGTGTCGATGCAGGCCGTCTCGTCGCTCACCGGATCGTGGAGCAGGAAGCCGTAATTGTCGGAGAGACAGGCGAACTGGTGGACTTCAAGATGCACGGCAGCCTCCATGGGTTACAGAGCATGTAAGACTGCGGTGCCCAAAACAAAAGCCCGCCCGGTCGGGTGACCGGACGGGCTGTTTGTTTCGGGCTGCGGAGAGCCGTTAAAGCTTACTTCTTCGCCTTCAGCGCCGCGCCGAGGATATCGCCGAGCGATGCACCGGCATCCGAAGAGCCGTACTGCTCCACGGCTTCCTTTTCCTCGTGCATCTGACGCGCCTTGACCGAGAAGTTGGGCTTCTTGGAACGATCAAAACCGGTGACCATGGCATCGAGCTTCTGGCCAACCTGGAAGCGATCAGGACGCTGTTCGTCACGGTCACGGCCAAGGTCGGAACGCTTGATGAAGCCGGTCGCGCCATCGTCGCCAGCCTGCACTTCAAGGCCGCCATCGCGGACTTCTAGGATGGTGACGGTGACAACGTCGTTCTTCTTGAGCGAGCTGCCACCCGAAGCGGCGACGCCGCCAGCAGCCGGAGCGCCCTTTTCAAGCTGCTTCATGCCCAGACTGATGCGCTCCTTCTCGATATCGATGTCGAGCACGATGGCGTTGACCATCTCGCCCTTGCGGTGCAGCGCCAGCGCGTCTTCGCCCGAGATGCCCCAGGCGATGTCCGACATGTGGACCATGCCATCGACGTCGCCATCGAGGCCGATGAACAGGCCGAACTCGGTGGCGTTCTTGACTTCGCCTTCGACGGTCGAGCCAACCGGGTGCTTCTCGGCGAAGGCATCCCATGGGTTCGACTGAGCCTGCTTGAGGCCAAGCGAAATGCGGCGCTTGTCGCTATCGACTTCGAGCACCAGCACATCGACTTCCTGCGAAGTCGAAACGATCTTGCCGGGGTGAACGTTCTTCTTGGTCCACGACATTTCCGAAACATGGACCAGGCCTTCGATGCCGGCTTCCAGTTCCACAAAGGCACCGTATTCGGTGATGTTGGTGACCACGCCGTGCAGACGGGCGCCAACCGGGTACTTGGCGATAACGCCTTCCCACGGATCGCTTTCCAGCTGCTTCATGCCCAGGCTGATGCGTTGGGTATCCTGATTGATGCGGATGATCTGCACCTTGACGGTGTCACCGATGTTGATGACCTCGCTCGGGTGATTGACGCGCTTGTAGCTCATGTCGGTGACATGAAGCAGGCCATCGATGCCGCCGAGATCGACGAAGGCACC
>JANOYZ010000108.1:0-11690 GCA_031429135.1 Novosphingobium sp. | reverse complement strand
ACACCCGCTACAAGGCGATCCTCGAACGCCGCACGCCAGACTTTCAGACCAAGCGCGGCTATCCGGTCGCCCGGGCGGGCAAGGCCAATCTCACCATGTCGACCAACCAGCTCGCCGAGCGGTTCGGCCCAAGCCACGGCTGCGTATCGATGACGCTGGAAATGCCGTTCAAGGACAATGACGACCTACCCTGTCTGGCTCAGGGCTGGAGCCCGGAACGGTCGAAGATTCTGGGCCGCGATTGTCTGGCCGCGCTGGTCGAGTGGCTGGACGGAACGGGAGGGGTTGGAGTTTAGGGGTTAAGTTAAAGTGGACTGCACCCCTAAACTCATCCGCTTGCCTTCGCTTGCCTTGCCACAAAAATTCGTCTTGATTTGCGCCCTTGAATGGGAACAAGCAACACGGTGTCTCCACCGATCTAAGTAAGAGGTATTTGCACCTGTCAACGTAATGCCAGCTCTACGGGCTTTGGCGATGGGCATGCCGCGCCTGAGCGAGAGACGCGCTCTGGTGTTAGCCGCGACCCGCGCATGTCCGCCTTTACAATCGATTGCATTTATGGTGAATCCACGCCGTCTGGAGCCGCGAACGAGACGATTCGCTCGGTTTGACAGCGGGAGAATCTGCCATGCGCCAGTTGCTGAGAATTGCCCTTGGTGTGCCTTGCCTGTTGGCAGCCATAACCGGAAGCAGCGCCGCGCTTACCCAGTCGGCCAGCGCACAGAATGCAGTTTCGCCGATTACCGCCACCTCCCCCGATGGCAGCCTGACCGTCACCGTCAGCACCGACAATGAAGGCCACGCCACCTGGTCAGCATCACGCAAGGGCAAACTGCTGATCGCGCCGTCGCGGCTTGGCTTCATCCTGACCGATGGCGGCAATCTGGTGCGCGGCTGGTCGATTGCTGGCGAGCAGCGTGCAGCGGGTGATGATAGATGGGAGCAGCCCTGGGGCGAGCGCCGCATGGTGCGCGATCACTATAGTGAAGTCACCGTTCGTTTTCGCCAGTCTGACGTTCAGGGTGCACGGCTGATGAATCTGCGCTTCCGGCTGTTCGATGGCGGCCTGGGCTTCCGTTATGAAATGCCCGAGCAAGCCGCGCTGAAAACCATGCGCATCGCCGAGGAACTGACCGAGTTTTCAATCGTGCCCAAGGGCACCGCTTGGTGGATCAAAGGTGGTGAATGGAACCGCTATGAGCAGATTTATCAGCAGACCGCGATCGCTGCCGTTTCCACCGCCCATACCCCTATTACCATGCGTCTGGATGACGGCACGCACCTTTCGTTTCACGAGGCGGCGCTGGTCGATTATTCCGCCATGTGGTTCAAACGGGCCGACGGGCAGACCTTCCGCTCGATGCTGTCTCCATCATCGCAAGGGCCAAAGGTGGTGCGCGATCTGCCCTTTGCCACGCCATGGCGCACGGTGCGCATCGCCGATAATGCCGCCGGGATCGTCGAGAACGACCTTGAGCTCAATCTCAACGAGTCCAACAAGATCGGCGATGTCAGCTGGTTCAAACCGGGCAAGTACATCGGCATCTGGTGGGGCATGATTACCGACAAGTGGACCTGGGAAGAAGGTCCGCGCCACGGAGCGACCACGACCCGCACCAGACAATATATCGATTTTGCCGCCAAGCATCACTTCTCAGGCGTACTGGTCGAGGGCTGGAACAAGGGCTGGCAAGGCGAATGGTGGGGCCACGGCGACAAGTTCAGCTTTACGCAGAGTGCCGATGACTTCGATCTCAGGGCGGTGACCGATTACGGCCGCAAAAAGGGGGTGAAACTGATCGGCCACCATGAGACCGGCGGCAATATTGCCAATTACGAAGCCCAGCTTGACGATGCGATGAAGCTCTATGGCTCACTGGGCGTCAGCGTGGTCAAAACCGGCTATGTTGCCGATGCGGGCGGAATTATCGCGCCGGGAGAACAGCCCGGCCAACTGCGGATGGAGTGGCATGACGGCCAGCGCCAGGTGAGCCATCACCTCAAAGTGGTCGAAATCGCCGCGAAGTATCATGTCGCGGTCAATCCGCATGAGCCGGTGAAGGATACCGGGCTCAGGCGCACTTACCCCAACTGGATCGCCCGCGAAGGCGCGCGGGGCATGGAATACAATGCCTGGGGACAGTTCGCCAATGATCCCGATCATGAACCGACGCTGGTCTATACCCGGATGCTGTCCGGACCGATGGATTTCACTCCCGGCGTACTCAGTCTGGAAGGATCGCGCGGGGTCAAGCTGGCCTCAACGCTTGCCAAGCAGCTCGGACTGTACCTGGCGATCTATTCGCCAATCCAGATGGTGGCGGACTTCCCCGAGGAGCTGGCAAAACATCCGCGCGAGCTTGACTTCATCAGCAAGATTCCCGCCGACTGGGCGGAAAGCCATCTGATCGCCGGGGAAGTGGGTGACTATGCGATTTTCGCGCGCAAGGATCGCAACAGCGCGGACTGGTATGTTGGCGGGGTCAACGATGCCACCCCGCGCACCCTGACGCTGAACTTCGATTTCCTCGAACCGGGCAAGAGTTACACCGCCACCATCTACAAGGACGGCGCAGGTGCGACTTATGAAACCGATGCGCGCCACCGGATCGCCTATGAAACAATTACCCTGCGTAAGGGAGAATCCTACGCATTATGGCTTGCTCCCGGCGGCGGGGCAGCTATCCGTCTGCATCCGGGCAAGTGAGGCGCAGATAGATGGCGGACAGGTTGATCGGCGCGATCGAGGCTGGCGGCACGAAATTCGTGGCGGCCCTGGCGCGAGAGGATGGCACCGTGCTTGCCCAGACGCGGGTGCCGACGCAGACGCCTGCCGAGTGCTTTCCGGCGCTGGCCGAGTTCTTCCGTAATGCCGTTGCCGCGCATGGCAAGATCGACACTTTCGGTGTTGCCAGTTTTGGCCCCATCGGCATCGACCCCGCCTCCCCCGCCTATGGCACTTTCACCACCACCCCCAAGCCCGGCTGGGCGGGCGCGCGGTTTCACGATGTGCTGGACCAATTCGCCGCGCCGATCATCGTCGATACTGACGTAAACGGTGCCGCGCTCGGTGAATGGACCCTGGGAGCCGGACAAGGCTGCACCACGCTTGCCTATACCACCGTTGGCACCGGCATCGGCAGCGGAGTGGTGCGAAATGGCCAGTCGCTCAGGGGCTTTTCGCATTACGAAAGCGGCCATATTCCTATGCCGCACGACCTGTCGGCAGACCCATTCCCCGGCACCTGCCCGTTCCACGGCGATTGTCTTGAAGGCCTCGCCAGTGGCCCGGCCATCGAGGCGCGCTGGGGCAAGAGCCTGTCTGAACTCGGCAGTCCGGCGGACAAGATCGAACTGATCGCCGGATACATCGCGCAACTGGCGGTAAGTCTGGTGCTTATGCACATGCCCGACCGGCTGATCTTCGGTGGCGGGGTGATGAAGGCACCGGGGTTATTGGCAGCATTGCGCCGAGCGACCGAGGCAAAGCTGGGCGGTTATATCAAGGCAGCGCAGCTCGATCCGGGGCTGGAACGCTACATTGTTGCCCCCGCGCTGGGCGATGACGCCGGGATTGCCGGAGCGATTGCGCTGGGGCGGCAGGGATTAGACTAATGCCGTGTCTGCCTTGCAGAACTTGTCGATCCACTGCTGATGCGTCGGCATGCCCTCGGCAGCATGGGCGAGCGCGCCCTCCAGTTTTTTCATCCAGTCCAGCTGATCACTGGCACGGTGGCTGAGCAGCGGTTCGGTCGCCTCGGGCAGATTGCCTTGGCCGACATGGACCGCCAGCCAGCTTGGGCCGCCAAACAGATCGGCATCGCGCTGCAGCAGGCGGCCATAGCGGCGGAAATGATCGATCTTCCATTGCAGCGTATCGGGGATCTCCATCGCCCCGCAATAGCGCCAAAGCTCGCTGTCGGTGCGAGAGGTCAGCTTGTAATGCAGGATGATGAAATCGCGGATTCGCTCAAACTCGTTGATGGCGATGCGGTTGTATTCCTCGGTCACCATCGGATCGAAGTGGCGGTCGGGGAACAGCGCGAGCAATTTGGCGATGCCCGCCTGAATCAGGTGGATCGAGGTTGATTCGAGCGGTTCCATGAACCCGCCTGACAGGCCTATTGCGACGACATTCTTGTTCCAGAACAGATTGCGGCGTCCGGTGACGAAACGCAGCGGACGCGGATCGGCCAGC
Organism: Novosphingobium sp.; assembly: GCA_031429135.1. Taxonomy (GTDB): domain Bacteria; phylum Pseudomonadota; class Alphaproteobacteria; order Sphingomonadales; family Sphingomonadaceae; genus Novosphingobium. Next base: position 7,492 of record JANOYZ010000108.1, on the reverse strand, counting down.
GCCTCACCATCAAGGTTGGCAAGCAGCACAGTTGCCGCTTCATCATCAGAGATAAACTGGCTGCAATAGACCATGCCATTGCCGGTGCGGTGTTGCAGCGGGATGCGCCACTGCCACCCGGCCTCGCGCGCGGTGGAGCGGGTGTAAGGCGTGAACTCGCCCGCCTTGGCGCAGGGCACCGCGACAGCGCGGTCGCAAGGCAGCCAATGCGTCCAGTCCTGATATCCGGTTGCCAGCGCGCCTTCGATCAGCAGGCCGCGAAAGCCTGAGCAATCAACGAACAGATCGCCTTCGAAACTGCGGCCATCCTCCAATGTCACCGAGGTAACGAACCCGCTCTCGCTGTTCTGCTGCACAGAGCCGATCTTGCCTTCGATGCGGGTAACACCGCGTTCTTCCGAATAGCCGCGCAGAAACCTGGCATAGAGCCCGGCATCGAAGTGATAGGCATAGTCGAAGGTGGAGAGCACATTGCGCTGATCGGGCATGGGCCGCGCGAATTTGCCGCGCTTCGCTGCTGCCCAGGCCATGCACAGATCATCAAGATCGGGCGCATTGCCCTGCCCATGGGCGGCAAGCCAGTATTGGTGGAGCGGCACCATATCGGCATTGCGGCCATAGGAGCCGAAGGGGTGAAAATAGCGATGATCGAGCTTGCCCCAGCCATCGAACTGGATGCCCAGTTTGAACGAGCCTTTGGTCGCCTTGACAAATTCATTCTCGTCGATGCCCAGAGTCTCGTTGAAGGTGCGGATCGGCGGGATGGTCGCCTCGCCGACACCGATAGTGCCGATTTCATCGCTTTCAATCAGCGTGATTGCACAATTGGCCTCAAGCGCATTGGCGAGCGCGGCGGCGGTCATCCATCCGGCAGTGCCGCCGCCTACTATCACAACGGACCGGATGGCCTTTTCATTCTGCATCTCGAACTCCTGATTCCGTCAGTCTGCTACTGCAAATACAATCGTTTGAAAACGCCGCGATCAATAGACCGGCGGGCGAATATCGAGCGCCACCATCAGGCGCTCCCCGGCCGCAAACGGCACCACCGCGTGCCACATCATTGATGGGAAGGTGACGACCATTCCCGGTTCCGGCACGATGCTGCAATAGGGTTTCAGATCAAGCCCCAGTTCGCTGGGCGGGGTACCAAAAGTGATGTGCCCCGCTGGTGCCGGTCCGCGATCAGACTTATCGGGCACCGCCACATAGAGCGACGAACTCATCCAGCCCATCGGGTGGGTATGCGGCACATTATGTCCCTCACCCCGCAGCCGCACCGACCAGCTGCCGCCCAATAGCAGCTGGCACCGCTCGGCGCGCAGAAAGGGATGGCCTTCCTCGGGTGCGGGCAGCGCGGCGATATTGGCGCGGATCGCATCCATCCAGGCCTCGCGGCTGCGCTGGAGGATCGGCTCATGGCGCAGCATGACCGAGCGATCAGTCTGGGTACCACCGCGCACGGTCTGCTCCACATAGGGCTTCTCCATTGTGTGGAGCGCGCGCAGAACGTCGGCGAGTTCGGCCATTTCTGCAGCACCAAGACCAAGCGGGCGGCTCTGGATTGTCACACCGGGCCGATCAAGCCACTCGGCGCGCGAGTCCCCGAGCAACCGCCAGATGATTGAGGCGTAAGGCCAGAACAGCCCTGCGCTTTCCCCACCAAGCTGCGGCAGAACAAGATTTTCCGCTTCATCTAAGCGATGCTGGCGCAAGGCATGGCGCACCCGGCAGAGGTTGATCGTATCGCCGGTGATCTGCGCGGTGGCGGCGAGCAATGCCCCGGCCTCGCTCGGATCGTCACCCTCGCAGGCCACAAACAGGCGGGCGGAAACTATGGCAGGAGTCGTGCCGATGTGCTGCTCGGCGTGGCCAAGAATTGTCCGGGCTGTATCCCATTGGCGCGTCTGGGCAAGGACGCTGAACCACGCCAGCCACAGCGCCGAATCGCCCGGATTTGCGCGAGTGGCGTCGGCATAGTGGCTGGCAAAACCTTCGGAATCGCCGTGAGTCCATTTGAGTGTAGCGAGCGCTTTAAGCCCATCGAGCCAGTCGGGCTGCTGCTTGAGCGCGACGCGCAGCAGGGTTTCGGCTCCGGCTGGATCACCTTCGCTCACCATGGCGGCAGCGCGATTGCGCAGGACTTCGCGATTTTCGGGCATTACGGCCTGTGCCCGCTCGAACAATGCGGCGGCGGGGAGGCCGAGTTCGTAGCGGGTCTGGGCTTGGCCGAAGATCAGCGCGGGTGCCTCAGGGCTTAGCTCCAGCGCCTGGGTGAATACCGTATCGGCCTCAAGGTAACGCTGCTCCTGCCGCAGAGAAAAGCCAAGCAGGCGGCTAATCTCGGTATTATTAGGCGAATGGTGATGAAGCTCGGCGAGTAACCGCACAGCCTTGTCGCCTCGCCCGCAGCGCATTGCCTGCAACGCCTGCGCAACTCGGTCAGCCATGTCTGCAACTGTGTGATCAGCCATGTTCAAACCCTGCCTTGGGCAATCACCCCTGTCGAGCACCATCCAATCCAAAAAAGACGGGGAACAGCCAAGGCCATTCCCCGTCCAGTTCAGGAGCTGGTCCGCACGTGCAGCACGGACCCGAAATGTTCGCTTAGAACGAGTAGCGGATCGTACCGGTGAAAGTGCGGCCCAGGGCTGCACCGCCAGCAATCACGCCGGTGCCGGCATTGATCACGTTGCCCGCGCCGCGCAGATCGTACTTGTTGAACAGGTTATAAGCCTGCACGCCAAGTTCAAGGTTCGTGACCGGACGGACCCGCAGCACCGCACCGATGGTGGCGCTGCCAGGATAGCGGTTCCCATCATCACCCAGTACGCCGGTCTGACCGGTGGTGTTGAGGCCGAAGGTGGCAATTTCAGCGAAGTCGTAATTGGCTGACAGGGTGTAGGTCAGGTCAGGCATGTTGGGCGAACGGCTGAACACGGTTGAACCGGCACCAGCGCGGGTAGCCTTTGAATAGGTGGCGTTGGCCACCATGCTGAAGCCACCATTGCGGTAAGTAGCGAACAATTCAGCGCCATAGGACTTGTACTTGGCGTCGATCACGCAGCCACCGGCACCACCGGGACACTTCGTTGCGGTAAGCTCGAAAGTGCTCTGCTTGAAGTTGCCCTTCAGCAAGGTCAGTTCGGTGGTGAAGCGGCCACCGGCCAGATCACCGCGGGTCTTGATGCCCAGCTCATACTGGTTGACGAAATCCACCGAAGGCGTGACGCCATCAGAAGCGCAGCCCTGTGTTCCGGCCTTGGCTTCTGCACCGGTGCACAGACCGCCATCCGAACGGAACTTGCCGCCCAAAGTCTGGCGATCCGCGTTGAAGCGCCCGCCCTTCGATGCGCGGGCAAAGACGCTGGTGTTGCTGCTGACCTTGTAGAGGCCACCAAACGACCACGAGACGTAGTTGCGCGAATAGTTGAGCACTTCCTTCTTGCCGTTGGCCAGCATGGTCCCGATCGCAACGCCGCCGAGAACGGTGTTGAATTCGGCGCCGCCCTGCTGGGCGGTGCCGGTCGCCCTGACATTGTCAAAGCGCACAGAGCCATCAAGGTTGAAGCTGTCATTGTCGAAATCGAGGCTCAGGTAGCCGGCATTGTTGGCATAACCCAGGCTGTAATCACGCGCACAGCAATCGCCCCAGTTGTTGTTGAACCCGGCGATGCCATCCTGCGTCAGCTTGGCGCCAGCCGCCGTATAGAGATCAAGATTGGCAGGATTGTCGCCGCTGATTTCGGCGAAGGCCTTGTTGACGTGCCAGTCCATGGCGATTTTCTGGTTCATGTAGAACCAGCCCGCCCGCGCCGTCAGTGTGCCAGCACCGGCATCGAACTTGCCCGACAGGGCGAGGTCATTAGTGAAGCTGCCGATATCGCGGATATTGGTGCGGAAGTTGGCATTGTTGTTGATGTAGGTGCCGGTATAGGTCTGACCGGTCTTGGGGCCGCTGGCATAGCGCATGGAGGCAACCGTGCCGCCATTGACCACCGAACCGATAACGCTTGCCCGGGTTCCCAGGTTGAGGAATGCGCTCGAGAACGCGCCGCTCATGTCGGTCCAGCGCAGGTTGTTGTCGATCTTGATTCCGCCATCGAATTCGTAATGGAACTGGTTCTGGATCGATGTCGCCTTGGTGGTGATGCCGTCAAGGTCAATGGTTTCAAGAACGCCGCTACGGTTGACGATCTTCATGGACTGATTGAGGATCGAGATGTTCGACTGCTTGCGCGCATCATAGCCGGGGAAAGACCCGATGTTGCTGACCTTGCCGCCGCTGACAGTGGCAGAGGCCGGACCGCCAGTGTAGTTTGGCTCTTGTGTATTGGCGATCTTGAACAGGAAGCGAATGTAGCCCTTGCCGCCGTCAAGTTCCTTGGTGATGTTGGCCTTTACCTGATAGCTGTCGCTGACGTTGTAACCGGAATGCAGCGGGCCGCGACCGCTCTTGAAATAGCCGCCTACGTGGAAATACAGGCCATCGCTGATGCTGGTGCCATAGCGGAAATCAACCTTGTTCTCATCAAAGTTGATGCCCTTGTTGAGCTGGATGTAGCCGCCTTCTTTCCTGCCGGTGTGGCTGATGTAGTTGATGACTGCACCAGGAGCCTGCGAGGCAAAGGTTGACGACGAACCACCGCGAACGCTTTCCACATTGGCGACCGAGGCATCAAAGTGCGTCCAGTAATCGTTGTTGCCAAACTGGATATCACCGAACAGCACGGTGGGCAGGCCATCTTCCTGAATCTGCACGAATGGCGAACCGCCGGTGGCCACGGGAAGCCCGCGGACGGCGATGTTGGCGTTACCGGCCGGGCCAGCGGTGCCGGCAACCTGGATGCCAGGGAGCATGCGGAATATTTCCGCTTCCGAGCTCGGTTTGAAATCATCGATAAGGTCAGCACTGATGCTGGTGACCGAGACTGAGCTGTTGAGCTGGGTCTTGTCCTTGCCCGACGCGGTAACGACGATGACATCAAGGCCCGAAGCCTCGGCATCGGTTCCGGCATCGGCGGATTCCTGTGCGAATGCAGGTGCGGATAGGCTCATGACGACGAGCGACGCGAGCGACACGCAGCCCTTCAGGACGGACTTCTTCATAACATCTCCCCCAGTAAAAATCGCTTGCCTACGACAAGTCGATGGTCAAGTGGCAGATACAACAATCGATTGCAACGGTTATTTACAATCGATTGTCTAATTACCATGTCTGTGGCATAGCGGCAACATTGATCGCACCCGGTCAGGCGAACATGGCTGCGCTATTAGCATATCGATCAGAATGGAAATTTCTGTCAAACTGCGCAATTCCAAAGACATGTGGTTGACAGTCCTGCACCCATCATCGCATCACTGGCGCATCACCGTGCGGCACGGGGCAATTACGCAGACATGACCATCGTTACCAATCCACCAGCACGCATCCGCAATATTGCCGAACTGGCGAGGCTCGCCGGGGTGTCGACTGGCACGGTTTCGCGCGCGCTGGCGGGAAAATCGCTGGTCAACAAAGAAACGCGCGAACGCATTCAGGCGCTGGCGCGCGAACACGGTTTCCGCCCCAACCAGATGGCCCGGCGGCTGCGGGTGCAGGAGACCAGGGTCATCGGTGTCGTCGTTCCGCTGGGCCATGAACAGCGACAGCACCTGTCCGACCCGTTCTTCATGGCGATTCTGGGCTATCTTGCCGATGCACTCACCGAAAGCGGCTATGACATCATGCTCAGCCGCGTAATTCCCGATGAGGAGGACTGGCTGGAGCGGATCGTCGATTCAGGCATGCTCGATGGGGTGCTGGTGATCGGCCAGTCCAACCAGTTCGAAACGCTGGAAAGGGTGGCTGCCTATTACCGGCCGATGGTTGTCTGGGGAGCCCATACGCCAGGGCAGAAACATTGCACGGTGGGCGTCGATAACCGGCTGGGCGGTCGTCTGGCGGGCGAATGCCTGATCGCTGGCGGACGCAAACGCCTCGCCTTTCTGGGCGAAATCGGTGTGCCCGAATTGCGCGAGCGTTATCTCGGGCTATGCGATGCCGCGGCGGCGGCGGGTCTGGCCGATCCGATCCGGCTCGATATTCATCTGGCGTCTGACACCATGGCGGAGGAAATCGCGCGCCAAATCGACTTCATCCGGACCGAAATTGATGGCATCGCTTCAGGCTCAGACCTGATCGCCATGAACATTGTGCGCGCTTTGGCCGATCACAATATTTCCGTTCCTCAGGACGTTTCAGTCACCGGCTTCGATGATCTGCCATTGGCTGAACAAACCATCCCGCGCTTGACCACGATCAGCCAGAACATCGCTGAAGGCGCGCGCACCATGGCGCGACTGCTGTTCGAGCGGATTGCCGGTGAGGATTCAGCGGCGGTGGAAATGGCCCCCACCCTGGTCCGCCGCGATACGGCCTGAGCCGATGCGGCTTAGTCCGATCTTGCGGCACGATGAGCCCTGAGCAAATTCAGGGTGACGGTTATGTGCCTGTGACCTGGCCCGGTTTCCCCCGCCGCGACAGTTCGAACAGCGGTGAGGCGAGCAGCGTGGTGATGATCGCCATCAGCACCAGCATGGCGAACAGTGGCGGGCCGATGATGCCGCGTTGCAGACCGATGTTGATGACGATCAGCTCCATCAGCCCGCGCGCATTCATCAGTGCGCCGATGCCAAGAGCTGTGGGATGATCCTCCCCCGCCAATCGCGCGGCAAGATAACTCGCGCCGCCCTTGGCGATGATGGACGCCACCAGCACTACCAGTGCGACCAGCAGCAGCGACATGCTGTTGACCACCTGCAGCTGGGTGTTGAGACCCGAATAGGTGAAGAAGATCGGCAGCAGGAAGATGACTGTGAACGGCTCCAGCCGCTTCAGCAACATTGCCGTCACCCGCCCGCGCGGCATGGCGGTGCCGAGCAGGAAGCCGCCGAAAACCGCGTGAATGCCTGCCGCATCCATAGCCCACGCCGATAGCAGGAACAGCACCAGACATATGGCCAGCACCTGCTGTTCGCCGGTTTCGCTCTCTATCGTCATGGCGTCCAGTCGTTTGAGCAGGCGCGGCGCGACGAAGATCATCACCAGCGCAAACGAAAGCCCGCCGCCGATGGCCTTGATGGCGATCCAGCTCCCCTCCCCCAGACTGGCGAGGACCAGAGCGATCACTACCCATGCCCCGGCATCGCCAATCGCGCCTGCTGCCAGCGACATCAGACCAAGGCGCGTGCCGGCGATGCCGCGTTCGTGAATGATCCGCGCCAGCATGGGAAAAGCAGTAATGGCGATGGCAGCACCCAGAAACAGCCCGGCTTGCGTGGTGCTGACATGATCGGCGAAAAGACCCGGTATTCCCTTGAGCCAGGGGGCCAGCAGCGCAGCCGCCGCGAAAGGTGCAATAATTCCGCCGATGGAAACCGCCGCCGCGCCCTTGGCGCTGCGGCGGAATTCGGCCCGGTCAAAGGTCAACCCGACCAGAAACATATACAG
>JANOYZ010000107.1:0-3727 GCA_031429135.1 Novosphingobium sp. | reverse complement strand
CGCTGAATTTAAAGTTTTGACCGAGCTCTTTTGGCAGGGCGCGCAAACATTCTTCAATTGCCAGCGTCGCTGTGGAGGCCTGTGCGTCAGCTTCGATCACCATGCCAACGACAACTGTAATTGGTTCAACTGCCGAAACTCCGGCCTCATCTACGACGATCAAACGCATAGTTTATAGCCAAATGAGAGCGCGAAAATCAGTGTCCCGTACCCTCAAGCACAAACCGCCGGTCACAATAGCCGCATTCGATATAGCCCTTCTCGTCGATCTCCAGCCAGACGCGCGGGTGGCCGAGGGCGGGGGCGATGCCGGTGGCGCCGTCACAGCTGACGCGGGTGGTGTGGACGGTGATGGTTTCGGGCGGGTTGCTCATGGGTTTGTCCGTTAGCAGTTGGCGGGCGCGCGATAAAGTGTTCGTCGTGCCCTTTACGCAATGGCGATCCTGTCGCAAGAGCATCCCATGTCCAACGGCCCCGCAATCTCGATCCGCAATCTCACCAAGCGTTACGCCGGCACCAAGAATGCGCCCGGCAAGCTGGCGCTCGATGATGTCTCGTTCGATGTGCCGCAGGGGCAGATTTTTGGCCTGCTTGGCCCCAATGGCGCGGGTAAATCTACGCTGATCAACATCCTTGCCGGGATGGTGATGAAAACATCGGGTCATGCCTCGATCTGGGGCTTCGATATCGATGCTGATCCGCGCAATGCCAAACGCTCCATCGGCATCGTGCCGCAGGAAGTGGTGTTCGATCCGTTCTTCACCCCCGCCGAAGTGCTGGAAAATCAGGCGGGCTTCTATGGCGTGCCCAAAGCCGCGCGGCGGACGATGGAATTGCTCGCTGCCGTCCATCTGGCCGACAAGGCCCACGCCTATGCCCGCACGCTGTCAGGCGGAATGCGGCGGCGGCTGCTGATCGCCAAGGCCATGGTTCACACGCCCCCGGTGCTGGTGCTCGATGAGCCGACCGCAGGCGTCGATGTCGAACTGCGCCGCCAGCTGTGGGAACTGGTGGTCGAGCTCAACAAGGAGGGCGTCACCGTGGTGCTGACCACGCATTATCTCGAAGAGGCCGAGGAGCTGTGTGACCGGATCGCCATCATCAACCACGGCAAGCTGATCGCCGACAAGCCGACGCGCGAACTGGTCAATATGGCGCGCGAAAAGGTGGTGGTGCTGACTTTTGATTCTGACCTTGCCACCCTGCCGCAGCACCCGGCCTTTCTCAAATGCGAAAGGGCGGGCGAGCGCACAGTGGAAATCACCTATGACAAGGATCGCATCAATGCGGGCAGGGTGCTGGGTCTGCTGCAAGGGCAGGGCATGGCGATTGTCGATGTGACAACGCGCGAGCCCGATCTTGAGGACGTGTTCGTCAGCCTGACCAGCGGAGTTTAGGCCGCCTTGCCCAGCAGAACGCGCGGGTTCCAGTCTTTCTTCCAGTCACCATCGGAACGGCGGCGGATCACTTCGTTGCAGCAGCTGCAAGAGCCAATATAGCTGATGCCGTCCCATTTCACTTCGCGGCGAACCGGGGTGTGGTGATTGAACCAGCAAAGCGGCAGACGGTGAAGTGACATGGTGAAACCCCGTTTCATGCGTAATAGACGCCGCCAGCACTCTATGGGGGCGAGGTTTAAGCAAATGTAAATATCATCCGTTGCTTCAGGTTAACCATGCTTAGGTCGGACCTGCGGTTGCTTCCCCCTCCTCGCACCAGTCCTTCTGCCAGAAGCCTTTCTCGCGCCTGCGAATGTTCTTGCCGCAAAAGCGACATATGGAGATGAAATGCATGCCATCCCACTTGGCGCGGTTGTGCGTTGGAGCGTGCCGGTTGAACAAGCAAAGCGGAAGATAGATCCTGCGCATCTTAGTCACTTCTTTTTGTCAGCCGGAATTGGTTGCCAAGCGCCCTCAAGCGAATAGGCGTGATCAGTTTGAAAACCAAGCAGTTCGATGGAAGTTCCAAGAAATTTGGCAGCTATTCGCTTACGGGAAAGGCTCTAACAGGCCAAGTGCTTTCCAAGCGGGAGCAATTGCGTCAAACTACTCTGAAACTGGCCTGATAGGGGAGCAATGTCTCAAGATGTCATCATCGTCGGCTCCGGTGCTGCCGGGCTGACCGCCGCGCTGGCACTGGCAGACAGGCTGAAAGTGCTGGTGCTCGCCAAGGGAGAGCTGACCGGCGGATCGACAGCATGGGCGCAGGGCGGGATCGCCGCCGTGCTCGATGCCGGCGATACTTTCGAGGAGCATATCCGCGATACCATGGTGGCAGGCGCGGGGCTGAACCGGCTTGAGACGGTCGAATTCGTCATCGAACGCGCGCCGCACGCGATCGAACGGCTGGTCGAACTCGGCGTACCGTTCAATGCCGAAGGAAAGGACCTGCACCTCACCCGCGAAGGCGGCCATTCACACCGCCGCATTGTTCATGTGAATGATGCCACCGGCTGGGCGGTGCAGTCCGCGCTATTGAAAGCGGCTGAAGCCCATCCCAACATCACTTTGTTGCCGGGGCGCAGTTGTATCGATCTCATCACCGGCAAGCACGAGCAGCGTTATTCAGGCTCGGGCCGGATTTGGGGGGTATATGCCCTCGATGAAAAGACCGGACGGGTTGAAGCGCACACCGCGCGGGCTACCGTGCTGGCCACGGGCGGCGCGGGCCGTGTCTATCAGTTCTCCACCGCACCGCGCGGGGCTACCGGCGATGGCATTGCCATGGCCTGGCGCGCCGGAGCGCGGGCCTCCAACATGGAGATGATGCAGTTCCACCCGACCTGCCTGTATAATCTTGAGGTCAAGAACTTCCTGATTACCGAGGCGGTGCGCGGCGAAGGCGGGCACCTGCTTAACCCGCGCACCGGGCACCGTTACATGCCTGATTATGACGCCCGCGCCGAACTCGCCCCGCGCGATGTCGTGGCGCGGGCCAACGATGCCGAAATCAAGCGCGACGGGCTTGATTATGTCCACCTCGACATCAGTCACAAGCCCCCCGAATTCGTTCGCGAGCACTTTCCGAACATCTATGAAAAGCTGATGTCGCTCGGCATTGACATGACCAGGGAGCCTATCCCGGTGGTGCCAGCTCAGCACTATACCTGCGGCGGTGTGCTGATCGATCTGACCGGGCGCACTGATCTGCCGGGGCTTTATGCCGTCGGCGAATGCACCGAAAGCGGGCTCCACGGGGCCAACCGCCTTGCCTCCAACTCGCTGCTCGAATGCTTCGTCTTCGGCGAGGCGGCGGCGGCGGATATCCTGACGCGCTGGGACAGCTTCGATGCCCCGCCAAAAGTGCGCGGCTGGGATGAAAGCCGCGTCACCGATTCGGACGAAGAGGTGATCATCCACCAGAACTGGGCCGAGATCCGCCGCTTCATGTGGAACTACGTTGGCATTGTGCGCACCACCAAGCGGCTGGAGCGCGCGGCGCACCGCATCAAGATGCTGACCGGGGAGGTCGAGGACTATTACGGCCACTTCCGCGTCTCGACCGATCTGATCGAGCTGCGCAACCTGCTGCAATGCGCCGACCTGATCGTCCAGAGCGCGCTCAAGCGCCACGAAAGCCGCGGGCTGCACTTCACCCTCGACTATCCCGAAACCGACCTGGTCGCGCGCGACACGGTGCTGGTGCCGTGAAGACTAGTGTTTGGCCGGCGAATGCCTCGTCGGATGACCCCTTCGCTCAAGTTCTGCAAAATACTCGGTAATGCGAC